>NZUJ01000043.1 GCA_002701295.1 Ponticaulis sp. | reverse complement strand
GAGCGGGTGTAGCTCAGTTGGTTAGAGTACCGGCCTGTCACGCCGGGGGTCGCGGGTTCGAGCCCCGTCACTCGCGCCATTTGGATCGATTATTGAGGGACGGCTGTGACACCGCCCTCAAGTTACAAAAACTCCCTTATATCCGACATGAAGCGATCGAACTGGTCATGGTGCGCCCAATGACCTGCATTTTCGTATTCCTCGACTTTCGCTGTGTTGAAATTCGCGATCCGGCCATCTTTTTCCGGATTTGATGCCCAGCTATCTGCGCCGTAAATCAGTAGTGTCGGGCAGGTAATGCGTTGCCACAATTGGTTCAGATCTTCCTGCGCCATTTCATAGGGCGTCTGGATCCGAAAATAATTGTCATACTTCCAGGACCAGCTGCCATCCTCGTTCTGATTGACGCCGTGAATGGTGAGATGGCGGGCCTGATCCTCAGAAAGATGTTTGTTGGCATCCAGCATCCTGCGCATGGCCGCGTCGATTGATTCGTAGCGCTTTGGCAGACGCGAAGAAATTTCACGTTTTTTGTCGATCCAACTCCTCACTTTTTCATCGATTGGCTTGGCTTCGCGTTCAGCGATGATCTTCGGGGATGGTCCCAGCCCTTCAATAGCCACGAGTTTGCGAACGTTTTCAGGATAAAGGCCGGTGTATCTCAGTGAGATGTTCCCGCCATAGGAATGGCCGATAATGGTGACCGGAGACAGCTTCTTCTGATGGATAAGTTGTGCAAAGTCGTAAACGCACGCGCGAAGTGAATATTCGCCATCTGAAGACCATTCACTGTCACCATGACCTCTTAAGTCAGGCGCGATGACGTGCCAGTCCTCGCTCAGTTCGCGGGCGATCCAGTCCCAGCTTCGGCAATGATCCAGTCCGCCATGCTGCAGAATGAGGGGAGGCGCATCCGGGTTTCCCCAGTCAACATAATGAAGTTTCAGGCGCTGCGAAAAGAAGGTGTGAGAGGTAGGTCCGTGTTTCATTTGGATGGATTCTCTCATTGGCGAGCAATTGTCCAGCATTCCGGGCGTGGACAGCGCTTAAGGCTTGTGACATACACCGCCGCTGATCTTGGCGTTGAAGGCTGATCCTTCGAACCGTCAATGCCCATTCTAAACTGACTGCCTACCAGAAAAAGGCTGATCCGAGGAACACTATGGAAGTCACAGAGACCAAATCCGAAGGCCTGAGCCGCGCATTTACAATCCGCATTCCGGCAACTGAGCTGTCTGAAAAGCTCGACAGCAAAATCGAAGAAATCCGTCCGCAAATGCGTCTGAAGGGATTTCGTCCGGGCAAGGTTCCAGCCGCACATGTGAAACGCATGTATGGCAAGTCAATCATGGGCGACATCATTCAGGAAGTGGTCACGTCTTCCAGCCAGGAAACGCTGGATGAGCGTGAACTGCGTCCCGCTCAGCAGCCTGACATCAAAGTCGAAGGCGACATCGAACAGGTTGCGACAGGTGCAGAAGATCTGACTTACTCTATGGAAGTCGAGATCATGCCACAGTTCGAAACGTCTGATGTTTCGAAACTCGAAATCGAGCGCCCTGTTGCTGAAGTATCTGACGAGCAGGTGACCGAAGCTCTTGAGAAGCTGGCTGAGAACAACAAAAAGTATGAGCCGCGCGGCAAGACTGCCAAGGCACGTGATGGCGATGCTGTTGTGATCGACTTTGTCGGCAAGATTGATGATGAAGCCTTTGAAGGTGGCGCAGCCGAGAACCAGACCATCGTTATTGGTGAAGGTCGCTTCATTCCTGGTTTCGAAGAGCAACTTGTTGGCGTCAAAACCGGTCAGGAAACTGAAATCAATGTCACCTTCCCGGAAGACTATCCGTCTGAAGACCTGAAGGGCAAAGACGCTGTCTTCGAAGTCAAGGTTCACGAAGTGCGTGCACCTGAAGCGGCAACTGTTGATGATGACTTCGCAAAGAATTTCGGTCTGGAAGACCTCGAAGCGATGAAGAACGTCGTTCGCGAGCAAATCGAAGCAGAACATGCGGGCATGTCCCGTAACCGCGCGAAGCGTCTTCTTCTGGACCAACTCGACGAAGAGTACAGCTTCGACCTGCCTCCAGGCATGGTGGATGCAGAATTCCAGCAAATCTGGACCCAGTTCGAGCGTGAAAAAGAAGCAGATCGTCTCGACGAAGAAGACAAGAACAAATCAGAAGACGAGCTGAAAACGGATTATCGCGCGATTGCCGAGCGTCGGGTTCGTCTCGGTCTCGTTCTCGCAGAAATCGGCCGAGCCGCAGAGCTTCAGGTGACTGAAGAAGAAGTTGCTCGTGCGCTTAACCAGGAAGCTTCCAAGTATCCTGGCCAGGAACGTCAGATCATCGAGTTCTATCAGAAAACTCCTGGCGCCCTCGCATCCATTCGTGCGCCAATTTATGAGGAAAAAGTCGTCGACTACATCCTCGAGCGCGCTCAGGTCACCGATAAAGCGGTCACGCGAGAAGAGCTCGAAGCCGCTCAGGAAGAGTAGTTTCTCCTGCGTTTTGCCCGGAAATTGATCCGGGTTCGGAAACAAAATTGAGAGATCGCCCGAAAGTTCACTTTCGGGCGATTTTTTTGTGAGAAAATCTCTTCAAGTGTTCCTCGCGCTTGAAGAGGTGCGCAGGATCGCCACATGTATTGCCAAGCTTGTCGGGAATCCTGTCAGACTGACTGTATGCCCGATGTTGAAAATCAGCCGGAGATAAAAATGACTGTAAGAAAAACGCTGCCGGTTCTGCCACTGAGAGACATTGTCGTCTTTCCGAACATGATTGCGCCATTGTTCGTTGGGCGGGAAAAATCCGTGCGAGCACTGGATGTTGTGGAAGATGGTGAAAACGAAATCATGCTCATTGCGCAGCGTGATGCGACCGTTGATGACCCGGCGGAAGATGATCTCTACGCCATGGGAACGATCGCGACTATTCTTCAGCTGCTCAAGCTGCCTGACGGCACTGTGAAGGTACTCGTCGAGGGTAAGTCGCGTGGTCAACTCGTTGCGCTCCACGATCGCGGAGAATTCTTTGAGGGCGAAGTCGACGTCATTGAGGAAACGGAAGAGTCTGAAAAGGACGCCGAGACGCTTTCAAGAGCCGTCATCGAGCAGTTTGAAGGTTATGTGAAACTGAACCGGAAGATCCCTCCGGAGTCGGTTTCCAGTATTTCAGATTTGAAAGACCCTGCGCGTTTTGCTGATGCGATTGCTGCGCAACTGTCTGTCAAGTTGAGCGAGAAGCAATCTCTTCTCGAGCTTCAGAATGTCGGCGATCGACTGGAACGCGTATTTGCCCTCATGGAGGGCGAAATCGGCATGCTCCAGATGGAGCGGAAGATTAAAAACCGCGTCAAACGTCAGATGGAGAAAACTCAGCGTGAGTACTATCTGAATGAGCAAATGAAGGCCATTCAGAAAGAGCTCGGCGATCAGGAAGAGGGTGGCCGCGATGAGTTGGCCGAACTTGAGAAAAAGATTGCTGACAAGCCACTGACTGAAGAAGCCAGAACCAAAGCTGAGCAGGAATTCAAAAAGCTCAAACAGATGAGCCCGATGTCTGCTGAATCGACCGTTGTTCGGAATTATCTGGACTGGATTCTTTCCCTTCCATGGGGCGAGATGAAGGAAACCGATTCCGATCTCGATAAAGCTGAGATTGTGTTGGATCGCGACCATTATGGTCTCGACCGCGTGAAAGAGCGTATTCTTGAATACCTTGCGGTTCAGACGCGTACGAAGAAGGTCAAAGGCTCTATTCTGTGTCTCGTTGGTCCCCCGGGTGTTGGTAAAACGTCTCTTGGACGCTCGATTGCAGAAGCGACGGGCCGGGAGTTTGTGCGTGTCGCTCTGGGTGGTGTTCGCGATGAATCAGAGATTCGCGGTCACAGACGGACGTATATCGGTTCCATGCCCGGACGCATCATTCAGTCGCTGAAAAAGGCAAAAACAAACAATCCGCTCTTCTTGCTCGATGAGATCGACAAGCTCGGTATGGATTATCGTGGCGACCCTGCATCTGCACTTCTCGAAGTGCTGGATCCAGAACAGAATGCGACCTTCAATGATCACTATCTGGAAGTGGATTACGATCTGTCGAATGTCATGTTCGTTACAACGGCAAACTCGCTGAATATGCCTCAACCTCTGCTCGACCGGATGGAGATTATTCGGATTGCCGGTTACACAGAGGACGAAAAGCTTGAAATCGCCAAGCGTCACCTGATCCCGAAAATCTCGGAAAACCATGGTTTGGAAGAGAATGAGTGGTCTGTGGGTGATGATGCGCTGAGAGACGAAATTCGGTATTACACGCGCGAAGCAGGTGTTCGGAACCTGGAACGAGAAATCTCTAAGCTCGCTCGCAAGACCGTTCGGAAAATTTCTCAGAGCGATGAGTCGTCTATCGAGATCACGGCAGAAAATCTCGGTGATTTTGCTGGCGTACGCCAGTTCCGCTATGGTCTGGCTGACCGCGAAGATCAGATTGGTGCTGTCACCGGTCTCGCCTGGACAGAGTCGGGCGGCGATCTTCTGACGATTGAGGCCGTCAAAATGCCTGGCCGCGGAAAAATGACGGTCACCGGCAATCTCAAGGATGTGATGAAGGAATCGATTTCTGCAGCCAGCAGTCTTGTGCGCTCTCGTGCAGTGTCATTCGGTATCCGTCCTGACGTCTTCAACCAGACGGATATTCACGTTCACGTTCCGGAAGGCGCGACACCAAAGGATGGTCCATCAGCAGGTGTTGCCATGACAACTGCCATTGTGTCGCTTCTGACAGGTAACCCCGTTTCCAAAGATGTCGCCATGACCGGCGAGATCACGCTTCGTGGTAGGGTCTTGCCGATTGGTGGTCTGAAGGAGAAACTCCTAGCAGCGCTTCGCGGTGGTATTCGTACGGTTCTGATCCCTGCGGATAATGAAAAAGACCTCGCGGATATTCCGGAGAATGTAAAATCTCAGCTTGAGATCATTCCGGTGGGTGACATCAACGAAGTTTTGGCACGCGCACTCAAACGCTCTATTCAGGAAATCGAATGGGGTGAGGAAGAGCAAGCGGCGCTGCAAGCGACTCTCGTGAATAAGAACGAAGACCCTGGCACCAGCCGCACGGCTCATTAGTCGTCGATAAATCAAACGAAAAAGCCGTCACCCATGTGGCGGCTTTTTTTATGAACTGATGTCCCGGGTATGCTGTAAGCTGGGAACACGTCGCCTGGCTTCATGAACAGCTGACAGATCTATTTCTGATGTGATGACGGCTTCGCCTTCCTCGGGACCTTCTGCAAGAATTTCTCCCCAGGGAGCGATAATCAGGGAATGCCCGAATGTGCGTCTGCCATCTTCGTGTTGTCCTGCCTGTGCGGGTGCGATGACAAAGCTTCCGTTCTCGATTGCTCTGGCTCTCAAGAGGACATGCCAGTGCGCTTTGCCAGTCACATAGGTAAACGCCGCAGGGCAGGTGAATATGTCAGCTCCTGCCATTGCCATGGCGCGATAGAGATATGGAAACCGCAGATCGTAACAGATTGACATGCCGATCTTTCCAAAGTCGGTGTCCGCTACAGCAAACTGATCGCCCGGCTTGTACGCTTTCGATTCCCGATAACTCTGGCCATCATCTACCTCGACGTCGAACATGTGCATTTTATCGTACCGCGCTAGAATTTGGCCGTGGGGTGAAATCAGAAATGAACGGTTTGCTGATCTCGATTCATCGTCAAGTTTGATCGCGAGCGAACCGATCATGAGGGTGATTTTCAGCTCACGCGCCAGTTCGATCGCTCTGGTCAATATGATGTCGTTGCTTTCACTCTGAACGTTCCGCGCAGTGCCACCAGGACGGATGTCCATGAATCCCGTCATTTCTGGTGTCGCGACAAAAATGGCGCCGTCAGCTGCGGCTTGCCGAACCAGTCTTTCAAAGACGGGAAGATTGTCTGTTGGTGCAATCCGCGTCGTCATCTGCACACAGGCTAGTTTAAGGCGTTCTGTCATGTCTCGTTTCCATTCCGGATCATACAATAGCATGTTCTGTCGACCGATCTATCCAGACTTTTCCATGCCATGACACCGGTGGACAATCATGCATTGGCAGGGCAATAGTTGTGGAAAGGGATTTCGATCGCAGAAACGAAAATCCAGATCAAAAAAAGCCTGGGAGGGCCAGAAAGACGTGTTTCTTGGGATTGATATAGGGACGTCAGGCGTCAAGACCGTCATCATAGATGAGAAAAACACGGTACTGGATTCTTCAACAACGCCGTTAAGCGTTTCCCGTCCCAGGCCGTTATGGTCCGAGCAGTCACCTGAAGATTGGTGGCAGGCTGTAGAGGCGTCTGTTCTCAAGCTTTCTTCTGAAAACCGCCGGAAGGTTCAGGCAATTGGATTGTCGGGTCAGATGCATGGTGCAGTTCTGCTGGACAAGTCGGATGAGGTCATACGACCCGCAATTTTGTGGAATGATGGCCGATGCCGGGAAGAGTGCAAGGCGCTCGAAAATCTTGAGCCACGATCACGGCAGATTACTGCCAATCTGATCATGCCTGGTTTCACAGCGCCCAAACTGCTTTGGGTCGCTCGTCATGAGGCCGAGAATTTCGATCGTATCGAGAAGGTGCTCTTGCCGAAGGACTATATTGGGTTTCGATTGACGGGCGAGTTCGCCACTGAAATGTCTGACGCCTCCGGAACAATGTGGCTCGATGTACCAGAACGTCGCTGGTCAGACGAGATGCTGGCCGCGTGTGAGCTCTCTCGAGACCAAATGCCGAGATTGCTCGAAGGATGTGAAATTGTCAGCACGCTAAAACAAGATGTCGCTGCGTCCTGGGGGATGGACGGTGTGCCTGTGATAGCGGGCGGTGGAGATAACGCCGCCGGCGCGGTTGGCATGGGCGTGATTGATGAGGGTAGCGCGTTTGTGTCTCTCGGAACGTCTGGTGTCGTATTCCTGGCGGGAAAAGCGTGTCATCCGTCTCCCGAAACGGGCGTCCATGCATTTTGTCACGCGCTTCCAGAGCGTTGGCACCAGATGTCAGTCATGTTGTCAGCAGCCAGTTGTCTTGATTGGGCTGCACGTCTGACTGGTCAGTCTGACACGGGAGAGTTTGTTCGTAGCGCGGAGCAAAATGCCGACCTCACTGGTGGTGAAGTTTTTCTTCCCTACCTTTCGGGCGAGCGAACACCCCATAACAATCCCATGGCGCGAGGAGTTCTTTTCGGTGTGGATTATGACACGGATCAAGCTGCTATTGCGCAAGCTGTGCTCGAAGGCGTGTCTTTCGGTCTCGCAGACGGTTTGAGCGCGCTCACAGAAGCTGGCGGTAAACTGGAAAACCTCACCGTGATCGGAGGAGGTTCCAGATCTGCCTATTGGGGACGAATTCTGTCGGCTGCACTGAATATGCCGCTGTCATACAGACAGGATTCCGAGGTCGGGCCGGCATTTGGCGCAGCGAAGCTCGCTCATGTCGGGCTCAGCGGTGAGCCAGCGGAGGCTGTCTGTACGCCGCCCGACATCATTTCAGAAATCACCCCCGACCAAAACGATGTCGATGCGCTGGCGGAAAAGAAAGACCGCTTTCGTCGGCTCTACTCCAAACTTGAATCCGAATTTTCAGAACAGGACGTTTCATGACCAAGTCATCTGAGTTTTTCGCTGAGATCCCTCAAATTCCGTATGAAGGTGCAGAATCAAGCAATCCACTTGCTTTCAAATATTACGACAAAGATCAGCTGGTGCTGGGAAAGCGCATGGAAGACCATCTGCGCCCGGCTGCATGCTATTGGCATACATTTTGTTGGGATGGGTTTGACGTTTTCGGCGAAGGAACATTTCGTCGTCCTTGGCATGAGCTTGAAGGCCAGGAAATGGCCGAAGCAAAGGCAGATGTCGCGTTCGAATTCTACTCCAAACTTGGTATTCCGTTTTACTGTTTTCACGATGTCGACGTGATGGCGCCAGCGGCCAATATGAAAGAGCACGTCGAGAACCTCGCCGCAATTCTGGATGTTCTGGAGCGCAAACAGGACGAAACTGGCCTCAAGCTTCTGTGGGGTACGGCAAATGTGTTCAGCAATCGGCGCTACATGTCGGGCGCTTCCACAAACCCGGACCCTGAAGTGTTTGCCAGCGCGGCGACACAGGTATGTCACGCAATGAATGCGACCAAGCGTCTGGGTGGCGAAAATTATGTTTTCTGGGGAGGTCGTGAAGGCTACGAAACGCTCTTGAATACTGATCTCAATCGGGAGATGGATCAGCTAGCCCGTCTGCTGACGCTCGCCGTAGAACACAAGCATAAGATTGGTTTTAAGGGGCCTTTGCTCATTGAGCCGAAGCCTCATGAGCCGACAAAGCACCAGTATGATCGCGATACGGCGACTGTATTCGCTTTTCTGCAGAAGTATGGCCTCGAAAACGAAGTGAAGGTCAATCTGGAGACAAATCACGCGACTCTCGCGGGTAACCCGATGGACCATGAAATCGCCATGGCCTTTGCCTTTGGCATCTTTGGGTCAATCGACGCGAATAGGGGTGACCCACAAAACGGGTGGGACACAGACCAGTTCTGGAATGATCCTCTCGATATCGTGCGAAGCATGTATCAGATCATCAAAAACGGAGGTTTCACGACTGGGGGCTTCAATTTTGACGCAAAGGTTCGACGTCAGAGCATAGACGCCGCCGATCTCTTCTATGGCCATATTGGTGGTTTGGATGCGCTTGCTCGCGGTCTTCTCGGTGCAGCGAAACTGATCGAAGCCGGTGATGTCAGCGCGTTGGTTTCGGATCGCTATTCTGGATGGGACGACGAGCTCGGAAAATGGATGATGGGGGCCGCAAGCCTGTCAGACATCGCAGACAAAACTGTCGCTGATGGCATCGATCCGAAACCGAAGTCTGGACGTCAGGAGTTTCTGGAGAATCGCTTCGGTCAAATGGCCTGATCCGCAAATTTGAATTTGAGAATAAAATTATGAAGGCATTTGACCCGGGGAGGGCGCTATGAGCTCAGAAACTACAGTTAATTCGAAACCAGGAGGGGATATTGGCTTTGTCGTCCTCATCTCTTTGGTCGCGACAATTGGTGGATTTCTCTTTGGTTTTGATAGCGGCGTGATCAACGGGACTGTGGACGGGTTAACCGGCGCATTCGGGTCCAATGATGCTGCGACGGGATTCAATGTTGCATCCATGTTGCTCGGCTGTGCATTAGGCGCAGCGGTCGCGGGTTGGTTGTCAGACAGGTTTGGCCGTCGAACCATGATGTTCGTCGCTGCAATCTGTTTTATTATCAGCGCCTGGGGGTCTGGCGTTGCAGATGCCTCTGGGCCCTTCATTGTCTTTCGAATTCTCGGTGGATTGGGTGTCGGTGCAGCAAGTGTCATGGCACCTGCTTACATCTCCGAAGTCGCGCCAGCAGCGCTGAGAGGGCGTTTGGCAACGATTCAACAGATTGCCATCATCACCGGCCTGTTTGTCGCTTTCCTGTCCAATTATGCAATCGCGCACGCGGCTGGGTCTGCCGTGAATGAATGGATCTGGGGATTTGAAGCGTGGCGCTGGATGTTCTGGATAGAACTCGTACCAGCGTTCGTGTTTTTGATTGCGCTCTTCTTCATTCCGGAAAGTCCGCGTTATCTCGTCGCAAATGACGGAAGTGACAAAGCGCTGAAAACGCTGAGGCGAATCGCTGGCGATCAATCGGGACAGGCAAAAATTGCTGAAATCGAACAATCGCTGGAAAGCGATCACAAGCCAAGCTTCAGCGACGTACTGGCTGGAAAATCTGTATTCAAACCGGTTGTCTGGATCGGCATAGGCTTGGGTGTATTTCAGCAATTCGTCGGGATTAATGTCATCTTTTACTACGGAGCCGTGCTCTGGCAGGCCGCTGGCTTCACGGAAGAGAATGCTTTGATGCAGAATGTTCTCTCTGGTGGGCTGTCGATACTGTCGGTGGTTGCGGCGCTTCTCATGATTGACCGTATTGGTCGAAAGCCTTTGCTGCTCATCGGGTCAGTCGGGATGACGATTACACTCGGTGCGCTTGCATGGGCCTTTTCAACAGGGACAGCTTATTTCGCTGGGGATGTGATCGCCGCTGGCACTGTATTGGCGAATGGCACCGAATTTACAGAACAGACCGTTTTGACCTCGAACATCGTTGATCTCGCACCAGCGATAGGTCAGTTTGCTCTCGTTTCGGCTCTGGCCTATGTTGTCTTCTTCAATTTTTCCTGGGGCCCCGTGGTCTGGGTCATGCTCGGAGAAATGTTTCCGAATCAGGTTCGCGGATCTGGCTTGGCCGTCTCTGGATTTATGCAGTGGATCGCCAATTTCGCAATCACTCTGACATTCCCCATAATGCTGGGCCTGCGTGGTATCGGTCTGACGGGCGCATACGGCTTCTATGCTGTGTGTGCAGCCCTGTCGCTGATGTTCGTGCTGGTCTGGGTGCGAGAGACACGCGGACGTGAACTCGAAGACATGACAAGCTGAGGCCTGTCTGTGGTGTTGGATTGCCTGAAAGGGAAGAGTGGCTCCGCGAGTAGGACTCGAACCTACGACCGGGCGATTAACAGTCGCCTGCTCTACCAACTGAGCTATCGCGGAACAATGTAGAGGGGCGGATATAACGAGCGGGAAATCACTCGTCAAACCCGAAATTCATCAATCTGCAAAAAAAATGGCGGGAGCGAACTCCCGCCGAGGCGTTGGGTGATGGTGGGGTGTCTTCAAGGAGAAGACAATTATTAATTCCCACGATTCCGTTAACGGCGCGTAAACGATAATTGCCAGTTCGTTACGCGCGAATTTTTGGTGAATATTTTGGGAAAGGTTTCTGGAGGCCCCGCCCGGACTCGAACCGGGGTACACGGATTTGCAATCCGCTGCGTCACCACTCCGCCACAGGGCCTGAAACAAGACGCGTTACATGGTCAATTTGTGCACCGACGTCAATGCAAAATACGGGTTCGCACAAACTTTACGACTGTTATGGATTGTCAGACACGATAGAATGATCTTAATCCCGGCAGATATGATGCCGAGAATTGCAAACTGCACGAGGTCAGCACCGTGGATATGTCCCTAGCCCGCAAGAGAATGGTTGATTCCCAGATCAAACCGAACGACGTCACTGATGATCGTGTCATCGCTGCTTTTCTGAAGGTGCCGCGGGAATTTTATCTGCCAAAGGCGCAGCAAGACATTGCTTACTCCGAAATTGAATTGCCGACCGTTGAGGGGCGTCACTTCTGGCTTGCAAGAGATCTCTCGAAACTTTTGCAGGCCCTGGAAGTTCGCGCGACAGATCTCGCTCTCGTGATCGGCGCCGGAGAAGGGTATTCTGCCTCTTTGCTGAATGAGCTGGCAGATACCGTTATTGCGCTAGATCAGAACCCGGACGTTGCTGATAAGGCGTCGGACGCACTTTTGTCGGCTGGAATTGATCGCGTTGCATTTGTAACGGGTGACCTTCTGAATGGCCATCCGCCTGAAGCGCCTTACAATGTCATTCTGGTAAACGGTCTCGTTGAATACGTGCCTGATGCCTGGCTGGAGCAACTGGCTCCGGGTGGTCGGCTAGGCGTTGTCGTTGGAAACGAGAAGAACGGTGAAGTTCGCGTTTATACGAAATCCGCGAAGTCGGTTTCCTACCATACGGAATTCAACTGCACGCCGCCGAGCTTGCCGGAGGTCCGAAAGGAAGTGGGTTTCGCGTTCTAAAAGCCGGGGTGCTTTTGGCGCAGGCGTTTTCGCGTTTCAGGTGAGCATTCTGCACTCGATGTTTGCTTACGCACGAAAACAATGTTTAGTCTTGCGATGAAAATACACCGTTTTTGCGCGGAATACTTACTGGATTGGTGAAGGCGCTTTAACCTTACGTTATCCAAACCAGAAAAGTATACTGCTGAACTGAAGCGGATAGTTATTGATTCGCGACACAATCGTATCTGCACCAGTATCGGGATACTAAAAATGGCAGCCGACGAAGCTCAACAAGAACCGACAATGGAAGAAATTCTGGCGTCGATTCGTAAAATCATCTCAGAGGACGATGAGGTGGAGGCTGCGCCAGCAGAACCTGCAGCCGAAGAAGATATTCTCGATCTCGAAGAAGTCGTCGATGAGCCTGAAGACGTGATGGAATCCTTCGAAGAGGTTGCGCCGCCTGAGCCAGACTTTGAAGATGATGATCTGGTTGCTGTAGATGAACCTGAATTCGAACCAGAGCCAGAACCTTTTCCCGAGCCGGAGCCTGAGCCGGTCATCGCGCGTGCAGAACCGAAACCAAGTTTTGCAGAAGACGATGATAAACTTATTGAAGATGCTGTCGCGGGGGGCGCAGCTGGTGCGCTCGGTAAACTCATGGGCAGTATGGCTATTTCATCAGATACAACTCTTGAATCCATGGTCCGCGAAATGCTGCGACCAATGCTGAAAGAGTGGCTCAATGAGAACCTTCAGGGCATTGTCGAAGCCAAAGTAGAAGAAGAAGTGAAACGTATCAGCCGAATGGCGCGTTAAACTTCGTTCTGCATCTCGATTTATCTGAACGAGCGCGCTAGGACAGGCGCGCTTTTTCGTTTTTGTGGACCCCATGATCGATCAACATTTTTCTCCCGCCGACGCTGAACAGAAAATCTATAAACGCTGGGAAGAGGCAAATGCCTTTCAGCCATCAATGGATACGAGCGCTCAGCCCTATTGTATTGTCATTCCGCCGCCGAACGTCACGGGCGTTCTGCATATGGGGCATGCGCTTAATCACACTCTTCAGGATGTGTTGATCCGGTTCGAGCGAATGCGCGGCAAGAATGTTCTCTGGCAGCCTGGCACGGACCATGCCGGCATCGCCACGCAGATGGTGGTCGAACGCAAACTCGCAGCAGAAGGCAACCAGGACCGTCGTTCGCTCGGCCGTGAAGGCTTCATCGACAAGGTTTGGGAGTGGAAACACGAATCGGGTGGTAAGATCCTGGAACAGGATAAGCGCCTGGGTTCGTCATGTGACTGGTCGCGCGAGCGTTTCACCATGGATGAGGGGCTTTCCAAGGCAGTCCTCAAGACCTTCATCGACCTCTACAATGAGGGGCTCATCTATCGCGACAAGCGGCTTGTAAACTGGGATCCGCATTTCCAGACGGCGATTTCTGATCTTGAAGTCGAGAACCGCGATGTCGACGGGCATATGTGGCACTTCAAATATCCGCTCGCGGGTGGTGCGACTTATACCTATGTCGAGAAGGATGAGGACGGAAACGTCACCTTCAAAGAAGAGCGGGACTATATCTCGATCGCGACAACGCGTCCTGAAACCATGCTCGGTGATGGCGCGGTAGCCGTTCATACCAAAGATGAGCGCTATGCGCCGATTGTCGGTAAGTTGTGTGAAATCCCCGTCGGGCCGAAGGAAAGCCGTCGTCTGATTCCAATCATTACTGATGACTATCCGGATCCGGATTTCGGGTCTGGCGCGGTGAAGATTACGGGTGCGCACGATTTCAACGATTACGGCGTCGCCAAGCGGAATAATATCCCGCTCTACGCGCTCATGGATGAAACCGCGCGCATGCGGACAGACGGACTTACTTATGAGGAGTCCGCGAAGATTGCAGGTGACCTTGCCAGCCATCCAGACCGGTCGTCTGACATGGATGTTTCGAACGTCAATCTCGTACCGGAAGACCTTCGCGGTCTGGATCGTTATGAATGCCGGAAACGTGTCGTCGAGTCGGTCACTGCTGAAGGCCTTGCAGTCGTCATCACTGACGATGAGGGTAACGCCCGGCCGCTCATTGAAAACAATAAGATGAGCCAGCCGTTCGGTGATCGTTCCGGCGTCGTCATCGAGCCTATGCTCACCGACCAATGGTATGTCGATGCGAAGACGCTTGCCGAGCCCGCTCTCGAAGCCGTTCGCAAGGGTGACACCGATTTTGTGCCGGAGAACTGGTCTAAGACCTACTTCCAATGGCTTGAAAACATTGAGCCCTGGTGCATTTCACGCCAGCTCTGGTGGGGGCATCGGATACCTGCGTGGTACGGGCACGCAATAATTCACAGCGATGAGTCAGATTGCGGAGAATACGATTTTGATTCATTCGGCAAGATCATCGTGGCTGATTCCGAGGAAGAGGCCATTGAACAATTTGAGGCGTATTATCAAGCCGCTGACCCGGAGTTCGACGCATCTGGAGCAGTGGTTGTATTGAGCGAAGAGGAAGCAAAGAAGCGCTCATTTTCGGGTGAATCAAACCATTCTGGCTCATTGCCCATTTACCGCGATGAAGACGTCCTCGATACTTGGTTCTCGTCGGCGCTGTGGCCGTATTCAACGCTTGGCTGGCCGGATAAGACACCGGAAATGAATGCGTTCTATCCGGGTGCGGTTCTGATCACCGCGTTTGACATTATCTTCTTCTGGGTCGCCCGAATGATGATGATGGGGATCAAGTTCCTGGGCGAAGTGCCGTTCAAGGATGTTTTCATTCACGCGCTGGTTCTCGATGAGAACGGCAAGAAGATGTCGAAGTCTGAAGGCAATGTGCTTGACCCGATTGATCTGATCGATGGTTGTGAACTGGAGACGCTCGTTGAAAAGCGCCTGAAAGATGCGCGAACGACAGACAAAAACCGCCTCAAACAGATCGAACAGAAAACCAAGAAGCAGTTCCCAGACGGCATTCCGGCCTACGGTGCAGACGCACTTCGTTTCACGCTTGCCAGTCAGGCGGCACAGGGCAGGGATATCCGCCTCGATGTGAAACGGATTGAAGGCTATCGGAACTTTGGCACAAAGCTCTGGAATGCTGCACGTTTCTGCCAGATGAATGAATGCGTCTTGTGGGAACCTGCGAAATTCGATCCTGCGGCATTGAAACAGCCAATCAATCAATGGATCGTCGGTGAACTTGCGCTGACCAGTCAGAAAGTGACAGACGCGCTTGAGGGGTATCGATTCAATGATGCCAGCATGGCTTGCTACCGGTTCATCTGGAACACGTTCTGCGACTGGTATCTGGAACTCATCAAACCGCTTCTGAACGGTGAGAATGATGACGCCAAGGCCGAAACCCGTCAGACAGCAGCATGGGTGCTGGACGAGACCCTGAAAATTTTGCACCCGTTTATGCCGTTCATCACAGAAGAGCTCTGGGATCAGATTGCTGAGTTTGGGCCCGGTCGTGACGGTTTCCTGATGCTGGCAGAATGGCCAATGTATAGTGACAGCCATATCAACGAGGCAGCGTCGGATGAAATTGAGTGGGTCATCGGATTTATTTCTGAAGTCCGCGGTTTGAGAGGTGATCTGAACGTCCCGGCCGGTGCAAAACTACGTCTGGCACTTGTTGGTGCAGACGCAGAGGCCATGAGGATTTCGAATGCCTATGCGCCATTGATCCAGCAACTTGCGCGTCTTGAAATGATCGCGTTTGAGCCGACCCCGCCTGATGGTTCTGTGTCATTCGCTCACAAAGGAACACGTGCAGCGCTCATCGTGAGCGATGCCCTCGATATTCCTGCTGAGATCGCTCGGTTGACCAAAGAAATCGGTAAAATCGACAAGGAAATCGATACGATCAACAAAAAGCTGGGCAATGAGAAATTCATTTCCAAGGCTCCTGCTGAAGTGATCGAAGAACAAAAAGAGAGACTGTCGGACTATCAGGACAAGAAAGATACGCTGTCGAATGCGCTTCAAAGTTTTGAAGGAATGGTCTGACGGCTTAATCTTGGATGCAGTCTGATTCGGCGGCCTGAAACAGGCCGCCATATGCCAGCGCGGGGGTAAGGCATGTCGTCATCAAACAAGAAGACTCTGGCAAGTGTTCTGGCTGAATTGCCGGAGGATTTCTCCGAGTTTGCGACAATCTACGAGAAGGATCTCAAGCCGTCACTCGCGGATATGGAGCAAGACCGTCTCAAGGCGATGAGCCGTGCAAAAACCTATGGTGTTTATGCGCTGCTTGCTCTGCTTATTGTTGGTGGACTTGCGATTTTCATCTTCAAATCTCCTCTTGCGGGGATCGTCGGAATTGTCGCCGCGGTCGGTACTGCTGCTTTCGGCCTGACCGGCGTGCACGAAGTCACAAAAAAAGCGCGGACGATGATGGTGTCATCCGTCGCGAGCAAGTTCGGGCTCACATATAACGAAGAGCCCTCTGCGCATGCGAACAATCATCTTCAATCCTGCCGGAATCATAAGTTGGTTCCAAGTTGGGATCGTGTGAAGTTAAAAGACGAAATGGTCGGTGAGCGAAATGGACGACCATTCGAGTTTTTTCAGGCGCATCTCGAAGACAAGCGGACGACCACTGACAGTGATGGCAAAACCCAAACCAGCTGGGTGACGGTTTTCAGAGGTCAGTGCTGGGTGATTGATGCCGCAAAAACGTTTCACGGCACGACTCGAATTGCGAGAGACGCAGGCATCTTCAATGCATTCGGCGCAATTGGCGACAAGTATTCCCGTGCCAAACTTGAAGACCCTGAATTTGAGAAGAAGTTTGAAGTTTATACAACTGACCAGGTGGAGGCGCGGTTTTTGCTGACCCCTGACGTCATGCAGGCCTTTCTGGATCTTGAGACAGCGTTCAACGGTTCGAAGTTTCGGGCAACTTTTGACGGCAATAAAATTTATGCGGCTCTGGAGGGTGGAGAATTGTTCGAAGGTGGCGGCCTGTTCTCACGGATCGATGATCCTGAGAAAGTTGGCGAACTTCTTGTCGATATTGCCTCAGTTTTTCATCTTGTTGACGTATTGGGAAAATAGACCGTTTCAGCAAGCATTAGGTGAAACCTTGCCAACCGGTTTGTTCAGGCATTGGTCATCTACCGATTGCTAGTGTGATCTGAAACTGCAAAGGACCAATCATATATGACATTGCTAAACGTCACTCGTGTGTTGCCCCTTGTTCTGTTCGTCGGCGCTTTACCTGCTCAGGCGATGACGGCGAAAGAGTGCCAGACGATGCAGGCTGAACTTGCCTCACAGCACAAGTCTCTGACCGCATCTTATGAAGAGCTGAAACGCATGGGCGAGCAGGCCGATGAAGTTGGTGACGAGTTTGTCGCCGCGAAAGAGGAATCCGGCTTGTCACCTGTCGCCGCTGAGCGCGCTGAAGTACTAAAAGCCGAATTCGAAACGCTTCAGAATGCCGTCGACGATAAAAATTCAGAACTGACTGAGCGTAGTCGGAGCTTCACCCAGAAAAGAACATCGTTTCAGGTCAGCTGTGGTGCTTACATCAAGTGAGTTTGAGGTGTCCGATCACGGGCACATGGTCTGACGGCTTCTCGAGGCCTCGTGCGGCTTTGAAGATTTCGACCTTTTCCAATCGATCACCCGCTTCCGGGCTCAACAGCAGGTGATCGATCCGGATGCCATGATCTTTCTGCCAGGCACCGCGCTGATAGTCCCAGAACGTATAGGCGTGACTTTTCGCTTCGATTGACGCGAAGCTCTCAGTATAGCCAAGCCATTGGAGACGTTGAAACGCTGCACGTGATTCGGGTTGTGCGAGCGCATCGTTCGCCCAGACAGATGGATCCCAGCAATCGTCATCGCTCGGGATGACATTATAGTCACCTGCCAGAATGACAGGTTCTTCCAGTTTCAACAGGTCTGAAGCACGGGCCTCAAGGTACTTCATCCAGGACAGCTTGTAGTCAAATTTCTCGCCGGGAAATGGATTGCCATTTGGAAGATAAATTGATGCAACGCGAACCGGCGTTTCGCCGCCTGTCGTGACCTCAATATAGCGCGATTGCTCGTCGTCTTCGTTCCCTGGCAGGCCTTTGACGACATCTTCAATGTTTGTCTTCGATAGGATTGCAACACCATTATAGGTCTTTTGACCGTGAACCGCGGCTTCATATCCGAGATCCTCGATTTCCATGTATGGGAATGCGTCGGTCTCGCATTTCAGTTCCTGCAGGCAGATCACATCACAATCGATGGTTTTGAGCACTTCCAAAACCGTCGGCAGGCGCGCCTTGACTGAATTCACATTCCAGGTGGCAATTTTCATAATCAATTCCGAAATTCTGCGAACTCGTTGAGCGGCGCTCTGTCTGAGCGAACCTGATTCGCGGGATGTTCCATGTCAGGATACCCAAGCGCTATCCCACAATAAAGCATTTCAGTGGGCTGAAGCTGAAGGTGCTCCTTGAGCGAGGTTCTCAAAATGCCCCAGCATTCCTGCATGCAGGTTCCGAGGCCGTTCTCAACAGCCAGAAGCGCGACAGATTGCATAAACATTCCCATGTGCGCCCACTGGCCGTGACCCATGCGTTCATCAATAACCATCATCAGTCCGACAGGTGCCCCGAAGAACCGATAGTTGTTCGCGAACCAACTGAGGCGTTTCAGCTTGTCTTCCCTTGGTATGTCCAGCGCAGCATAAAGCGCCTCTCCAATCTCGAAGCGGCGAGATCTGTAGGGCTCCCAGAGACTTTCAGGATAGACGGGACGATCTGTCGGTTCACCGCGTGGGTTTTGAGCCAGCTTTTCAGTTGCAAGATTGATCACATCCTGCTGGGCAGTTCCGGTCAAAGCTATGACGCGCCAGGGTTGGAGGTTGCCGCCAGAGGGAGAGCGCTGGGCCTCCGTCAGAATCGATTTCAGCAAATCAGAGGGTACGGGCTTATCTTGATATGCCCGTACAGAAAGTCTCTGATCAATCGCGGATGAAACGTCCATTCATGCCTCCTGGGTTGGTCAGGAGTAGTTGAATGGTATCAACGGACGACTTGCAAGCCTGTCCCAGCGTCAGCAATCAGATCGAAAAACTGGTGCCGCAGCCGCACGACGCCGTCGCATTCGGATTCCTGATTTGAAAGCTTGATCCAATCAGTTCATCGACGAAATCAATTTCTGCGCCTGATAAAAATGGCAGGCTCATCGCATCTACAACAACCTTCGCACCGTCCTTCTCGATGACCAGGTCATCGGTCTCGATTGTGGTGTCGAAATCGAACTTGTACGAAAAGCCGGAACATCCGCCGCCTTCCACGGATACACGCAAGAAGTCAGAGTCCATCTTTCCGGCAAGAATCGCGTTAATGCGTTTCGCAGCATTGGCAGAGAGAGAAACAGGCTGGTCCATTTGAGCAATCCTTCATGCTTTCACTCTCTACATAATCATGAATCCCAGTTTGAAAAAGGGAAGCCATGACTCTTGTTTATTCTGCGCCCAGAGCGGCCTATGCCAGCGATCCTGATCGTAGTCGCGGCCGTTTCTATGAAGAGGCGCCATCTGCCACCCGCACGCCGTTTCAAAGAGATCGGGACAGGATCATCCATGCGAGTGCGTTTCGTCGGCTGAAAATGAAGACGCAGGTCTTTGTTGCGCATGAAGGAGACCACTTCCGGACACGATTGACCCATTCGTTGGAAGTTGCACAGATTGCGCGTTCAGTTGCGCGCACACTCAAGCTCGATGAAGACCTTGCAGAAGCGCTGGCACTGGCTCACGATCTTGGGCACCCGCCATTTGGACATGCAGGTGAAGATGAACTTGATATCTGTATGGAGGAGTTCGGTGGTTTCGACCACAATGCGCAGACTTTGCGCGTGGTCACGCGGCTCGAGCACACCTATCCAAATTTTGACGGTCTCAATCTGACTTACGAAAGTCTGGAAGGGCTCGTAAAACACAATGGGCCGCTTCTTAAGAATGGAAAGAAGTTTGGTGAGCTCACCCAGACATTCAGAGATTTTCCGCATCTCGAGGCTTTGGAACTCGGCAGTTATGCTGGTCCGGAGGCTCAGGTTGCGGCCCTCGCAGATGATATCGCCTACAATAATCACGACATAGACGATGGCCTATCCGCAAGGCTGTTCGCAATTGAAGATATCAAGCAAGTTCCGTTGGTTGGGCGCGTCTTTCAGGAAGTGCAGACAGAATTTCCTCTGTTGGATCGCGACAGGACCATCGGGGAAGTTATTCGTCGGCTGATTGGGATCTGGATCAACGATCTGACGACAGAATCCTTGCGTCGTGCACATGAATTCAAGCCGCTCTCAGTGGAAGAGGTGAGGGCACTCGACCAACCTTTGATTTCTTTTTCAGAGGGTCTCGGAGATGAAATTCGCGACCTGCGGCGTTTTTTAATGGAGCGCATGTACCGCCATTACAAAGTGAACCGCAAAAGAAGTCAGGCGAAGCGCATTCTCAAAGATCTGTTTGGATTGTTTCTGGAAGAACCGGACACATTGCCTCCACCCTGGTCAGAAGAAGCACAGCAATCCACACGTGACGGCAGGGCGCGAATCGTATGCGACTATATTGCCGGTATGACAGACAATTTTGCGATCCAGGAGCATCGAAGACTATTCAACCTGGATGCCATGATCTGAAAGATCGTTAGCGAGACGTTAACAATCATTATGACATTATTAATGCGAGTAGAAGGATTCGCATCATGTCCGACAAATTTGACAGCGACAGCGCCCCCAGAGAACGAAGCACGTATTCTGCGTTCGGCGATGAGTATAAAGGCTTTGACGCTCGCGATGATGAGTCAGGCGGCAAAGGCCCCCTCGTAATGGCGCTTGCAGCCGGTGTCGTTCTTGTTTTTGGAACCGTGGTCTGGAATGCATATCGTCAGGGTACCAAGGAAGGTCCGGGCGATACGCCGATTTTCGCCGCAGATTCGACGCCATTCAAGCATCGCCCGGATTCCGCGAAGGCAGATGCTGAGACGCCTTCGCAGCCGCGTCTGTTTGAAGAAGACGCCGAAAGCGAAGTCATCAAGGCAAGTGTGATTGAGCCCGCACAACTGCCTGATGGTAAGCCGCGTGACATTCGGCCTTCCGGGTCTTCGTCCAATTCGTCAACGCAAACGGCAGAGGTCGCGCCACAATCACCGCCGACACCGGCTCCGGCGCCTGTTCCGACACCGACACCAACACCTACGCCGACTCAGCAGGCAGCTATCGTACCACCGCCAGTGGTCAGCACGCCTCGTCCTTTGCCTCCTCCGGTCACGACGACGTCGACTTCGAAGTTTGATCCATCAGGTCAGTTCCTCGTTCAGATCATGGCGCTACGCGATCTTGGTGCGACTGAGCAGGCGTGGAATCAACTCGCTGAGGCACACGCGGATATCTTCCAGGGTGCGCAAATGGATATTCAGCGTGCCGATCTTGGCGCCAAAGGAATATTCTATCGCCTTCGAGCCTCGGCTTTCAGCTCGCGTTCAGACGCCGATGATTTCTGTTCGGAGCTCAAAGCACGTGGGGAATCCTGTATCGTAATTGCGGAATCCTGATTTATGCGCGCTTGTATTCTGAGTGTTTCTGGCCCCGATCTTACGCCAGATGAAGCCGCTCTGTTCAAGGAAGCGCAGCCCTGGGCGATTATTCTCATGGGGCGAAGTTGTGTTTCAAAACAGCAGGTCGCCACTCTCGTAGACGATATCTGGAATGCGTTAGAGCGCCCGTGTTTGATTTTTATCGATCAGGAGGGCGGTCGTGTTGCTCGGTTGAAGGCGCCTGAATGGCCACTTTTTCCGGCACCGAGCAAATATGGCGAGCTGTTCGACATCGATCCGTCTCTGGGTCTTGAAGCCTGTCAGCTAGGCCATACGCTTATCGGATATGAACTATCTGATCTCGGAATCCATGCCGATTGTTCGCCCGTCGTCGATATCACCATTCCGGGGGCGCATGACATTATCGGCGATCGATCTTTCGGCGCTGATGCGGCCAGGATTGGAAAGCTCTCACTTGCGGCGCTCCGCGGACTTGAGGACGCAGGTGTTGCCGGAGTGATCAAACACATCCCGGGGCATGGCCGCGCCAGAGCCGACAGCCATGAAGAATTGCCAGTTGTTGCTGAGAGCGAAAGTGAATTGTCTCTGGACTTTGACGCCTTCCAATGGGTGAAAGATGCGCCCATGGCGATGACAGCCCACATTTTATACCCAGCTTTTGACGCTGAAGAGCCCGCAACGACGTCTTCTACAGTCATTTCCAATGTCATCCGAGAGAGAATCGGCTTTGATGGTCTACTTATGAGTGACGATCTGGGCATGAAAGCACTGGGTGGTCCGTTGTCGGACAGAGCCCAGCGCGCTTTGAGCGCAGGTTGTGATGTGGTTCTTCATTGTGCCGGGTTCGAAAAAGATCGAGGCGTTATTCTTCAGGAAATGAAGGAAGTCGCTGAAGGGTCTTACGATCTGAGTGGTGTGGCACTTGCAAGGGCTGAGCGGTCTGAGGCTTTCAGTACCCGGCAAGTTGCGGGTAAAAGAGACGAACAGACTGAACGGTTTAAAGAGCTTATGGCTCGCATTGGAGTGACGACCGGATGGCCGCCGATGGGTTGATAGCAGGCACAGGCAAGCTGGACTCTTCAGAATTCGATATTGAACAGAACGAAGCGTTTCTGGTCGATGTGGAAGGCTTCGAAGGGCCGCTTCACTTGTTGCTTATGCTCGCCCGTCGCCAGAAGGTCGATCTGATGAAGGTGTCAGTTCTCGAACTGGCTGAACAATACCTCGTCTTCATTCAGGATGCTCAGGACAAACGCATTGATCTGGCGGCCGATTATCTGTTGATGGCGGCCTGGTTGGCCTTCCTCAAATCCAGATTACTGCTACCAAAGCCTGAGAAGCAGAATGATGACGAAGCGTCGCCCGATGACCTCGCGGCGCGTCTTGCATTTCGGCTCCAACGTCTGGAGGCAATGCGCGAAGCGGGTGATTTGCTGATGAATTGCGATCATCTGGGTCGCGATGTCTTTGAGCGCGGACTTCCAGAACGTCCGGTTGTCATTAAACGCCCTCAGTATGCGACTCGTTTGATTGATATGATGGCGGCATTTGCCAAGATCCAGACGCGGAAGAACCGAGAAAAACCGCACGAGGTTGTAAAACAATACGTTCTGCCGCTTGAGAGCGCACGTCTGACGATTGAACGGGTATTGCCTAAAATGGGTGAACGTTGGGCCACGCTGAATGAAGTTGCGCTGGATCAGGCGGATATTCCGGAGAACGAAAAGGCGGCTCCGGGGCGTTCGAGGCTGGCGAGTGTGTTTGCCGCATCCCTGGACCTGACAAAAGCCAGAAGAATAGATCTGCGACAGGACGAATATGGCGCTCCTGTGCTCGTTCGTCAGATCGCAGAATGTGATGGAGAGGACCAGGATGGCAGTGAAAACTGAAGCCGAGCGCCTGGAAGATATCCGTTCAGCCGTTCAGCAAATGAGCTTTGCCTATAAGGGCGCTGAAAAACGGGTCGCGGCTGACGGGCCGGTTTTGTCTACCCCGCAATTGGAAATCGAGTCAGAAGCGCTCAGGCGCGCTGAAGCTGTGCTTTTTGCTGCCGGTGAGCCGATGTCTGCTGAAGAAGTTGCCGCATCGCTCCCTGCGAATGTTGATGCTTCTGAGATTTTGATGACGTTACAGGAAGTGTATGCAAAACGCGGCGTCAATCTGGTTGAGGTGGGCGGCAAATGGCGTTTTCAGACAGCTCGCGATCTGAGTTATCTGTTCACCGAAATTCGGGAAGAAGACCGAAAACTGTCTTCAGCCGCACTCGAAACTCTGGCGATCATTGCTTATTGTCAGCCTGTTACCCGCGCTGAAATAGAAGACGTTCGTGGTGTAGCCGTCTCCAAAGGGACTTTGGATATCCTGCTTGAATGTGGGTGGGTGAAACTCACAGGTCGGCGTCGAACACCGGGAAGGCCCGTGACTTACGGGACGACCTCCGCATTTCTCGAGCATTTTGGTCTGGAAAGTCTCGACACTTTGCCAGGCAAGTCTGACTTCCAGGCGGCCGGACTTCTGGATAGTGCGTTGCCGGTCGGCTTTGAAATGCCGCGCCCAGGTGGATCAGACGACGAGGAACTTGATCCGATTTTGTCCGATAACGGGGACGAAGATGGCAATTTCCACGTCGATTTTCTCGAAGAAGACAATTCGTGACATTTCCGTGCATTGTAGGATAGCTGTAACCTGCTTATTCTAGAGTGAGGTAAAGGAGAAAACAGTTATGGCTCCAGGTTGGATGCAACTCTTGCTCGTCGCTGTCGTTGCGCTACTGCTGTTTGGTGGCCGTGGTAAAATTTCGGCGATCATGGGCGACATGGCGAAAGGCATTAAGAGCTTTCGTTCAGGGCTCAAAGACGAAGAAAATGAAGATGGTAAGCAGCGCGAAACCATCAATGTGACACCGGAAAAAGACAAAGTCTGATTTCAGACAGTCTCACCTCATGCTTCCTCAATTCGGACTTTCTGAGTTCCTGCTACTCGCTATCGCGGCATTGATCGTTGTTGGTCCTAAAGACCTTCCACTGATGATGCGTCGCATTGGGCAATGGGTTGGACAGGCAAAACGCATGGCGAATGAATTTCGCGGTGCGTTCGATGATATTGCGCGCCAGGCAGAACTCGATGAACTTCGAAAAGAGATTGAGGATCTCAAAAAGAATAATGAGCTGGAACAGGCAGTGAATGATCTCAAAACCGCCGAGCGTGAGATCAATGCTTCTGTGATGAGTGGCGATCAGGTTGATCAGAAAACTGAGAAAAAGTCTGACACTGCAGAGCCAAAAGCGTCAGAGGCGAAACCTGAAGCTGTTTCTGATAAAACGCCCGAACCGGCCATGAAGAAAGAACCTGCCGGTGAGTGATAAATCGATTGGCCAATCCGGCGCAGACGACGATGTCGAAGGCTCGAGCGCGCCGCTTCTTGAACACTTGAGCGAACTTCGCACGCGACTGATCTGGTCAGTCGCCGCTCTTATTGTTGCGGCGATATTTTGCTTCTGGCAGGCGGAGCCAATTTATAACCTTCTGTTGAAGCCACTGGTTCGTGTTGCAGAAATTGAACTCGGAAATACAGAGTTCAATCTGATCTATACCGGCCCGATGGAAGTGTTTTTCGCACAGTTAAAACTGGCTCTTTTTGCCGGTGTCTTTCTGGCCTTTCCGGTCATCGCCTGGCAAATCTACTCATTCGTGGCGCCCGGGCTCTATAAAAATGAGCGACATGCCTTCCTGCCGTTTTTGGTCGCGGCACCGGTTCTGTTCACGATCGGCGCATTGTTTGTCTATGTCGTGATGCTGCCGCTCATTTCCCGGTTTGCTTTGAGTTTTGAGCAGTTGGGATCGGAAGGCCCTCGGATTGAATCTCAGATCAGGGTCTCTGAGTATCTGTCACTAGTCATGGCTTTGATGTTGGCATTTGGCTTTTCTTTCCAGCTGCCGGTCGTGGTAAGCCTGCTCGGGAAAGCGGATCTGATTTCAGCCGATACGCTTAGAAAAGGTCGAAAGTACGCGCTTGTCGGCATTCTGGCGTTTTCTGCGTTTTTCACGCCACCAGACATTATTTCTCAGGTCATGCTCGCGATCCCGGTTATGATCCTGTTCGAGATCTCGATCTGGTGTGTCGTTCTCATAGAACGCGCTCGTGAAAGAGAAGACGAAGAGAACGCAAGCGCGGAGTAGACGGAACAACCGCATCCCGTTAATCAGGCGCCTATCAGATTGAAAGTCCAATCCACAGGTTTGCTGACATGCACGATATTCGGTTGATCCGGGATAATCCGGAAGCGTTTGATCAGGCGCTGAAGCGTCGCTTTTATCCTCTGCCAGAAACAGGGCAGGCATGGTCGGCGCTGATTCTGGATCTGGACGCTAAGGTTCGCGACGCCGTCGGCAGAAAACAGGAAGCCGAAACTGTTCGTAACCAGTCGTCCAAGTTGATTGGCAAGGCGAAAGCGACTGGCGATGAAGCCGAAGCGCAACGCCTTATGGCTGCCGTCGCTGACGCCAAGAGCACGATTGAGACAGCCGGTGCTGCAGAAGAGCAGGCTCAAAGCGAGCGAGATGCTATTCTCGCATCCTTGCCCAACCTTCCTTATGAAGACGTGCCGCTCGGCGAGGGTGAAGAAGAAAATGTGGAAGTTCGCCGTTGGGGGGCAGCCCAGAATTATGCTTTCGATCCAAAATCGCATGACCAGATTGGCGAGAATCTCGACACTGTAAATGCCGGCCCACAAATGGACTTTGAAGCTGCTGTTGCCATGTCTGGCGCGCGATTCGTGGCCCTGAAGGGGCCTCTTGCGAAACTGGAGCGCGCACTGGCGGCATTTATGCTGGACCTTCAAACTGAAGAACATGGCTACACTGAAGTAAGCCCACCCTTGCTGGTTCAGGATCGCGCATTGTTTGGAACAGGGCAGCTCCCAAAGTTCGGCGAAGAGCTATTCCAGACAACAGCAGGGCATTATCTCATTCCAACTGCAGAAGTGTCTCTGACCAACCTTGTTCGCGAAACCATTCTTGATGAAAGCGCACTTCCTGTCCGTATGACCGGGCACACGCCATGCTTCCGTTCCGAAGCGGGGAGTGCAGGGCGAGACACAAAAGGCATGATCCGCCTTCATCAGTTCAACAAGGTCGAACTCGTATCGATCACGAAACCCGAAGACAGTGATGCTGAGTTGGAACGCATGACAGGTTGCGCCGAAGCAGTGCTCCAGAAGCTTGAACTGCCATATCGCGTGATGAAACTATCTTCCGGCGACATGGGTGCAGGTGCGCGGCGCACATACGACCTCGAAGTCTGGCTTCCAAGTCAGAATACGTATCGTGAAATCTCTTCCTGCTCGACGTGTGGTGATTTTCAGGCCCGACGAATGGACGCCAAATTTCGGCGGAAAGGCGAAAAGAAACCTGAATTTGTTCATACGCTGAATGGGTCGGGTCTCGCCGTCGGACGAACCCTGGTGGCTGTGGTGGAAAACTATCAGAATGAAGATGGTTCAGTCACAGTGCCTGCGGTTCTGCGGCCATATCTTGGTGGCATGGACCGAATTGAAAGCCAGGCTTGATGCGTATTCTCCTGACCAATGACGATGGCATTCATGCTGAAGGCCTATCAGTGTTGGAAGATATCGCACGAGAACTTTCGGACGACATCTGGATCGTCGCACCAGAAGTCGAACAATCTGGCAAGTCCCGAGCTGTCACGCTGACAGATCCCATTCGAGTTCGCGAACTTGATGATCGCAGATTTGCCGTTCGCGGCACGCCAACGGACTGCGTCTTGTTGGGTCTTATGGAGTTGGTGGACGGCGCCAAACCGGACCTTGTCCTGTCTGGTGTGAACAGAGGGCAGAATATCGCAGAAGATACGACCTATTCAGGAACGGTCGCTGGTGCCATGTGCGGCATGCAACATGGCGTCAGATCGATTGCGCTAAGTCAGTCGCGCGGCTTCCGGCACAAAGGCTCCCTGCCATGGGAAACAGCCAGACATTGGGGCGCCAGAGTGATTTCACCCCTGTTGAATATTACGTGGCCAGACGACGTCATCATGAATGTCAATTTCCCTGATCGGTTGCCTGACGACATCGACGGTGTTGAGTTCACCCGACAAGGCTTCCGAGACGAAAATATTATCGCAGCTGAGCAAAGAGAAGATCTGCGCGGGGACAGCTATTATTGGCTTGGGTATCGAGGAAAGCTGTCAAATCCGCCTGAAGGGACTGATCTTCGTGCAATTTATGAAGGACGTATCTCCGTTAGTCCGCTTCATGTAGACCTGACCCATGACGATACGTTAAAGTCGCTTCAGTCACTTTCGATTGAGGCATGGGGACGCTGAGTGGATCAGGCTGGTCACGACAAAGATCCATTTGAAGTCATGCGCCTCATTCTGGAACTGAGGCAGTCCGGCATAACTGATACGCGTCTGTTGAACGCGGTTGAATCGCTGCCGCGAGACGTTTTTATCCCGGCGGACCTCACGGAATATGCGTTTGAAAACATTGCGCTCCCAATTGCGTGTGGTCAGACAATTTCACGGCCATCAATAGTCGCTGACATGATTGATGCACTTAAGTTGGGCGAACAGGCCAGCCTTACGGTTCTCGAGATTGGAACTGGAACAGGCTATGCGACAGCCCTGATTTCAAAACTGTCCAAGCGGGTTTATACGATTGAACGATACCGGACGCTTCTCTACGCCGCGCGCAAGAGGTTCTCGTCTCTCGGTTTGCAAAATATTGTGAGCCAATGTGCCGATGGGAATCTTGGCTGGGCAGCATCTGCGCCTTTTGATCGGATCATTTCCACCTGTGCCGCAGAAGACGTGCCTGAGGTTTGGGTCAATCAGCTGAAAGCCGGGGGAATTATGATCCTTCCTGTTGGAACCAATGAAGATCAACATATGGTCCGCCTCACGAAAAACAGCGATGGATCAGTTCAGTCTGAGACGATGGGGCCCTCGCAATTTCTGCATATCGCAGAAGGTGTCGCAAAAGAGCTATAATTTGCGGTTCTGGCTTGTTTGCCAAATGCACGCCTCCCAAGTATAGCTCCGCCTTCAGTTTTTGATTCACACGGGATGAACCATGCTCGACACAATCACGCTTACCGCCGGCGCCGGGGCCGGGTCGAATATTTTTACCGGCCTTATTCTGCCGTTCGGCGCAATGGCAGCCATTATGTACTTCCTGCTTATTCGTCCTCAGCAGCAGCAGCGCAAACGCCATCGCGAAATGCTGGATAATCTGAAAAAGAATGACTGGGTTGTCACCTCAGGCGGTCTGATCGGAAAAATCACTCAGATTGGTGATGATGAAGTTCGTCTGAACCTCGGCGATTCTGAGATCCGGGTTCTGCGAAGCATGGTCATCGACATTCGTGGTAAAGACGGCGCGGCAAAAGTTGCGCCTGCTGCAGACGAGAAAAAGTCCTAAGGGCAATCCATGTTACAATTCCCTCCCTGGAAAGTGATCCTCATTGTTCTCGTCACGCTGATGGGTGCATTGTTCGCTTTACCGAATGTTCTGAGCGAGAAGCAGCGGGAGAGCCTGCCTGGTTTTCTTCCTTCATCGCCTGCGAAACTTGGCCTCGACCTTCAGGGAGGCGTATCATTTCTCCTTTCTGTTGACTCCGACAAGTCCGTCACCAAACAGCTGAATGATCTGCTGCGCGATGTTCGGTCTCGTCTGCAGTCTACGAGAGGAGATGACCGTATCGTCTATACGGGTCTTCGCGTTGACGGCGAGTCAGTTCTGTTTAAGCCGCGTACGCCGGAAATGATTGATCCCGCGATCAGTTTGATGAGGGGATTGAACGAACCGATTGGCGGCCCGCTGGGCGCAGCCAGTATCCGTGTAAACCAAGCACCGGGTGGCGAAGTCGAAATTCGATTTACCTCAGACAAGATCGACGAAATCCGCACTGATGCGACCAAGCAGACCATTTCCAAGCTTGGCCCGCGTCTTGACCCGAATGGTATTGGTGAGATTTCAGTCCAGCCACAGGGTGAAACGGATATCATCGTTGAGGCGCCAGGCGAGAGTGACCCTGAACGACTGAAACGCATCATCGAACAGCCCGGCGAGCTCACACTGAACCTTGTGGAAGACAATCCGACGATTGTTCAGGATGCGCTTCGTACGGGCAGACCACGTCTCGGCTATGCGATCATCCCATCCATCACGGGCGAGCAATTGTTGATCAGTACCGATCCGATCATCGAAGGTGATATGGTCCGGAGCGCACAACAGGGATTTCACCCGGAAAACAATAACCCGATTGTTGAGTTTACGCTCAACACGCGCGGCGCCAAACTTTTCGGTGATGCAACGGCTGCCAACCGGGGAAAGCGCTTTGCGATCGTGCTCGACGGTGTGTCGCAATCGGCACCGGTTATCCGTTCTGCAATTCTTGGCGGTTCAGGCATGATTGAAGGTCAATTCACTCGGGAATCCGCAGAAGAATTGGCGACAATCATTCAGGCAGGTGCGCTTCCTGCTGATGTGAGGGTTGAACAAGAGCGTCTTGTCGGACCAACGCTGGGCGCAGATTCAATCGAAGCGGGTGCAATGGCCTCGCTCATTGGCCTGGTCCTAGTGGCTATTTTCATGCTCATTGCCTACGGGCTCTTCGGTGTTTTTGCCGTTGGGTCTCTGTTTGCGAACATTCTACTGATTTTTGGTGTGCTGACAGGCCTTGGGGCGACGCTCACTCTGCCGGGTATTGCGGGTATTATCCTGACAATTGGTATGGCGGTTGATGCGAACGTACTTGTGTTCGAACGGATCAGGGAAGAATCCCGGAACGGACGATCACCATTGTCGGCCGTCGATGTCGGTTATCAGCAGGCATTGTCGACAATTTTGGATGCAAACATCACCACATTGCTTGCTGCCGCTGTGCTGTACACACTGGGCTCCGGTCCGGTGAAAGGCTTCGCCGTCACGCTGGCCATCGGTATCTTTACATCCGTTTTCACTGCGTTCGTCGTGACGCGTTGGTTCACTGTGATGTACCTGCGCGGCGTGCGTCCAAAGAAACTGCCGATTTAGGAGACCTCACATGCTTATGAAACGTCTCCCGATCGAGACCAAACTCGACTTTATGAAATTGCGCTACATTGCGTTTGCCTTGTCAGCAGTGGCGCTTGCCGCATCGATTGTTCTGATTCCCATAAAGGGCTTGAACCTCGGTATCGACTTTGCTGGCGGAATGCTGGTTGAAGTAACCAAGCCGCCGGGTGCGGATATCTCAGATATCCGGGATCTGGCGAATGAGCTTGAGCTCAAAGTGCCGAACGTCAGTGAGGCTATGGGCACAGGGGCAAATCCAACAGAAGCCTTTCTGATCAAGGCTGCTTTGCCTGATCCGGTCGAACCTGCAGAATCTGAAGAGGCAGCAACGGATGCGGCTGCCGGTACGGAAGTCGTATCTATCACACAGGGCGATGAGGCTCAGCGTTTTATCGATGCGCTGGAAGAAGCCTATCCGCCCGGTGCAGAAGGAAGCGAGACCTATTGGGAAGTTCTCAGGAAAGAAAGCGTGGGACCGCGTGTTTCGGGTGAACTGTTCCGCGCAGGTATCACTGCACTGGTTGTGTCGCTGCTATTCATGCTGACGTACATCTGGTTCCGATTCCAGGTGGCGTTTTCGATCGGTGCGGTTATGGCGCTTGTTCATGACGTTGTGCTGACCATTGGTGTTTTCTCATTCCTTCAGATCGACTTCGACCTAACCACGATTGCTGCGCTTCTGACGATTATCGGCTACTCGATGAACGACACAGTGGTTGTTTATGACCGTGTTCGTGAGGAGCTTCGAAAATACAAGAAAATGAAGCTGTCAGATGTGATCAACATGGCGCTTAACAAGACTTTGTCCCGGACCTTGCTGACGTCTGGAACGACACTTCTGGCGCTTGTATCCATCTATGTATTAGGCGGCGAAGTGCTGAGAGGGTTCTCCTTCGCTCTGATCTGGGGCGTTGCGGTTGGAACCTATTCGTCCATCTTCGTGGCGTCGGCACTGCTTCTGCATACAGGCCTCAAGCGAGACGCGGACAAAGTGAAGCCTGAAGAAGCCTTCTCCTGAATTTCCTGAATAAGAAAACCCCGCCAAGTGATTGGCGGGGTTTGATTTCTTCAGATCTCTTTGCTGACTGACCTAACCAGCGTCAGCGAGATTCTGGTTTGCGAAGTCCCAGTTCACGAGTTCATCGAGGAAAGTCTCGATATACTTTGGACGCGCATTCTGGAAATCGAGATAGTAAGCGTGCTCCCAGACGTCCATTGTCAGGAGTGGTGTAGCGCCTTCAATGGTCAGCGGTGTTTCCGCATTTGGCGTTTTGTGCACAGCCAGTTTGCCGTCGGATTCGAGAACCAGCCAGGCCCAGCCAGAACCGAACTGTGTTGCGCCAGCTGTTGAGAAGGCTTCTTTGAAGGCGTCGTAAGAACCGAAGTCGCGATCAATCAGTTCTGCGATTTTGCCGGTCGGTGCGCCGCCGCCACCTGGCTTCATGGAGTGCCAGTAAAATGTGTGGTTCCAGACTTGTGCAGCGTTGTTGAAAACACCGGCTTTAGATGGGTCGCCAGCAGCATCTTTAATGATGTCTTCCAGGCCTGCATCTGCCATAGGACCACCATCAATCAGCTTGTTGAGATTAGTCACATATGCCTGATGGTGTTTGCCATAATGGAAGTTCAAAGTTTCTTCTGAAATATGGGGAGACAGTGCGTCACGAGAATAGGGAAGGCTCGGAAGATCAAAAGCCATGAATAACTCCTTTTTGTTCAGCCACATTGGTATTCGCCAAATGGCATATCGGCTATATTGTATGCTTCATGCCTGAGACCAAGCGCAACACGCCAGAAAATTATATCCGTTTGCGAAGATTGGCCCGACGTCACCATGAAACGCTTTGGCTGGGGACGCGGTTCCTTGCCGAACCCGACCGTGAGATTGCTGAAGCGGTTCTTGGGTTCGATGGTGAGCTCCTGCGCATTGCTGCCAGTGTCAGTGAGCCCATGATTGGTCAAATCCGTTATCAGTGGTGGAGCGATCAGTTGGAAACGCTGGCAGTAACGCCTCCGGATCAGCTCCAGTCGGAAGCGATGCTTCTGAAGCCCTTTCTTGATCGAAATACGAAGTCTCTATCAGCCGTACTGGATCAGCTTGTAGCATCTAGGGAACAAGCTTTTCTGAACCTGAAAAATGGGACCATTGCCTTTGATCACGGAAAACTGTTTTCGGCATTACTGATTGGGCTGGGCGAAAAGGACTTTGCGCGTTCTCATGGTGACACGCTCGGGGCGCTCTATGCGTTCACTGATGTCAAAGAACATCATCATGCGTCGACAGACCAACTGAGAGAATTTGCTGAAGTCGTCGTGAGCTGTCCGGAGCGGGTCTGGCCATTGCTCTCGATATTCAATCTCTTGCCAGACTGGCTTTCGCGCAAACCAACTACGGGCCTCGCGAAGCGATGGAAGGTTTGGACGGGCTTCATTGCCGGCGAAGCCCGTTTGCAGCAAAAGGTTTTAGCGCTTGCTGACCGGATTGATCAGGCAGGTTGAACTTCAGGTCCCAATTCTTCCAGCCATTGATGTAGGTCGTTTAGCGCTCGAGCCGTCATGATACGTTTTTTCGCGCGTCCTTTTTCCTTGCCGCGCAGACGTTTGCCGTCTTCAGTCTTGTTCGGAACGTTGGTGACTTCTGGAAACAGACCGAAATTCACGTTCATGGGTTGGAAACTTCCCCCAGCGGCAATATGGCCACCAGTGATGTGACCCAGCAGGGCGCCCAGTGCCGTCGTGGCAGGTGGAGGGGTGACCGGAAGGCCCAGGCGCTCATAAGCCGCAAAACGACCAGCAAGCAGACCCATGGCCTGGCTTTCAACATATCCTTCGACACCCGTCACCTGACCTGCAAACCGCAACCGGTTTTGCTTCTTGAGACGCAGCTGGTCATCGAGAAGTTTCGGGGAATTGAGGAAGGTGTTTCGGTGAATGCCACCGAGGCGATGAAAGACCGCGTTCTCGAGTCCGGGGATCATCCGGAAGACATCGGACTGTGCGCCATATTTGAGCTTTGTCTGAAATCCAACCATGTTCCAGAGTGTACCAAGCGCATTGTCCTGCCGCAGCTGGACTACCGCATGTGGCTTGACGTCCGGATCGCGAGGATTGGTCAGGCCGACGGGTTTTAGTGGGCCAAACCTCAAAGTTTCGCGTCCACGCTCGGCCATAACCTCAACAGGCAGACAGCCTTCGAAATAGGGCGTGTCTTTTTCCCAATCCCGAAATTCTGTCTTCTCGCCTGCCAATAGCGCGTCGATGAAGGCATTGTATTGCTCTTCAGTGAGTGGGCAATTGATGTAGGCGGCTGTATCGCCCTGAGGGCCGGGCTTGTCGTAACGCGATTGTCGCCAGGCAACGTCCATATTGATGGAATCGAACTCGATAATCGGGGCAATGGCATCAAAAAAGGCGAGGTCGGCCTCGTCTGTCAGCGCGCCAATAGAATGGGCGAGGGAATCTGACGTCAAAGGTCCTGTCGCAATGATTACAGACGACCAATCAGGAGAGGGGATGGTCGGAACTTCCTCGCGCACAATCGTCACGAGGGGGTGCTTTTCCAGCACGTTCGTCACTGCGGCTGAAAAGCCATCCCGATCTACAGCGAGCGCCGAACCGGCTGGCACCTGATGATCCGAAGCCAACCGGATCAGAAGTCCGTTACAGCGTCGCATCTCTTCATGCAGAAGTCCCACCGCATTGAGTTCGTGGTCATCTGATCGAAATGAGTTTGAACAAACAAGCTCTGCCAGGTGATCCGTTTTGTGTGCAGGCGTTTCCTTCACGCCGCGCATCTCATGAAGAATAACGGGTACGCCGAGCGATGCTGCCTGCCAGGCTGCTTCGCTTCCGGCCATGCCGCCACCAATGATATGTATAGGTTCTGTTGTCATCGCGCTAAGTTGGGCATACCGAGGACAAGGTCAATGTCGATTTCCGTCAGCTTGCCAATTTTGATCAGCAAACTGGCGATGCGAGGTCTGTGTTGAAGGTGTTTTTTACAGGAGAAGAATGTGTCGGACGAAAGTAGATTGCCTATTCTGAATGCCGCGCAATACAGCTGGCGTTTCGTCCAGGCGTCCTTCTTGCCAACACTGCCAGCCTATATGGTGCGATCGCTTGTGTCAGGAGCGAGTGTAGCTGCAGGTGTTTCGGCTATGAATGGCGGTGCACTTCCACTCGACTTCATCGGAACAGTCCTGAGCTTCGCCGTCACGATGAGCTGTCTTGCCATGACGCTCCGACTGGCTCTGACAGGCGAGATGAAAGGCGTTGCCGGATTACAGCTCGGGCCAGACGAAGGGCGTCTCTACATTGCCCATGTGATGTTCTACTTCGTGCTCTTTTTGCTGGGATTGATTGCTACAGTTCTGGTATCCATACTGACTGCACCAGTGATCGCGATGTTGGTGCCAGATATTGGCGCTGTTGCGGAAGATCAGGCCGCGTTTCAGCAACTCGCCGAAGAGTTTTCGAGAACGCCGACTGGCATCGCGCTGTCGATACTTTTCCTCGGACTTGTGTCTTTGCCCCTGCTCTATATGTCTGCCCGGCTGGTCACGTTTCCGGCGGCGACACTTGCTGAAAAACGCGTGCGGATTTTTGATACATGGGCTTGGACAAAAGGTGAGGTGTGGCGAGTCATTGCGGCCATGATCTTTACTCTGGCGCCGCTACTTGTGTTGACCGCATCTGGTGTCTTTATCGCAAGCGCTCTGACTGGAATTACGATGTTTCCGCTTGGAGGGAATTCGGACGCTGTTACGATTAGCCCCATGTCCGGATTTATGTACGGAATCATCGTGAGCTTGTTTGACATCCCCTACAATTTGGCGCTCGGCGGTCTTTCTGCCTTTATGTATAAAGGCTTCAAACCTTCAGATGATTAGACCTGCTTTTTTCGTACGCTCCAGATGAACCCGTCATACCAATAGTGAAGCATGGTGACGGTGAAGATCAGCGCCAGCGTCATATCCCACCCCGGCGACGCGAAGAATTCCCACACGCCAAACAACATTGTCGGCAAAAGAAGGATCAGACAGATCGTCCATGGGCGCAGGGGTTTTGGGATACCCTCCAGTCGCGTTAGCTTGAGAACATTCTTGCCCTCGCGCGCATAGAGAATGCCGAAGTATTGTATAGCATGAAAAATATTCATGGCCGCAAAGGCAATGGCTGCCGGGTTGAACCCCCATGCAATTATGGAGGCAAGACCTGTCGACGACAGCAAAATGACTTTTTGTGGCGACACCCGGTATCCCTGCCGAGCCATTTGCCAGTTTCTGAAAATATAGAAAGCGATAAAACAGAGGCAAATTGCTATCGTGATCCATCTGATCAGGTTCGCATGCTTCAGCGTTTCTCCAGGAATGGCTGTCAGGGCATAAAGGCCAATTTCAGCGAAACTATCGAACCCACTCAGGTGAAATGCAAGCATGACGCCGGCTAAAATAGGGCCCGCGTACAACACCAAATTCATCAGAGAATCGAGCAGGCGCCCCGCTTTCGGGTCATTTCCGATACGAGCATCGTAAATCCGGGACAGACCGAAATTCTGCATGGCGCCATGCCACACATCCCAGAACACAATCACGACAGCCGAAATCACAAGGAACCATTTGCTGATGGCCAGTGCCAGAAACAAGGCAATCGGTATCACGGTGAAGCGCAAAGGCCATTGCTTGAAAACCTGCGTGTTGAAGTGGCTTCGAAAGACCACAGAGAGCAGGTGAGCTGTCGTCAACACGGCAGCAAGAAAGCTGAGAGGGCCGTGCTCATAGCTGAACGCCTCCATTGTGTACCAGAGAGGTGTCTCAGAAAATGCCCAGAACAGCAAAACACACCATAATGGCGTCGCGTAGAATACGATCGCATCTGTCAGCGGAGAAATCAGAGAATAGCGACGATCAACGAGCGGTCGCAGCCAGTTGCTGACCACATTCCGTTTTGGTTCGCCGGTTTCGCGATTTGTGTCGGAAACATATGCCATGACTACCCTCTCTGACGAAGAATAGTCATGACAAAACAGGCTTAACGTTCATTTAGAATGACGCGTGGGATTTCTCAGACTTTCGCCTCACGTTGGCTGGAGCCGGTCTTATCTCCACCCTTCGCCACGGATTTGGCGATCTCGGCACGCGCGCGTTTAGCTTGTTGAGCGCGCCGGTCGGCCTGTCTTTCAAAGGTTTCTTTCAGGAAGCGTCCTGTGTAACTGCGCTCGACTTTGATAACATCTTCAGGCGTACCTGCAGCAACGAGTTCGCCACCACCGTCTCCGCCTTCAGGGCCGAGGTCGAGAATCCAGTCAGCCGTCTTGATGACGTCCAGATTGTGCTCGATCACCACCACTGTATTGCCATTGTCGACAAGCTCCTGAAGCACTTCCAGGAGTTTACGCACGTCTTCGAAATGGAGGCCTGTCGTCGGTTCGTCGAGAATGTAGAGCGTGCGCCCGGTCGCGCGCTTGGACAATTCCTTGGCCAGTTTGACGCGCTGGGCTTCACCACCTGACAGGGTGTTCGCTTGCTGTCCGACCTTGATGTAGGAGAGACCCACTCGGTTCAGAGTTTCCATCTTGTTTCGAATGGCGGGCACTGCCGAGAAGAAGTCTTCAGCTTCCTCAACTGTCATATCCAGAACATCAGCAATGGATTTGCCTTTGTAGAGAACTTCCAGCGTTTCGCGATTGTACCGCTTTCCCTTACAGGTGTCGCAGGTCACATAGACATCCGGCAGGAAGTGCATTTCGATTTTAATGACACCATCGCCCTGACAGGCTTCACAACGACCACCTTTCACATTGAATGAAAAACGGCCCGGCTTGTATCCCCTCTGTTTGGCTTCAGGCAGACCAGCGAACCAGTCACGGATCGGCCCGAAAGCCCCTGTATAGGTTGCCGGGTTAGATCTTGGTGTTCGTCCAATCGGCGACTGATCAATGTCGATCACTTTATCAAGATGCTGTAGGCCTTCGATACCGTCATGTGGGGCGGGCACGGTCTGCGCCTTCATAAGCTTCCGAGACAGAGCCTTTTGCAGAGTCTCGATGATCAGCGTTGACTTTCCGCCACCTGAAACACCCGTGACGCAGGTGAATGTCGCCAGTGGGATTTCAATATCAACATCTTTGAGATTATTTCCGCGTGCGCCAGTCAGCTTGATTGATTTGGTCTTCTTGCCCCAGCGCCGGCGATCCGGAATGGCGATTTCTCGTGCACCAGACAGATACATGCCGGTTACGCTTTCCGGATCGTCAATGATTTCCTGAGGTGTACCCTGAGAGACGACCTCGCCACCATGCACGCCGGCGGCAGGCCCCATATCGATCACATGATCCGCGTCCAAAATAGCGTCTTCATCGTGTTCAACAACGATTACAGAGTTTCCGAGATCACGGAGACGCTTCAGCGTTTCCAGAAGGCGTTCATTGTCGCGTTGATGAAGACCGATACTTGGTTCATCGAGAACATAGAGTACACCTGTCAATCCTGAGCCGATCTGACTGGCCAGTCTGATCCGCTGACTTTCTCCGCCCGAAAGTGTCCCCGACGATCGTGACAGGTTCAGATAGTCGAGGCCGACGTCATTCAGAAACTTAAGTCGATCACGAATTTCTTTCAGAATACGCGTTGCGATTTCTATTTTTTGCGGTGTCAGATGTGTCTCGACGTCTGAAAACCAGGAGTCGGCGTCTTTGATCGAAAAACTCGTCGCTTCCGAAATATCCTTCATGCCGATTTTCACTGCCAGAGCCTCGGGTTTCAAGCGTTTGCCTTTGCAAGCGGGGCAGGGCTGAGCGGATTGAAATTTGGCGATTTCTTCTCGCACCCAGGTGCTGTCAGTTTCTCGCCAACGTCGCTCGAGGTTGGGAATAACCCCCTCGAAGGGCTTCTTCACTTCATAGCGCCGCATGCCGTCATCATAGACAAACTGGACTTCTTTCCCGCCCGTTCCCATCAGAACGATCTCTTGAACCTCTTCTGCAAGCGCATTCCATTTCTCAGACATTTTGAATTTATAGGCAGTGGCTAGAGCCTGAAGGGTCTGCGTTTGATAAGGCGAAGTGGACTTCGCCCACGGCGCAATGGCGCCATCCTGCAGGCTTTTGTCTTTTTCTGGCACAACAAGATCAGCATCAATTTTCAACTGTTCACCGAGACCATCACACGTCGGACAGGCGCCGAAAGGATTGTTGAATGAGAAAAGTCGTGGCTCAATTTCAGGTATCGTGAAGCCTGAAACCGGGCACGCAAAATTTGCCGAGAACATGATTTGTTCAGGCGCTTCATCTTCTTTTGCGTCTGCAAATTCGGCAACGGCTATGCCGCCAGCCAGTTCAAGTGAGGCTTCAAAACTTTCCGCGAGGCGTTGTTCCATGCCTTCGCGAACAACGATACGATCAACAACCACATCGATATCGTGCTTGAACTTCTTGTCGAGCGTTGGTGGGCTTTCGAGATCGTAAAACTCACCGTCAACGCGTACGCGTTGATAGCCCTTCTTGAGGAGCTCAGCAAATTCCTTTCGATACTCGCCTTTGCGACCCCGAATAATTGGTGCGAGGAGGTACAATCGGGTCCCGTCTGGCAGACCCATAATGCGATCTACCATCTGCGAAACGGTCTGGCTTTCGATTGGTAGTCCGGTTGCAGGAGAGTAGGGTGTTCCCACGCGGGCCCATAAAAGCCGCATATAGTCATAGATTTCGGTGACGGTTCCGACGGTCGAGCGCGGGTTACGACTTGTTGTTTTTTGCTCGATCGAGATAGCGGGCGACAAGCCTTCAATGCTTTCAACATCCGGCTTTTGCATCAGCTCGAGAAACTGGCGTGCATAGGCAGACAGGCTTTCGACATATCGCCGCTGTCCTTCAGCATAGATGGTATCGAATGCGAGCGACGATTTGCCGGATCCTGAAAGACCCGTCATCACGACGAGCTTTCCACGGGGAATGTCGATATCGATATTCTTGAGATTGTGTTCTTTGGCGCCTCGTACGCGAATCTCGGCAAGCTCACTCATGGTAAAATTTCGGTCCGTTCTGGAGGGTGACCCTAGTTAATACGCGGCGAGTCGATATTGACATACAGAACATATACAGAACATTTGGCAGGAAGAGAACATTGCTGTCACAAACTTGCTTATCGGACTCGTGCTTGCGATGTAATGTCGGTTAACGCTTGGGCGATTCAAGATCGTCATACAGAAAGGATATTTCATGGCCGGTTCAGTGAATAAAGTCATCCTGGTAGGAAATCTCGGTCGTGATCCGGAAATTCGCTCGATGCCGAGCGGTGGGTCGATTGCCAATCTGAGTGTCGCAACCTCAGAATCATGGCGCGACCGAAATTCTGGTGAGCGCCGGGAGAAGACCGAATGGCATCGTGTTGTCATTTTTTCAGAAGGTCTTGTGAAGATTGCTGAACAGTATCTTCGCAAGGGATCGACCGTTTATGTCGAAGGCCAGCTCGAAACCCGCAAATGGCAGGATCAGAATGGCAACGACAAATATTCGACTGAGATTGTGCTCCGCAATTTCAACTCCACACTGACCATGCTGGGTGGCCGCGACAGCCAGGGCGGCGGTGGTGGCCGTATGGATGATGGCGGATATGGTGCTCCACGTCAGATGGATGGTCCCAAGCAGGACTTCTCTCAAGACATGGATGACGAAATTCCGTTTTAGTCCACAGATTGCGATGCTGTTCCGGCGTCGCAAATCTCTCCTGTTTGTTTGCTCTGAGACCTCAGGATGCTAGGGTAGTCCCTTGAATAATGAGTCGCCGACAAGGTGACGAAAATAACCGATAAGGCCGCTGAAGTGTCGTCAGAAAACGAAACGCCAGAAGACAAACCTGAAGAAGAGGGTGTAGACCCGGTAACAATCGAGAATGAACTAAAACGTTCATATCTGGATTACGCGATGAGCGTCATCGTGAGCCGGGCTCTGCCTGATGTTCGTGATGGATTGAAACCGGTCCACCGACGCATTCTTTATGCGATGCAGGTGGGCGGGTATCGCTCTGATCGGCCATACTTCAAGTCTGCGCGTGTTGTCGGTGATGTGATCGGTAAGTATCACCCACACGGTGACAGCGCGGTCTATGACGCACTTGTCCGTATGACGCAGCCCTTTTCCATGGGGCTGCCACTGGTCGATGGTCAGGGTAACTTCGGATCGATTGATGCGGATCCGCCTGCGGCCATGCGATACACGGAATGTCGCCTTGCCAAGCCAGCAAATTATCTTCTGGCTGACTATGACAAGGATACGGTCGACTTTCAGGACAATTATGACGGCAAGGAACTCGAGCCGATTGTTCTTCCGGCGCAGTTTCCGAACCTTCTGGTCAATGGTGCCGGCGGTATTGCTGTCGGCATGGCGACAAACATACCGCCACACAATCTGGGAGAAGTTATCGACGCGACATTGGCGATGATCGACAATCCGCTCATCGACGACAATGAGCTCCTGGAAATTGTACCAGGACCGGATTTCCCGACTGGTGCGCTCATTATTGGTCGCACTGGTGCGCGATCAGGACTGCTGACGGGCCGCGGCTCTGTCATCATGCGTGCGAAGACTAGTTTTGAAACGATGCGGAATGGTCGAGAGGCAATCGTCGTCACCGAAATTCCATTCCAGGTGAATAAAGCATCTCTCGTCGAGAAAATTGCCGAACTCGTTCGCGACAAGCGTGTCGAAGGCATCTCTGAACTACGCGACGAAAGTGACCGTACGGGTATTCGCGTTGTCATCGAGACGAAGAAAGATGCGTCTCCGGACGTCGTTCTCAACCAGCTTTACAGATATTCGCAACTTCAGACGAGTTTCGGTGTAAACATGCTGGCCCTGAATGCCGGCACGCCTGAACAAATGAACCTTCGGGATATCCTAAAAGCGTTCATCCGTTTCAGAGAAGAAGTTGTCGCCCGACGAACCAAGTTCGAACTCAACAAGGCACGGGACAGGGCTCACGTCCTTGTTGGTCTGGCGCTCGCGGTTGCGAATATTGACGAAGTGATACGGATCATCCGCAACGCACCCGACCCGAACGCTGCTCGTGAAGCGCTTCTGGCGCGTGACTGGCCTGCATCTGATATGCTGCCTCTGATCAGTCTCATTGCTGACCGCCGAACAGTGGTTAGCGGTGAAAATACGGTTCGGTTGTCAGATGAACAAGCGCGCTCAATCCTTGAGCTGCGCCTGCACAGGCTGACCGCTCTCGGTAAGGATGAAATTGGCGATGAAGCCAAGGTTCTGGCCGAAAAGATTGCTGATTATCTCGACATTCTGCGACACCGCACGCGCATTCTGGATATCATCCGCGGCGAACTGAATGATGTGAAAACGCAGTTTGCTGTGCCACGTCGTTCAGAAATGATCGAAAGCGACCTCGATCTCGACGACGAAGACCTGATTGAACGCGAAGAAATGGTCGTCACCGTGACCCATGGCGGCTATGTCAAACGTACGCCGCTCGCGACCTACCGCACTCAGCATCGCGGCGGAAAAGGCCGGTCAGGCATGTCCATGAAGGACGAAGATTTCGTAACGCGATTGTTCGCGGCCAGCACGCACGCTGAAATTCTGTTCTTCTCTTCGACTGGCATGGTCTACAAACAGAAAGTCTGGCGTTTGCCACTCGGCAGTCCGCAGTCGCGCGGTAAAGCACTGGTGAATATCCTCCCGCTTGAAAAAGACGAGTGGATCACGAGCGTCATGCCGCTTCCAGAAGACGAAACAGAGCGTGAGCGCCTGGACGTCATGTTCGCGACTCGCAGTGGTGGTGTGCGCCGTAACAAGCTTCTGGATTTCGTGCAGGTGAACCGTAACGGTAAAATCGCCATGAAGCCTGACGAAGGCGACAGCATTATTGGCGTGCAAATCTGTAGCGACAAAGATGACGTCCTTCTAACGACGGCGAAGGCGCAATGCATCCGCTTCCGTGTCGATGATGTCAGGGTCTTTAGCGGCAGAACGTCTACAGGCGTGCGCGGGATCAGGCTGGGCGCCGAAGACAATGTGATTTCTCTGGCGGTGCTGCGGCATGTCGACGTCACATCGGCAGAGGCGCGCGCTTATCTGAAGCATTCTGCTGCAATGCGTCGGGCGGTTGAGGATTCAGATGATGAAGTCGATACAGACGTTGTCCTGGATGCCGAAGATGATGTGTCCGACGATATCACCTTGAGTGAAGAGCGGCTCGTCGAATTGGGTGCAGCTGAAGAGTTCATTCTGACGCTGACATCCAAAGGTATGGGCAAGCGTGCTTCGGCATATGATTATCGCGTGACAGGACGTGGCGGGAAGGGGCTTATTGCTCAGAAGCTGTCTAAAGGCGCGGAAGTGGTGGCATCATTCCCCGTAGATGAGTCTGATGACGTCATGATGGTGACTGATGGTGGTCAGGTGATCCGCTGTCCGGTCAACCAGATTCGCCTCGCCAGCCGCTCGACTCAGGGCGTCTGGGTCCTCCGTACATCAGGAGATGAGAAAGTTGTTTCTGTAGAACGACTTGCGGAACAGGATGAAAAAGACGACACCGAGGGAGAAGCTGAAGAGTAGTGGACCAACAGGAGGCTCGATTGGTCAAACGCATAGGGCTGTATCCCGGAACTTTTGATCCCCTGACCAATGGTCACAGAGACATTATCGGCCGAGCTGTAAAGCTGGTCGATAAGCTCGTTATCGGTGTCGCAATCAACAACGCAAAAGGGCCCATGTTCACGCTGGATGAGCGCGTAAACATGGTGCTGGACGAGGTTGAAGCGTTTCGGTCTCAGGCTGAAATCGAAGTTCGACCTTTCGACAATCTGCTGATGCATTTTGCAGAACAGTGTGACGCAACTGTAATTATTCGTGGATTGCGTGCGGTTTCTGATTTTGAATATGAGTTCCAGATGGTTGCTATGAACCAGAAACTCAATCCAGCGATCGAAACGGTATTTCTAATGGCAGACCCACAGCATCAGGCTGTTGCATCCAGGCTCGTGAAGGAAATCGCGAAGCTCGATGGAGAGGTTACGCATTTTGTATCACCTGCGATCGCAAAGAAACTTAAGGAAAAACTT
>NZUJ01000042.1 GCA_002701295.1 Ponticaulis sp. | reverse complement strand
TTCGACCAGCCGTTGCGTTCTGGGTTGCGGGTGGTGTTGCTGTGGCGTTTGCCGGAGGTGTCATCTTCTTGCCGATGATGGGCGTGTCATTCAACATGATCTCGACCTTCGCTTTCCTTCTCGTGATCGGGGTTATTGTCGACGACGCGATTATCGTCGGAGAGGCCATCCATAATCAGACGGAAGAGGGCGTCACAGGACTGAAAGCCGCCGAAGAAGGTACACGGACGGTCATCAAGCCGGTGATCTTCGCGGTCCTGACGACAATGATTTTCTTTGCGCCATGGATGTTCCTGTCCGGGCCGACCAAAGAATTCACGCGGTCGATTTCTCTGGTCGTGATTCTGGCGCTGACATTCTCTCTGGTCGAGTCGCTCTTCATTCTGCCAGCCCACCTGGCACATCTGAAAAAGCCAAACCCAACGAATATGTTCACGCGGTTTCAGAATAATCTGGCAAACAGCCTCGTCTGGTTTGGTCAGAATGTGTATCGCCCGGTATTGGTTCTGGCCCTGCGCCGCAGATTTACGACAGCACTGATCTTCCTTTGTGTGACTGTCCTGACATTCGGATTGATGGCCAATAATCTGGTGAAGACTGAGTTCTTCCCGCAGGGCGAGTCGGATCAGATTGCGATCACAGTCGAGCTGCCACAAGGAACACCGTATAGCCGTACGCTACAGGTGCTTGAGCAAATTCAGATTGCTGAAAAAGATCTTGAGGAAGAGATCAACGCGTCCACCAATGGAGAGGGCGAGCTGATCGAGAACTGGTATACCCGTTCCCGGGACAACAACGTTCTTGCTCTGGTCAAGCTAGTTCCGCCTGAAACGCGTACGCTGACAGCCAAGGAAACTGCTGAACGTCTGCGAGAGCTGATCGGCGAGGTTCCGGACGCAGAGACGATTGAGGTGAACTATTCAAACAATAATAACGGCCCACCGATCCAGTATGTGTTGAACTCCAGCAACCTGGAGGCACTGGATGCGGCTTCTGATGACCTGATGGCGAAACTCCGTAGCTTTGAAGGCGTCTACAATGTCGTCAATGACAGCCAGAGCGCGACTGAGGAGATTCAGTTTGACCTGAAGCCTGGCGCCGAGGCCCTTGGTATTACGACGGAAGCCGTAAACCGTCAGATTCGTCAGGGTTTCTTCGGTGACGAAGTCCAGCGCTTGCCGCGCGATGGCGAAGATGTTCGTGTCTATGTCCGGTATCCGCGTCTTGATCGCGAAGACCTCGACTTCCTGAACGACATTCGTATTCGCACGAATGACGGCCGTGAGGTTCCGCTGGAGACTGTTGCAGAACTTCGGTTCGAGCAAGGGATCACGCAGATCGTGCGCCGTGAACGCCAGCGGGCTGTCGTGATCAGTGCGGAGGTTGCGACCGAGCGGATTGCAGAGATCCGCAAAGCACTCGGCGAGGAGTATTTTGCGACCTTCGATGAGCGCCACCCAGAAGTGAAGCGTGGCAATTTTGGTCGGGCAGATGACGAAGCGCAGATGGTTCAGGAAATATTCCTTCTGCTGGGCATCGCAATTTGTGTGGCTTACTTCCTGGTTGCTGTTGCCTTCAAGAGTTACTCTGAGCCGCTGTTGATCCTGTTTGCTGCGGTACCATTCTGCGCCACCGGAGGCATATTGGGACACGCCTTTTCCGGTCATTCGCTGAGCATATTCTCATTCCTGGGAATTGTCGCAGCGGCCGGTGTGGCGGTGAACGACAACCTCGTCCTGATTGACTATGTCCACAAGCTTCGTGAGAAAGGCGTGTCCGGCATGGATGCTCTGGTTGAAGCGGCTACGCGTCGTTTCCGTCCAATCCTTCTGACGTCTCTGACCACTTTTGTCGGCCTGCTGCCGCTTATGATGGAACGCAGCATTCAGGCGCAGTGGCTGGTGCCGATTGGAGTGGGTCTGGCATACGGAGTGCTGTTTGCCCTGTTTGTGACTCTCTTCCTCGTGCCTGCGCTTTATGGACTGGGCGCTGATGTGAAGCGGTTCGTCCTCTATCTGGTCTCTGGTCGGAAGCGGACAACATTTCACGAGGATCTGAGCGTCGCGTAACGACATGACGTCACAAATGAAAAGAGCGGCTTCAGCGCCGCTCTTTTTTGTATCTTCACATTAGGTGGCGCAGACATCAGGAGCGCGATAGGGCAGACCGAGCAAATCGAAGTAAGCCTGACCGAGCGTGATATAGCGGAAGGCCTGATCGTCGAGGTCATCCAGTAGAGTAGAATTCACTTCGACCTCCTCAGCGTAGACATCAAAGGTTTTGTTGAAGCTTGCTACAAAGTCAGTACCGGTGAGCACGCGATTGTAATACGCATTGAAAAAGGCAGTGTAGGCCGCCTGATTTTCCGCGGTTTGAAAATAATTATCGGCGATGACACGCCAGGTGATGTCGACCATCAGATTTGGATACTGGTCCAGACGCTCAGATATGAGCGAAATGTGGGTCTCAGCCGGTATGGTTGTGAGCTCCTTGGACAATCCCATGTGAACCCAGATAATCTTGTTCTCAGGATAAAGGCGTAGAACCTCGTCCATCAATGCCAGATATTTCGTTGGGTTGTCATCCGAACCGAGATCGCTGTGGATGGCGATTGGCATGTTTTGCTCGCGAAGTTTCGCCATGAATGGTGCCCATGCAGCAATGTCTGCCTGGTCGGCCGGTTCGTGCTCATTTCCGAACAGTGCCTGTTTGACGAGATTGACTTCGCCCATCCATCGGAAGAGCCCCGGATATTCTTCATCCATGAAATCCATCGTCTCTGGAATATCGGCAGGATTGGCGAGGTCCGGAAAGGTCATGGATAACGTCAAAACACGGTCGTCTGGTTTGTAGTTTGCCAGATTGTTCGCGTTGATGATGTCGTTTTTGACCGATGGATCAGCCCGTGTGCCAACGCAGTCGAGATAGTAGGTGCAGCCGCTATCCCAGGGGAGTGTCTGTCCAATTCCGTAGATATTGGCGAACAAGACGCCGCTGTTTTCCATATATGCCAGAACCTCAGCATAAGGGCGCGCCTTTCCGCCAAATGGCCGAAAGTGATTATGGCTGTCGACAACGAATGTGGAAGGCATGGTGTCCCGATCATAGCAGGCCTGATCGGGGCCGGCCGTAAACATATCCAGCGTTCTACTCGCGGCCGGAAGTGGTGCCCATTCAGAATCGACAGCGGTGGTCTTTTGGTCAGCGGTGGTACAAGCACCCGCAAGTGCCAGAACAGACAGAGCTGCTAAATGTGTTCTCAACATATGTTTCCCCCATGATTTTCTAATATGAAGAGACTTCTGCGCGGACGCGCATTTGGCAACCCCCTGAACGAGGGAGGCGAACTTAAGGGCCAGCTGGTTCTTTCAATCGCCGCAAGCCGGAACTAGAGTGAACTCCGAATTGGTTGCGAAGGGTAACGGATGAAACTGTCAATCGGCCCGGGCGCGCTTGTCGCTGCAGCGTTTATTGGTCCCGGAACTGTTACAGCTTGTACGACGGCAGGAGCTGGATTCGGCTTCGCGCTTTTATGGGCGCTTGTTTTTGCCACAGTGGCGGCAATGATCCTTCAAGGCATGGCCGCCCGGTTGGGCGTGGCTGGCGGGCTAGGTCTGGGTGAAGCGCTGATGCTGGGTGCTGGACATCCCGCAGTGAAAATTGGAGTCGGTCTGCTTGTGGTGGTCGCGCTTGGGGCAGGCAATGCGGCTTATGAGGGCGGTAATATCTCTGGCGGCGCTTTAGGCCTGGAGGCAATACTGGGTCAGTCATCTCCAGAGATTTTTCAAAGAGCCGTGCTCGGCATCTCTGGCCTGGCGGCGGCGCTATTGTTGCTTGGCGGTTATAAGGCCATCGAACGCGTTCTGATCGCCGTTGTTATTCTGATGGCGATTGCCTTTGCTGTGAGCGCGTTTCTGGTGAAACCCGATTTCGGAGCAATGCTTAAGGGGCTGATTCCAGTTGTGCCTGAAGGTGGCTTGCTGACGGCAGTGGCGCTGATTGGAACGACGATCGTCCCCTATAACCTGTTTCTTCATGCGGCCGCAGCGCGCAAGCGATGGTCGACGAAAGCGGTTGAGAATGTGTCCGAGGCGCAGGGCGACACTTATGTGTCTGTTGGGCTGGGCGGTCTCATTTCTATACTGATCATGACGACGGCAGCTGCGAGCCTTTTTGGACAAGGCTCGGAAATCAACAACGCTGTTGATATGGCAGCCGCAATTGAACCAACTTATGGAGAGCTGGCGAGATATCTGATCGGATTTGGGTTGCTTGCTGCCGGGGTGAGTTCTGCGGTAACGGCGCCCCTGGCGACGGCTTATGCACTCACGGAGATCTTTCCGTCGAAGGGGGAGCGAACTAGTCAGACCGTTTTCAAAACGACGTGTCTGATCGTGTTACTGATCGGTACTGTGCTGGCGCTTTCAGGCATTCGCCCGGTAAACGTTATCTTCTTTGCACAGATCGCTAACGGCCTTCTTCTGCCATTGATTGCCATCACGCTGATGATTGCAATGAACAGAAGGTCTATCCTGGGAGATGCGGTGAATGGACTGGCCGCCAACCTTCTTGGGGGAGGAGTTGTACTAATTACCTTGCTCCTTGGGTTGCGAGGGATTGGTCGAGCAACCGGATTCTGGCCCTAGATCATGGCGCGGTATATCGATCTGAATGCGGACATTGGCGAGCTGGAAGGCGAAGAAGGTCGGGCATCTGATGATGCCATCCTGTCCGCTGTCACGAGTTGCAATATTGCGTGCGGCGGTCATGCTGGTGATGAAGTTTCAATGCGTGAAACTATTCGACTGGCATGCTTACACGGCGTGAAAATCGGTGCGCACCCCTCCTATCCTGATCGAGAAGGTTTTGGCCGACGGAGTTTGGGAATTGACGCACACAGCCTCAAAGAAAGCCTGAGTGCTCAAATCGGTCGCCTGATGCAAATTGCTGGCGAAATGGGCGCGCACATTGACCACGTGAAACCACATGGTGCGCTCTACAATGAAGCGGCAAAAGACGGCGATCTGGCGAAACTGATCGTCGATATCGTCGTTGCAAAAGGCATTCCAGTTCTATTCGGTCCTTCAAATTCAGAGTTGCAGTTTGCCTCAGAAACAGCCGGGCTTCGCTTTATTGCCGAAGGGTTTGTGGACCGAGCTTATGAACGGGATGGGAGCCTGACGCCTCGAACTGAGCAAGGTGCGGTGCTGGAGGACGCATCACGTCAGATTGCACAGGCGAAGTCTCTTGCGGCGGGAAAAGTTCGTTCCCGAACAGGCAGCATGATCGACTTGCCTGCTCAAACGCTTTGTCTGCACGGTGATACGGCAAACGCCAGACTCACAGCAGGACGCATCAGATCTGAACTTGAAGCCCTGGGCTTTGAGATAGGCATTGAGCCATGACTGACGCGCTGAATTTCGACTGTCAGCTCGTGGGTGATGACGCGCTGCGTCTTTCAGGTGCTGATTTGACCAGACTGAAAGCCTTCGGTCGCGCGCTTCGACAGGCTGATGCATTTCTGGAGGTGGTCGATGGCATTGAGGATCTGACTGTACAGTTTGACCCAATTGAGATGTCGCCGGATGAGGCGTTGGCTGTTTTGCAGACGTTTAAGACCAAGGAAGACGCGTCAGAGCCTGAGCCTGTTGCGATCAAGACACTCATTGTACGTTTTGACGATGCGTGCGGGCCTGATCTGACGATGGTATGCGAAACGCTTGGATTGGGTCGATCTGAATTGATAGAGCAAATTTGCAGCGCTGATCTCTTCGTTGAGATGATGGGGTTTACGCCCGGTTTTGCTTATATTGGCGGATTGCCCAAGACGCTGAGCGTGCCACGATTGAAAGAACCGCGAAAACGTGTGCCAGCCGGATCTCTCGGTCTTGCGGCGGGCAAGTGCGGAACCTACACGCTGGAAGGGCCTGGCGGTTGGCCGTTGATCGGCAAGGTTCTGACGCCAATCTTTGATCGGACGCAATCTCAGCCGTTTCTGGTCAGGTCTGGAATGCGATTAAAACTCCTGTCGGAAGAGTCTCGATGAGTCTGACGATTACGCGAGCCGGTCTTCAAACCACCTTGCAAGCCGCGCCCAGGGTAGGCCATCGGCACTTTGGCGTGCCCGCATCGGGGCCAGCTGACGCATTGTCCATGGCGCTGGCGAACAAGTTGGTTGGTGGCCGCATTGATCAGGTCGCGTTAGAGATCACGCTGATGGGCATGTCTTTGACGTTCAACCGTGCAATGACGTTTGCCGTTTGTGGTTCGGATTGTGATATCGAATTGTCTGGTGAGACTGTCGGCCTTCATACTGCAGTCTCGGCTAAAGCGGGCGATGTTCTTGATATCGGCCCGGCTCGAGGGGGTGCCCGATCCTACCTCGCGGTGAGCGGGACTGTTGGTGCTGAAGAGTTCCTGAGTTCAACCTCAACCTATCTTCCTGGTGGCTTCGGAGGGTTTGCGGGCCGTGCGTTGAAAGATGGAGACGAGATCGACATCTCAGATATCTGGGAGCCACCTAGTGCCGAGACACCGCGATCGCTGCGGCCCTATTTCAATGATCGATTTGTGCTGCAGGTTTGTGCTGGTCCTGATCTCACAGACTTGGATGAAAACGCACATCAGAAACTTTTGTCAGAAGAGTATAAGTGTAGCCAGCGTGCGAGCCGCATGGGGCTTGAACTTGTTGGCGAGGCGCTCAACACGCAGGCCTTGCCTTCGAAAACCAGTTCGGCGGTGTTTCCTGGAACCGTGCAGTGCCCACCGAATGGCAATCCGTACGTGCTGCTAAGCGACGCGCAGACGACAGGAGGATATCCGCATCTGCTTCAAGTCATCCGCAGTGACCGGTTTCAGTTGGGTCAGATCCGTCCGGGTTCGGCCGTCCGGTTTGTTCTGCGGAATGCAGAGGATGCCCGACGGCGGTTGGTTGAACGTTCAGAAGCCTATTCTGATTGGCTGGGTGACGTTTTTCCTGTCTGATCTGCACTCTTTCGGCGCTCACGGAAGAAGGATTTGAGAATGTCTGAGCAGGTATCATTCATTGGTCCATGTTCGACTACCGGATGCCAATGACAAGTTGGCTGGTCGAAAAAGCGTACACCATTGATCACAGCTCCGCCTTTTGGATCTTCTGCACCAAAAACCACCCTCCGAATGCGCGCTTGAGCAATAGCGCCTGCGCACATGGTGCAGGGTTCGAGCGTCACATACAGGTCCAGTCCCATAAGGCGGTAGTTTTCTCTGGATACAGCTGCAGCTCTCAGCGCCATGATTTCAGCATGCGCCGTCGGATCATGGTCCCGGATCGGGCTGTTATAGCCTTCAGCGACAATTTCATTCGTCGCAGGATCGACAATGACAGCCCCAACGGGAACTTCGTCCTCTGAGGCGGCAGTTCTGGCAAGCTCAATTGCCCGTTCCATAAAGACCTTATCTGGCGTGTTCATGTGATTGCCTCTGGCCAGACCGGGCTGGACATTTATTGTGAGATCGCTATCCCGGCCCATCCCCAGACGTCAAAAAGAAAAGTCAGACTGTCATGCGAATTGTTGCCGGAAAGTTCAAGGCGAGACCAATTCAGACGCCAAAAGGCAATAACACACGGCCAACGACTGATCGGGTGCGCGAGTCGGTGTTCAACATTCTGGCCCACCATCCAGAGGTTCCGGAAATCGAAAATGCGCGCGTGATTGATTTGTTCGCAGGGTCGGGCGCTTTGGGTCTGGAAGCGCTGTCTCGCGGGGCTTCTTTCTGTCTCTTTGTTGAAATCGCGGCGGGCGCGCGCGGCATAATTCGTGAAAATATCGAGGCGCTTGGTTTGTTTGGTGTAACCCGCATACATCGCCGCTCCGCGACTGAACTCGGGCCCAAACCAACGGGCGTGGGCGAAAAGTTCAATCTGGTCTTTCTCGACCCGCCATACGGGCAGGGGCTTGTGGTTCCGGCGCTCAATCAGTTGTCGCGTGGCGACTGGCTGGAAGAGGGCGCACTGGCCGTCGTCGAAAGCGATGAAGAAGAAGTGATCGTTGCAGACGGCTGGAGCGAGCTTGAGAGCCGCGACTATGGCGGAACACGTATCACGATACTGAAGTCTGAATCCTGATCAGGAGCTTGAATCCAGAAACTCGCTCTTGATGTCGACGGATGAGGATTTGCCCACTTTTCTGCGGTGCGCAGCCACCCATAATGCAGCTTCCTCCCGTCCACGGTTTCTGAGCTCGGTCAAAAAACTCCAATTGGTGTCGAATTTTGTTTCGATGGAGTATTCATTGAGATGATCATCCGCCCGGATCGCGTGAATGTTCATGCGCTTGTATTTGCGTTGCATAGTGGCTGTCAGCCAGTTTTCATCAATCAGCTTCTGCACGAACGCGATGGAACGCAATTCTGACACCAGTGATGCGTTGAAGGTGATTTCATTCAGGCGATCGAGTATGGCAGCTGCTGTTTTGGGAGTTCCCATACGGTGCATGGGATTGATGTGGACGATGAGCATGTCCTTTGGGACGTCGGCATAAAATAGCGGGAAGAGCGATGGGTTGCCGACATATCCGCCATCCCAATAGTCTGTTCCATTCACTGAAACCGCCTGAAAAATCTGAGGCAGACATGCCGACGCGAGAACCGCTTCCTTGGTCATTTCTTCAGTTCGGAAGACCCGAACTTTGCCGGTGGATATATCCGTAGCGGAAATGAATAGCTGAATTTCCGTGTCTTTTCGGATGCTCTCAAAATCGATCAGGTTTTCCAGCGTGTTCTGTAGCGGGTTGAAATCGAAAGGATTAAAATCGTATGGGCTCGCCATCGTGCTGAAGGCGGACAGCATTGAGAATGGCGAGAAACTTCCCAGAGAGGAATGAAAGCTTTTGGTAGCGGCGAGTGTGGCCCCACGTTCGGACACGTCTCTCCAGAATGCAGCGAGCATGCGCCTCGCGCCATCGCGACCGTCTTCAATGTAGCCGGCAACAAGCGCGATTGCATTCATCGCGCCTGCGGACGTGGCTGTGATCGCTTTGAAATCCAGCGAACCCTCTTCGAGCAGGTAGTCCAGAACGCCCCAGGTGAACGCCCCATGTGCGCCGCCACCTTGCAGCGCCAGACTAATCGGTCTGACCTTCATGTCGTCTCCACGGTCCACCTCCGACGCTCAGTTTCCCGGCGTCGGACACAAGATTTGCTCGCTACGCATGAGGTCTGCTCGACGCGCAGTTCGCTTCAAACTGATAGATCACCCCCCGGCGTACGACTCGGATGCCGCCGCTTATATTTATGATGGGAGAGTATATGAAACCTCAGGTCAACACCTAGTCCAGTGAGAATATTCGTCCTGGATTGAATAGGTTCTGTGGATCGATGGAGCGTTTGATCGCACGCATGAGATCAAGTTCAGTTTGCGATTTCCGGTTCGACAATTCATCTCGATTAAGCAGACCAATGCCGTGTTCGGCTGAGATGGAGCCGCCAAACTTGATGACGTGGTCATAAACGACGCCACGGATATCGTCGGCCCGCTGTCGAACGAGCGGTGAACTCGCATCAGCGGGCTCCGCAACGGCGTAGTGAAGATTTCCGTCGCCCAGATGTCCAAATGCGAATATCTCGATCTGCCCAATGTCATTTTTTAGAGCTTTTTCACAGGCGTCCAAAAAATCAGGTATGCGCGAAACAGGCACAGAAATATCGTGATTTACGGAGTTCAGAAAGCTGCGTTTGACGAGAGGAAGGCTCTCGCGGATCGTCCAGAAGTCTTCAGATTGCGAGAGTGACGTGGCAATGGCGCCATCAACAATCAGGCCAGCTTCGAATGCTTGCTCGA
>NZUJ01000041.1 GCA_002701295.1 Ponticaulis sp. | reverse complement strand
GCCTGAATGACATCGCAGTCGATTGTGATCTGGTTTTCGCCGAGGGCTTTCAGGTCTGTAATTGCCCGAAGAGAGCGGCCAATAAGGCGCTGAATTTCTTGCGTGCGGCCAGATTGTTTGCCTGAAGCGGCTTCGCGACGACCACGTGTATGGGTCGAGCGCGGCAGCATACCGTATTCGCCCGTCACCCATCCTTCGCCTTTGCCTTTCATCCAGGGCGGAACTTTTGATTCCCAGCTGGCCGTGCACAGCACGTGCGTATTGCCAAATTTTGCGAGGCATGAGCCCTCAGCATAGGCATTGACCCCGATTTCGAGGCTGATGGGGCGAAGCTGGTCGGGCTGCCGTCCGGAAGGGCGCATATGTGAAATCTCCGAATTAAAAACACAGCTGGTCTACTCATCTCAGTGAAACACGTCCATGACAGATGCAGTAGAGACTTGTAATTTTGACAGGGCGCCGCAAATGTTTCGCCGTCGGATGTATGACTTCTGGATGTATCACTCATGACGTCGCTTCGGGATCTTGACCGACGGTCGCGCGATATTTTCAAAACGATCGTCGAAACCTACCTCGAAACCGGGGAGCCGGTTGGCTCGCGCACGATTTCCCGGCGGGGCATTGATCTGTCGCCCGCTTCGATCAGAAACGTGATGTCGGATTTGTCCGCTCTCGGCTTGCTCGATGCGCCACACATCAGCGCCGGTCGTCAGCCCAGCCATGCCGGCCTGCGTTTTTTCGTCGACAGTCTTCTGGAGATGACGGAAGTCGCCGAAGAAGACAAAGACCACATCAATTCCAGGCTCGCCGCCGCGCGGCAGGATATCGGCGACGTTCTGAATGAGGCCTCAGAAATTCTCTCTGGTCTGACAGGAGGGGCGAGCCTTGTTGCTTCTCCGACCAGTGACAATCCGATCCGCCAGGTGGATTTCGTACCGATCAGTCCTTCGCGTGCACTGTGCGTTCTGGTGACTGATGGCGGTGACGTCGAAAACCGAATTATCGATTTCGGCTCCGGCATTGGGCCATCGACGCTTATGGAAGCAGGCAATTACCTTAATGCGCGTATGAGGGGTAGACGACTTTCAGAGGCTCGCGCCGAAATCGAACGGGAGCTTTCGGACAAACGGGCTCAGCTCGATGCGACAGCCGCCAATCTCATCCGTCTTGGTGTCGTTGAATGGTCGGGTGAAGATCCTGAACGCGGCCGGTCTCTGATCGTTCATGGCCGGTCAAAGCTTCTCGAATCGGCCAGTGCAAAGAACGAACTCGAGCAGATTGGGCACTTGTTTGATGAGCTCGAGCGAAAAAAAAGCATGCTCGATGTGCTTGATTCGACACGAGATGCAGCCGGAACGCGCATTTTTATCGGGTCTGAGAATCCTCTTTTCTCTCTTTCGGGTTCCAGCCTGATTGTCTCTTCCTATATGAACAGCGATCGGAAAATTGTGGGCGCCCTCGGCGTGATCGGGCCAACGAGCCTGAACTATGCCAGGGTGATCCCTATGGTGGATTATACAGCGAAGGTGGTCGGCAGTATTCTGGATGGCCGCCTGCAGTGGGATAAAAAGTAGATGAGTGACACAAACAAAATGTCTGGACCTGAAGATGAAGTCGATCTGAGCGAAGCGGCTCAGGAAATGGCCGACGCTATGGAAGCTGCAGCTAATGAGGCGGAAGCTGCCGAAAAGGCAGACGAGATGTCCATGGAAGAACGGTTCCAGATGCTGGCTGCGGAAAATTCAGAACTGAAAGACCAGGTTCTTCGCGCACATGCCGAAATGGACAATATCCGTAAACGCGCAGAACGTCAGGTCGCAGATGCGCGTGTCTATTCTATTGAAAAGTTTGCAGGTGACCTTCTGCCTGTATCTGACAATTTTGCTCGCGCACTTGATGCGCTCCCTGATGAAGAGCGTGCGGCTTTGTCAGATCCGGGTAAAAACCTTCTTGTCGGTGTTGAGGCGATTCAGAAAGAGCTCCACGCCGCGCTTGCACGTCACGGTGTAACGGTAATTTTCGCTGAACCTGGTTCAACCTTTGACGCCAATGTGCATCAGGCTGTTAGCCAGATGCCGTCTGAGCATCCATCAGGGACTGTTGCGCAGACATTCCAGTCTGGCTGGAAGATTGGTAACCGGACGCTCCGTGCGGCCATGGTTGCAGTCAGTTCGGGTCAGGCCTGATTGAAAGACAAGGGCGGGCCGTCTGGCCCGCCTGTCTGTTACCGCTGAATGAATTCGAACGAGTTGCCGTCAGCGTCATTCGCGAGAACAAATGTCGGGCGGTCCACCGTCACAGTATATCCGGCCGCTTTAAGCGCCGCTGAAACAGCGGGTGCATCGCTCGTGTTGAAGATGACGCGTGCCGGGCCGACAGAGCTTTCACCCTCAAGCATCTGAATCAGGACGAGAGACGCGCCGCCTTCCGGCCCTGCGGTGAGAATTGTTTCCCGATATCGCTCTGTATCAGCGGTTCGAACCAGCGACATGCCGAGTTCGTCTGTCAGAAATCCTGCTGTTGCGTCGATGTCAGAGACAATCATCACACTGCCAGCGATGGACTTCAAAGGTGAGCTCTTACCGGCATCCGCTGAAGATTCCATATGGTGATCAGCGGATGCCGGGAGCCCGGTCCCTCCAAGAACGAACAGTCCTGCGAGTGCAAACTTTAACCCGGCCATATTCTGGCGCCCCTATATTGATAATCTGTCAATAAGATAAAAGCCTTCTTAACAGAATGGAAGAGGTTTGCCAGAGACTTGTTCAGTTTCCGGTTTCAGCTGAGCTGACGTCAGAACAGACTTGGCTCAAGATCAATTCCCGTACAGACTTCTACTCATCAAGATTGGCAGACGGGGCTGAACGACCTTGGAAATTCTCACCATTATTCCACCCATCGCGGCGATTTTTGTCGCGATCGTCTGGCGCAACGTCTACGCAGCCCTGCTTGTGGCTTTGTTCTTGTCCGAGACGCTCATTGCGAGCTTCAACCCGGGGCTCGGGCTTCTGGGAGTGATCGACCGCAATGTCGCGGTCTTCTCCAGTAGCTACAACACACAGATCCTCATCTTTTGTCTGCTCATCGGCGCTCTGATTGCTTTCATGCGCGATTCAGGCGGCGTGTCCGCTATGGCGCGTATGCTGATTAATTCCGGCGTAGCCGGTAGCCGTCGGAAGGCCGAGCTGGCTGTCGCGGGTACGGGAACAGTCATTTTTATCGAGACAAATGTCAGCTTGTTGTCGTCGGGCGTGCTTGGACGGCCTCTCTATGACAGCCACGGTCTCTCGCGCGAACGCCTTGCCTATATCATCGATTCGACCAGTGCACCCGTGAGCGTGCTGATCCTTTTAAATGGCTGGGGCGCGTACGCGCTCAGCCTTGTCGCTGACTACGGGTTTGAGCAACCGTTGGATGTGGTTCTTGGCTCTATCCCCTGGAACTTCTATGCCATTCTGACTCTGATTGGCGTCTACCTCACCGCAATTGTCGGCAAGGTATTTGGTCCGCTGAAAACAGCGGACGAAAAAGTAAGCGGCATTACAGAAGCCGGGCCTGAGCCCACCAAGGCCATTTATATGTGGTTGCCAGTTGTTGTGATGGTCATCGGCGCGCTGTCATTCATGGCCTGGACGGGAAATGGCAGCATTACAGATGGTGACGGGGCGAAATCCATTCTCTGGGCCATAGCGCTGGCCATCGTTGTGGCAGGCGGGCTTCTAGCCTTCGACAAGGTGTTCAAGCCGCAGGAGCTTCAGGAAAAAGCGTTTCAGGGCGTAGGCGAAATGGTGCCTATGGTGACTGTGCTGCTTTTTTCCATCGCGCTCGGCGGTTCCCTAAAAGCATTGGGCACTGGCGACTTTATTGCCTCAATTGCCGCAGGCTCTCTGCCACCATTCACCGTGCCGGTCATTCTCTTCCTTTCCGCCGCCATGACGAGCTTCATGACCGGAACCAGCTGGGGCACGTATGGCATTCTTGTTCCGATTGCCATTCCGCTGTCTCAGGCTTTGGGCATCCCGCCCGCATTAGCTCTGGCTGCAGTTCTGGGGGGCGGCGTTTTTGGTGATCACAGCTCACCGATTTCAGACACATCCCTGATTGCCAGCGTCGCGTCAGGCAGCGAACACCTCTCGCACGTTCGGACACAGCTTCCCTATGCTCTGTTTACGGCTTCCATTGCCTGCGTGCTTTATCTGATCGCGGGGCTTCTTGTCTGATCGACTGGTTACCAAAAGGTGTGTACTTGTCTATTGGTAACATAAGGCGCATTTTTCCCCTGTTATCAAATTCAGGAGTTATCGCATGAAGCGCTGGCCAACCTATTACATCCCCCATGGCGGGGGCCCATGTTTTTTCATGGACACACCTCCCGGTATTCCGACGAATACCTGGGAGTCCATGGCAGACTTTCTTCGCAATATTGATACAGAGCTGGGCGAACGCCCGTCTGCGGTGATCGTCATTTCTGCGCACTGGCAGCGGACCAACCCGACTATTCATATCGGCGCCAAACCAGAGCTCCTTTATGACTATTACGGTTTCCCGCCTCATACCTATGAGCTCACCTATCCGATGAGTGGCGCGCCAGAACTTGCAACCGAGATTGCCGACCTTCTCAAAGGAGAGGGCTTCACCCCGGAATTTGAAGAAAAGCGCGGTATCGATCACGGCATCTTCATCCCGTTCAAACTGATCTATCCGGACGCCGATGTCCCGATTGTTCAGCTGTCCATGCTGCGCGGCGATAGCCCGGAAGATCATATCCGTCTTGGTCGTGCGCTTGAGCCGCTGCGGGACAAGGGCGTCCTGATTATCGGGTCTGGTCTCAGCTTCCACAATCTGCGGACCTTTTTCCATCAGCCGCGCGCCACGGACCCGGGGTCTGTTCAGTTCGATGACTGGCTGACAGAGTCTGTTCTCACGTCAGATCATCGCGAAGAACGCCTCAGCACCTGGGAGACGGCGCCGTTTGCCAGGGCGTGTCACCCGACAGAGGAGCACCTTTTGCCTCTGATGGTCGCTGCAGGTGCCGCGCCAGAAGAAGCGGGCGTTCAGGTCTTTTCCGACATTGTGCTCGGCAAGGCCGTATCAGGCTACCGATTTGGCGAGATCACGCACTAAGTGTGGGCTGACCGCTGGTCAGATTGCAATTTTCGGATTGGGAGCGGGATTTCACTCGCTCCCAGACTCGTTCGTGAAACGTGTAAGCCACTGTTTGCACCATGGGCTCAATGAGTCCGATCGCCAGTGCCGCATGCCAGTTTCGCGTCAGGATAAACGCCACTGTGACAGCGACCGTCAGATGCATCAGTCCATATGTCAGGGTCTTCGTCATTGATCTTGCCGCTTTCATTCAAACCTAATGCATGAAACATGACGGTGTTGCGAATAATTCGCAAATTGATAATCACGATAGGTCTTATAGGCAAAATCTGGAGGCGCTAATCTGATGTTACGCGCCAGATTGTATTACCAACATCGTCAGAAACGAGCAGCGCACCATCCTGAGCGACCAGCACATCGACCGGCCGACCATAGGCTACTTCGTCACCCAGAAAGCCCGTCAGAATATCCGTCGGCATACCAGCTGGCTCGCCACTTTCGAATGGCACATAGATCACTTTATAGCCGGATGGCGGTTTGCGATTCCAGGAACCGTGCTGGCCAATGAAAATCCCGGATGAGAAGGCGTCACCAAGGCTTGCGCCTTGCGAAAACTCTATGCCGAGCGAGGCAGTGTGACTGCCGAGGGCATAGTCTGGCGGAATGGCTTTGGCGACCGCGTCAGGATTTTTGGGTTTTACCCGATCATCAACATTCTGGCCAAAATAGCTCCACGGCCAGCCATAGAAAGCGCCGTCTTTTACGCTGGTCATATAATCGGGAACGAGATTATCCCCCAACATGTCGCGCTCATTCACGGCGGTCCATAACACGCCGGTTTCAGGCTCCCAGGCGAGACCGTTTGGATTGCGAAGACCTGTCGCGAAGAGGCGTTTCTCGCCCGTGGCAATATCGACTTCCCAAATGGCGGCGCGGCCCTCTTCCTCATCCATGCCGTTCTCACCAATATTGGAGTTCGACCCGACGGTTGCATAGAGTTTGGTGCCATCTTCAGAGGCGATGATGTTTTTCGTCCAGTGATGATTTCGACCAGCGGGGAGATCGGTCAGCTGAGTTGGCGAGGCGCTGATACTGGTTGCACCGGTCTCATAGGGGAAGGCGGCAATTTCATCTGCGTTGGCGACGTAGAACGTGTCACCGACCAGCGACATGCCGAAGGGCGACCAGAGATCAGTCAGAAACGGAACCTGCACATCCGCTACGCCATCGCCATCGGTGTCGCGCAAGAGCGTGATCCGATTGGCGCTATCGACGCCAGCCCCAGCCTTTTCCATGGCGCTCGACATGATCGCACCTTTGATGCCGCCGCGGCCCTCTTTCGGGGGTTTGTTGGATTCGGCGACCAGAACATCGCCATTGGGTAGCTCATAAAGCCAGCGCGGATGATCAAGGCCGGTGGCAAAGGCAGCAACAGACAAGCCCGGAGCTGCGACGGGTTTTTCCCCTTCGGGCCAGCCAACAGCTTTGGCGATCTGCATGGTGGGGATCGTCTGCGGTGCGGGGTCTGGCAGGGTGGGGTCAGGGCCGTAACCGACTGCAATCGGGAGCTTCGCTTCAGTTGAACAGGCGGTGAGCGCGATGAGCGCGCTGCTGACGAGGGCGAGTTTCCTGAACATGGGCGATCCTCCAGTATGACTTTTGGACCAAATTAAACCGATAGGCGGGAATAGCCAGAGCCGATTCTGTTTAACTCCTCTCACCATAAGTGGGAGAAGGGATGCTGTGCGAATAGCTGAAGGGGTGTGAGGTCGTGCACGATTATCGCCACAGAGGGGTCTCTGCCGCGTTGGGGTGATTTTTGGATGTGAGGTGTAGCGGTCTGATCGCCGCTCTGAAATGTCAGGCTATTTCTGGGTCCCGGATGCTCGAGTGCGCTCCGGGAAAGCAGTTGATGGGGAGGTGCGCAACAGCGGACAGCTGTCCCGGGCGGAGACCCGGGATCTGGAAGGGTGGACCTCGACCCACCGGATTTATGGGTGGTTGGCCAAAGCCCAATCCGTGGACCATGTTGATTTCAGGCCGTTTCGCTGTGCGTCTGGTTGCCAGGCGGGCTGATCGACCGGCTCCACCTGAAACGTAAACCAGCGCGCAAACAATCATGCGTGCCAGAGCGCTGGAATAGTCTTCAGCCTGATTAAAGGTTTCGACCATGGTCCGGAGCCGGGAGATCAGCTCTGCGGGTGAGGCGACTTCCAGCGCGGCGCGAGGTTTTGCCGCTGGCTGCTCACCAGCAACATCGCGCATGGCGCTTGCGACCTCTGTAAAACCTGCGCGCGTCAGCTGGTCTGCCGCAAGCATACGAATGAAGGCAAAGATGAGGGACTCGGTTGAGGCGACCATGCGGGCAATATCAGGCGGCGCTGTGCTGCGGCCTTCTCCTTCGATGCGGAGGAGATAACCCATCAACCGCTCCAGATAGAGCGCGATCAGCTGGCCAGCGCCAGATGCATTTTGCGGCTTCAGAGATACGGGCTCACGGGTCATGCCGTGAGTATGGGGTCGGGCAGGGTGGGGGCGGATAAGTTTGTTTGACTACCTGCTTCGCGAAATTCGCCACTTTCGCGATGGGTCGCGCTCAGTGCTGTTATTCCAAGACTGGAGCGGTTTGGCGCCGCCAAAAAACGTGAGCAGGCATGAAAAAGCAATATAATAACATTGTAAGTCCAGAAGGTTCAGTGCAGCCTGCATTCAATATTGGAGGAATTCACATGATACGAGTGATTTGTACGATCTTGTTGGCGGCTTCGATTGTAAGTCCACCTGCCTTGGCTGAGACCTCTCGTCTGTCTGTCGTTGGCGAAGGGCAGGTGAGTGTTATGCCCGATGCATTTGCCATAAGTGTCGTGATTTCAGCGCCTGCGGCGTCCTCAGCCGAGGCGTTGAAAATCGTTTCGGAACGGCAGGCCGCCTTTAATGAGGGCATTTATAAAATGGCTGGTTTGGAAACGCTGAATGTCACTACGAGCGATGTTGTGATCAATTCCGCGTCTGAATGCGAAGATTCTTACGCATTCAGAGGAGCAGAATCTGTGGAGGAGTGTCAGCCAAAAGTGTTTTACGCTAATCTGCGTCTTAAGCTGACTGCATCTCCGGCGTCTGAAGCCGGAAATCTCGCATCGTATGCGTCCCAGTTCAGCACGTTCTCCTCCGACGTTTCAAAGTTTATCGTGACGAATGACGAGCCAGCAAAAACAGCAGCCATGGCGGACGCAGTGAGAAATGCGAAAGCCAAGGCAGCACGCCTCGCGGAGTTGTCGGGCATGCAGCTGGGAAATGTGATCGAGATGTCGGATTCGGTTCAGTTCTACGACAATTTCGAAGACGAAACAGTAGAAGTGCTCGCTGAATATAACGTAGCTCCTGACAGTACGTTCGTGACCAATCCGGAGGCCAAAACTTTTAATGCGAAAGTTAAAATGGTGTTCGAGCTTCTGCCAGTGGGCGCCGACTAATCAAAGCGCCTTCCGTAGTGTCACATTTATCCGCCCGCCATTCTTTAACAGCTGAGATGTGCCGGGGTAGATGCGGTCTATGCCGTGAAAAGCGAGGCGGTCTTCGCCGCGCAGGAGCATGACATCGCCAGATGACAGGCGAAAGGACTGGGTTTTTCCGCCGCGTTTTGTGCCGCCGAGCCGGAAAAGGGCTGTGTCCCCCAATGAAATCGAGAGGACCGGGACGGAGAAATCCTGCTCATCCCGATCCTGATGCAGACCCATTTTCGCGTCCTGATCATAGAAGTTCACGAGACAGGCATCGGGCAAGGGCTGGTCAGGCAGGAGATCGCGCCAGACAGACAGGATACTTTCCGGAATATCCGGCCAGGGGGCTCCGGTGTCCGGGTGGTTCACCTGATACCGATAGCCCTTGTGATCTGACATCCAGCCGGTTTTGCCAAAATTCGTCATCCGAACCGACATGGATTTTCCGGTGCGCGGCATGGTGGGGGTGTAAAGTGGGGCCGCATTCAGCAGGCTGCGGACCGCCGCAACCATATCTGTCTGAGCTGCGAGAGACAGATAATCCGTGTAAAGTTCAGTTCCGCCGGGCCTTATCAGCATGCTCTCTCGCCTGTTTGTCCAGTTCCCGAGCAGTATCTGGGACTCCCGGGCTCTACTGCAAACAAATTCACATTTTCGCGATTCCAATGTGCACTCATCCCTTGAGCACCGCGAATCGTTTCCCATATCAGCGTCGAACCGCGAGACGTGCGTGTCTCGCAAATCCGAAGAGTCATCAGGCCCAGGTGCCGCTGGCGGGCCAAACAAAAGGCCGGGTGACGGCTGTAAAGAGGAAATAAAATGGGTAAGATTATCGGTATTGACCTTGGGACGACCAACTCCTGCGTTGCGGTGATGGATGGTAAGGACGCCAAGGTTATCGAAAACGCAGAAGGTGCGCGCACAACGCCATCCGTTGTTGCGTTTGCTGAAGGTGGTGAGCGTCTGATCGGCATGCCTGCACGGCGCCAGGCCGTCACCAACCCGGAGCAGACCTTCTTTGCGATCAAGCGTCTTATTGGTCGCGCTTATGGCGATCCGACTGTCGAAAAAGACAAGAAGCTCGTTCCTTACGAAATCACAAAAGGCCCGAGCGGCGACGCCTGGGTTAAAGGTCGTGACAAAGACTATTCTCCGCAGGAAGTCTCATCGTTCATTCTGACCAAGATGAAAGAGACTGCCGAGGCCTATCTCGGTGAGAAAGTCACACAGGCCGTTATCACCGTTCCGGCATACTTTAACGATGCTCAGCGTCAGGCAACGAAAGATGCAGGTAAGATTGCCGGTCTTGAAGTTCTGCGGATCATCAACGAGCCGACAGCTGCTGCGCTGGCTTATGGCCTCGATAAAGCATCTGAGAACAAAACCATCGCGGTTTATGACCTTGGTGGTGGTACATTCGACGTCTCGATCCTCGAGATCGGTGATGGCGTGTTTGAGGTTCTGTCCACAAACGGCGACACCTTCCTTGGTGGTGAAGACTTCGACATCCGCATCGTCGACTATCTGGCTGATGAGTTCAAAAAAGAGAACGGCATCGACCTGAAGTCCGACAAGATGGCGCTTCAGCGTCTGAAAGACGAAGCTGAGAAAGCGAAGAAAGAGCTGTCTTCTGCGTCTCAGTATGAAGTGAACCTGCCATTCATCACGGCGGATGCAACCGGCCCGAAACACCTCAACATCAAGGTGTCCCGCGCCAAGTTCGAAAGCCTTGTCGAAGATCTCGTCAAGCGCACGATCGAGCCATGCAAAAAAGCTCTGTCTGATGCTGGCAAGTCTGCATCTGAAATTGATGACGTGGTTCTGGTTGGCGGTATGACCCGCATGCCAGCCGTTCAGGAAGCCGTGAAGAAATTCTTCGGTCGTGAGCCACATAAGGGTGTGAACCCTGACGAAGTGGTTGCCCTTGGTGCGGCGATTCAGGCGGGTGTTCTTCAGGGCGACGTGAAAGACGTTGTTCTTCTGGACGTTACGCCTCTGTCTCTCGGTATCGAAACACTTGGTGGCGTGTTCACACGTCTGATCGACCGCAACACAACAATCCCGACGAAGAAGTCTCAGGTCTTCTCGACAGCTGATGACAATCAGCCTGCTGTGACGATCCGTGTCTTCCAGGGCGAGCGTGAAATGGCGGCCGACAACAAGATGCTCGGTCAGTTCAACCTCGAAGGTATTCCGCCTGCACCACGCGGCATGCCACAGATCGAAGTGACGTTCGACATCGACGCCAACGGCATTGTGAACGTGTCTGCGAAGGATAAGGCGACCAACAAAGAGCAGAAGATCACCATTCAGGCGAATGGCGGCCTCTCTGAGGACGAGATCAACAACATGATGAAGGACGCTGAAGCAAATGCTGATGCGGACAAGCAACGTCGTGAGCTGGTCGAAGCCAAGAACAATGCCGAAGCCATGGTTCACTCAACCGAGAAGCAGCTCGCTGAGCATGGCGACAAGGTCGATGCGTCGGTCAAAGGCGAAATCGAGTCTGCTATGGGCGACCTGAAAACGGCTGCTGAAGGTGAAAACCTTGAGGACATTCAGGCCAAGACCCAGGCGCTCATGCAGGCCAGCATGAAGCTCGGCGAAGCCATCTATGCCGCTGCGCAGGATGAAGGCGAAGCTGCGGCTCAGGCCGATGCGGCTAAAGATGCATCAGATGATGATGATGTCATTGATGCTGACTTCGAAGATGTCGGTGACGACAAGAAATCTGCCTAAGCCAGATTGAAAACAGGAGACCATGATGAGCCATCTGCAAGCGAAAACTGTGATTGCTGGCGTCATCATGTCTCTGATGACCTTTCCGGCCGGAGCCGCATCCAATCTTGATGTGGCTCAGGCCGGGCTTTGCTCTGCAGCCATGAAGATCAAGCGCGATGAAATGCCTCCCGGCGTTCGTGACGCGCTGGAATATTCCAAGGCAGCAGACTGGTTTTATCGTGTCGGGACGGAAGACAACTCCGAAGCGTTCTGGGAGATCGAAGGCGATCACAAGAAGGCTCTGCTCGACGCCAAGAATAATGGCAGTGCGAAGTTCACCAAAGCGGTGGATGGGTGCCTGACCTATTACAAGACCAGTAGCGGCGAATAACCGTCTGCGGCGGCGGTTCAGACAACGGAAAGCACTGAAGTCAGAACATGCAGAAGACTTGTTTCTACGAAACTCTGGGAGTTGAGCGCAGCGCCGATGGCAAGACCATCAAGAGCGCATACCGCAAGCTTGCCATGAAATATCACCCGGACCGCAATCCGGACGACCCTGAAGCCGAAGCCAAGTTCAAGGAAGCTGGCGAGGCCTATTCCATTCTGTCAGACGAAGAGAAGCGCGCAGCCTATGATCGGTTTGGTCATGCAGCGTTTGAGAATGGCGGCGGTGGTGGTGGACGCAGCCCATTTGGTGCTGGCGGCGCTGATCCGGCCGATATCTTCGGCGATATTTTCTCTGAATTCTTTGGTGGCCGGTCAGGCAATCGCCAGTCTCAGTCACGCGGGTCAGACCTGCGCTATGATCTTGATATTTCTCTGGAAGATGCTTTTGCCGGCAAAGAGATCAACATCAAATTGCCGACCCGTGAGGCGTGCCAAAGCTGTGAAGGCAGTGGCGCTGAGCCGGGTACGTCACCAGAAACCTGCCCGACCTGTAATGGCCGCGGACGGGTACGCGTGCAGCAGGGCTTCTTCACCATGGAGCGCGGCTGTCCGAAATGTTCGGGGCGCGGCCAGGTCATCAAGGACCCATGCCGCAAATGCGCGGGGCAGGGCACTGTCCAGAAAGAACGTGAGCTCTCGGTCAGCATTCCTGCAGGCATCGAAAACGGCCAGCAAATCCGCCTCTCCGGTGAAGGTGATCCGGGCCGTGCGGGCTCTATTCCGGGCGACCTCTACATCTTTGTTGAGGTGAAAGAGCATGAGATTTTCGAACGTGACGGGCCGAACCTCTACTGCCGTACGCCGCTCACCATGGTGACGGCTGCCCTTGGCGGAGAGATTGAAATCCCGACCGTGGAAGGTGGCCGCTCGCGCATCAATATTCCGGAAGGTGCACAAACCGGGCGCCGTATGCGCCTGCGCGGTAAGGGCATGCCCTCTCTGCGCGGTGGGCCGCGGGGGGATCTGTTCGTTGAGCTGTTTGTTGAAACGCCGCGCAATCTGTCGGCGCATCAGAAAGAACTCCTCCAGGAATTCTGTGACAACTCCTCAGAGGACTGTAATCCGGAAAGCCATGGCTTCCTGGGTAAGGTCAAGAAGTTCTGGGAAGACCTGACGGACGCTGACGAAGCGCGGTAGGTCGTGTCACGTCGTAGCGCGTAGGGTGCATTGAACCCGGAAATTTTTCGGGTGAATGCACCAGACTAAAGCCCACCTGGAAAAGGTTCTTTCTGGTGCATTGCTTCGCGGAATGCACCCTACCCGATGCGCAGCATCGGATTTCTACTTGGCATTCTCATACTTCACTCGAAAAAGTTCAATGACAGATTCGCTTGGCATTTTTTTCAAATGCCATGGTCTAAGCCCATCAAAATTATCACTTACAATCCGGTCAACATTCTTCGCAATAGCGGTCAAAGACTGCTCTGCCTCAAAAGACAAATAAAGATAAACCCACAAACTTTCTATAGTCGACAGAAAGTAAGTAAGCCTGCCTCCAAAAAGAGCTTTCTGCAATTTGAGTGGACAACTGATCTCTTTTACAAGCTGCTCAAATTGCGCAAACCCCATCTCTATTCCTCCAGACGATAACCATTCCTGTTGAGTGTTGACCCCCACCAATGCAGTGGCCAGGATTCCCTTCCTATCGTTACCCATAATCCGTGGTCTGACGGAAGAAAATGGCTCTGATGAGCGATCAAAAGCCTCTCTCATGACATCAGAAAATAATGGAGAGATAAACTCAATCCTGATGTCCCCCGACCCATCTATTTCCAGTTCAATAGATGTGCCTTCGTAAATGGCTTTAGACAACGCTTGGTGTGCACGACGCGAACGAGGGGTGCGCAAACTTCTACAAAATTTGATTATACAACTCATTGCGTAAGCTCATCGATTATCGGCTGAAACTCACACACGTCTGTTACACTTGCTGTCCAACCTTCGCCCTTCTTATTGATCACAGTCTGCGTCACGAAGTGACGCGTAGGGTGCATTGCATTCGCGGAATACACCCTACCAGATGCGAAGCATCGAATTGTCAATTTCGCTTATTCAACAGGATTGAAACCCCGATAAGGCAAAGACCAAAGAGCAACAGCTCCCAAGGGAATATGCCTGCTGTAAAATAAAGCGCCATCCCAAAAAGAATGAAAGTGTAACCAAACGACTTTGATATTAAACTTATCATTAAGTCAGCCTTGCGTTACAACAATCACCTACAACTTCCATGTGAATTCACAAGACGAATGGCCACCTGGAACAAGTTTTTTCTGGTGCATTGCTACGCGGAATGCACCCTACCCGATGCGAGGCATCGGATTGCTGCTGTAGTCCTTCCAGGGTACGATCAAGGTGATCGCGTAGATTTGCAGTAGGTACCCCCATGAACTTCCGAATGTGTATTTTGAGCAGTGTCATTACGGTTGCATTCATTTTCTCTGGGTGTGCTGAAAGCAGTTCTTCAAGGCCTGATTCAGAGGAAATGAATGTTGTTGATTGCGTTCGTCAAGGCGGTAAGAGTGTCTGTTTCGTCGAGGGCATCGATGTATTTGGTCTGACGATTGGGATGGATAGTTCTGAAATATTCGAGCATCTAAATCCATTTTTGACGCAGAATACGTTGATCGATGTCTATCTTTACAACAACGAGATTGGCGAATTTCTATCGACGTTAGACACGTCCCATTCTTGGCCCGACTTGGTCAAGTATGATGGCATGATGATCGACTTCGAGTATCAAGGCCGAGAGGGTGTTCTCCGATATATTTTGAATGAGGGACGCATTCAGAAAATCGAATGGGAAAGCGACTATGTCGATTTTTAGCGTCGTTTAGTCCGCGTCACTACGTGACGCGTAGGGTGCATTCCGCGAAGCAATGCACCAGCAAAACTATTCACCGTATTGTCCCATCGGCGGCGCTGAACAGGCGACACCAAATTCACGTTTGAACCGGTGCCATGAAGACCATGGCCAGTCATCCGGATCTTCGACCAGCCCGTGTTTCACCGGATTATGGTGGATGTAATTCACATGGGTTTCGAAGTCGCGATCATCGCGGATCATATGATCCCAATAGCGCCGTTGCCAGACGCCGCGCTCGCCTTTCCGGTCATCATTTGCCGGGTCATCCTCCGGCGCTATGGACCGCGAAAACCGTGACTTGATCAACCGCCATCGCAGCGGGAAGTCGTCATCATTGTCCGGCAATTTCAGAATACAGTGCAGGTGATCGGGCAGGATGCACACGGCGAGCGTTTCGAACGGGTAATCTCTCGCCGTTTTCCGCCAGGCTTCACGAAGCGCGTCAATGCGCTCGACCAATAGAGAGCTTTTCCGGTTCTTGAGATTGACCGTGAAGAAACACATAGAACCCGGCGTGAAGTATCGGCGATAATCCGGCATCAGGCGATGACGATTAACCCGGTCCGTTCAAACAAGTTTTTTCTGGTGCATTCGCCTTGCTTAATGCACCCTACGCGTCACGGAGTGACGCATGCTGAAGCGGTTAGACGCGCGCGGGCGGGAGGCTTAAATGTTCAGCCGAAGTTTTAATAAAGCGATATTCGTTGCAACATTAATGCTTATCACAGCATCGTGCTCAGAAAAAAGTCAGTCTACCAGCGCTTCTCCAAAAGATGAGAGCAGTGCCGATACATTCACGATGTTGAACATGTGGTATGGTGAGGCTGTGGTATTCGACTTTGTTCGAGGTTTGGTTGCGTTTGGCGATGTCGGAGAGAAGGCTGAATTCTGTAGAACACCGAATGAAATTTGTATGGTGTCTCGAGTTCCTATTGCCTCAAGCAAAAACGTAGAAGAACTCGCGGAGGTAATGAAAGGCCGTGGCTGGCAAGTAGAAAAATTAGAATTCCACCCACAGAGCACATTTTATCGATACATTTTTACGTCAGCGGATAGCTTAGAGCGTTGGAAACTTGCATTTACGCGAAATTCCAGCATGCCGATAGCAATATTTCAAGAGACGCGCAGGACCGAAGATGACACGTGGGATGTTCTTGCTCCGTATGTCAGTGAGTAGTCTGCGTCACAAAGTGGCGCGTAGGGTGCATTAAACCCGGATAATTCCCGGGTGAATGCACCAGACGAATGCCCACCCGGAACAAGTTTTTTCTGGTGCATTGCTACGCGGAATGCACCCTACCCGGGGCGAAGCATCGGATTGCCTGACAGACGCAGACGAAGCGCGGTAGCCAGTCCTTTCCCGGCAATTTCAAACTGTTTGTAGGTGCTGATTAACACCTCTCCACTAAACCTGTTCAGAGGGTGTGGAAGGATGAGATATGCGCCGATTTCAGTTTGCCAGGTTGATGGCTGCAGCGCTCTTTTCAGTATCGGCCTGCGCCAGTGACGGCGCCGTTCGAAGCGAGCCTCCCAACGCAGAGCCAAAATATATCACACAGTATTCGCATCAAAGGCCTGCTTACTCGCGCGAGGCGCTTCAGACTGCAATCGATGAGGGTAACCGGGCAACGATTTTTCTTTCGACCGGCGGAAACCTTCTTGTGTCCGACTATTTTATCTCAGGAGACTGGGTCTGCCTGACGCATGTCTGCGTCCCAGAAGAGGAAATCGAGACGATCCAGTACAGGGTGAGAGTCAGGCGTATTGCGACGGAAGCTGATCTGCTGATGTTGAAAGAAAGGGAAAGAGCTTCCAGGCGGTCAAATGATCTCACTCCGGGGAAAGTCAGTTTGGCTGTTATCGGTGGGATTGGGATTATCACCGTTCTGGGTTTCATGTGCCTCACCAGCGATGAAGTCTGTCCGGATAATGATGCCCCCCGGCGAGAGCAATCTTCCAGACCACGGCCAGTCAAGAAGCCAGCTGAGCCTGAAGCTGCGCCGCCTCCTGTCGAGTTGAGCTATGTAGAGCAGCTGATTTCGACCCGTCATGTTGGACTACACTTCAGGCGGGACGGATTTTATATGGGGGATACACCGTGCTTGCGAGGCGACTCCAGCTTTGAGGGCGTGGAGTCTCAACAGGATCTGGCTGACTATATTCTGGAGAACCGGTTTCGAATGATGTCTGTCTGCCTCACGGGGTATCAGCTTCGGGGGGTTTTTGGTGGGAAGATTCCGCCCGAAATCGTCCATCTCGCCACTCTGCGTGGGGCATGGGAAGCTTTTCAATGTTTTGAAGTAAAAATTGGCTCGGAACAGGGCGAAGACTATGGCTACGAGGTGCCGGAGGACGAAAACTTCTGGGCCAAGCGCAAGTCATACGCTCAACCTATCGGAAGCTATGACCGCGCACTGGCTGCTGACTGGCGCCGTCTGATGCTGACAGGTGAAAGTATCGACATCTATCTTGATCTTCTGAATGGTGACCGTGTTGGCATGCACGATCCTGATCTCGCGGCGATCTGTGCACCTGCGGGAGGGGTTGTCGAAGACAGCCAGCGCGCAACGCGTCTCGAAATTTATCAGAAAGTCATGTCGCCTATTTATCAGGGCCCGGAAATGCTCTTGTCCGGCGACAGGGTGGCAGAAGGAAAAGCTATCAGCTTTCTGGACCGCATCTCGCACTGAAATAGATGCTGAATTGGAACCGGTACCCCTGCGAGCCGTCCTATCATTTGTCGGATGATGGCGGCTCTGCTATTTCCAATATTGGTTAACCTCCAGCTCAGGTGTCTTTCATGAAACTCTCCGCTCTTCTGCCAGCGACCGCGATGGCGCTTATTCTTTCTGCATGTGCTCCGGAAGAAGCTCCGGCTCCCGAGCCGACGCCAACAGCGACGCCTGAGGCGACACCAACTCCGGACGTATCTGAAACGCCTACTGCGACGGCATCCGATGATGTTCTGTCGTTCATGATCGGCGATCTGGAAGCGACTGCGCTTCTCGATGGTGGGTTCACCATGCCCGTGTCTGAATCGCCTTTCGCGGCGGAACAAACTGCCGAAGAGATTTCAGCGGCGTTGGAAGATGCAGGCGTTGAAAGCGCGACACTCAGTCTGGCGCTTCACCCACTGCTGGTCAAAACGCCGGATGGCGTGATTTTGTTTGACTCAGGCACTGGCGGTCCACCAGCAGGCGCGCTGATGAGTTCTCTCGACGATGCAGGAATTGATCCGGCGGACGTGACAGACATCCTCATTTCGCATTCGCATTTCGACCATGTTGGTGGATTGGCGACGTCGGGCGGCGAGCTGATCTTCCCGAATGCGACGATCCGCATGTCTGCGCCGGAATGGGAATTCATGCAGGCGAATGAACAGCAAGCCATTCTGGTCGGTGCGATCACGCCAAAGGTTGAGACATTTGAGCCAGACGCAGAGATTATCCCGGGCGTTGTGACGGCCGTTGAAGTTGCTGGCCACACACCGGGCCATTCAGCGTTCCGCCTCGGCGCGGGTGATGACACGCTGCTTTATATTGGCGATTCCATGCACCATTATGTGATTTCAGTTCAGCATCCGGGGTGGAAGATCGCGTTCGATACAGATGAGCCTACAGCCCGCGCGAGCCGCGAAGCGCTGCTGGCCGAACTCGCAGAGAGTGGTGAGCCCATCTATGCCTTCCATTTCCCATTCCCGGGCATTGGCCACATCGAAATGGCTGATGATGGTTTTGTTTACGTCGAAGACTAAACGTCTGACAATCTGATCACGATGCACCCGGCCTATACAAAGGTCGGGTGTTTACCGTCCGGAACCTGATTGATTTTCGGCGTACTTCAGGTTCTATATCTCCATGTCTGAGCAATCTCCTACACGCATAGCCGTCGCAGGCGCCGCCGGGCGAATGGGTCAGGCCCTTTCGCACCTCACGCTGGGCGATGAAGCACTCGATCTTGTCGGCGTTACCGAAGCGCCATCCTATCACGGCATCGGCAAGGATGTCGGTGAGGTGATCGGGATCGGCAAGACGGGTGTGCTCTTGTGTTCTGACGTCGCGACGGCCTCAGAACAGGCCCAGTGCTATGTCGATTTCACCAGACCTAAAGCGACCTTCGCCGCCATCAATGCACTGAGGGGGTCGCCTGTTCGCGCGCTGGTGATCGGGACCACAGGGTTTACCGAAGATGAGCTGGTCGCCCTGAAGGAGAACTCCAAAGACTTCGCCATCGTGTATTCGGGGAATTATTCCCTCGGAGTGAATATGCTCAGCGCTCTTGTCGAACAGGCCGCGAACGCGCTCGGCGATGACTGGGATCTCGAAATCCTCGAAACCCATCACCGTCACAAGGTGGACGCGCCATCAGGAACGGCACTTCTTCTTGGTGAGGCCGCCGCAAAGGGGCGCGGTGCAGCTCTGAGCGACCTTCGTTTGCCGCCCTATGACGGGCTGACAGGTGAGCGCCCGCCGGGCCGGATCGGGTTCTCTGTCCGCCGCTCTGGCGGCGTGATCGGCGAACATCAAGTGACGTTTGGCTCCATGGAAGAAACACTCAGCCTTTCTCATACGGCGCTCGACCGAAAGGTTTTCGCCCGCGGCGCACTGCGTGCGGCGAAGTGGGTGTCAGCTCAGCCTCCCGGCTGGTATTCAATGCGGGATGTTCTTGGCCTGTGAGTGAGATCTGTTTTCAGCCGGCCTGGCGCCAGATGGAAGAACTCAATCATGGTCGCCTGACCAGTGTCGAACTCCTGAACCTCCATATCGACCGATTTCAACGCGTGAACCGGCACCTAAATGCGGTGATCAAAACCGATATCGAGCGGGCGCGGGAACGGGCGAATGCGCTTGATCTGATGCGGTCCGAAGGCCGGATTCTGGGCCCACTTCATGGCTTGCCAATGACGGTGAAGGAAACCTTTGACGTCGACTCCATGCCTGCGTCCGCTGGTGCGCCACAATTTGCCAATCGCGCCAAACCCGTGCGGGATGCGGAGGTTGTGGCCCGTGCGAAAGCCGCAGGCGCGGTCGTCTGGGGCAAAACCAATGTTCCGTATCTGGCCAGCGAGTGGCAGAGCTTCAACCGGCTGTTCGGGCAGACGAATAATCCATATGACTTTACCCGTTCGCCAGGCGGGTCATCAGGCGGGTCGGCTGCAGCATTGGCTGGCGGGTTGACCGCTCTGGAAATCGGATCAGACATTGGTGGCTCCATGCGTATCCCGGCGCACTTTTCCGGGATTTGCTCGCTGAAGCCGACCTACGGCATGATCCGCCAGACAGGCCATGTGCCGCCATCGCCAGACTATCCGGGCGAGGTCGACCTGAATACGGTCGGGCCTATGGCCCGCACTGTGCGTGACCTCAAGCTGTTGCGGTCGGTGCTGCAGGTCGGCGCGACAGGATCTCAGTCTGCTTATTCGCTGTCTGTGCAGGGCACGAAGCTGGCTTTCTGGCTTGATTGCCCGTCCTGGCCGGTGGGCGATGAGGTGAAGACACTGCTGGAGGATGCGCAGCAGGAAATTGCTGATGCCGGCGCTATAGTTTCGGCTGTGAAGCCGGATATCGAAGCTGATGAACTCATGGATATCTATCTGTCGCTTCTCATTCCGATTGTGGCGATGGACATCCCTGAACTCAGCCGGGCTGGGATGACGATCTTTCGTCCTTTGCTGAAGTTTCTGCAGAGGTATGAGAAGACACCCTTTACCAACAGCAATTGGGCGGTGAAAGCGGGCCAGTCGCATGTCGAATGGATGCGAACCGATGCCCGCCGGTCGGCCATGAAGACCATCATGCGTGAGTTCTTCAAAACCTATGACGCGCTGATCATGCCTGTTTCAGCGACACCAGCCATTCGTCACAATACACGTGGACCGGTTCTGAACCGAACCATTCGGGTGAATGGGCGAAAAATGCCATATGCCAGCCATCTGAACTGGATTGCGCTGGCCTCGGCCTGTCATCTCCCCGCTGTGACGCTGCCGGTTGGCTTCAGTGAAGATGGTCTTCCAATCGGCATTCAGCTCGTGGGCGCCCAGGGTGAGGATGCAAGACTTCTGGACATTGCCGAAGCGATTGAAGGCCTGTTCGGGGGTTATCGCCGCCCACGTTCTGAACTAGGTCTCTTCTAAGCAAAGGGAGAGAGACATGCAGGACCGGGTGAAGCCGCTGAGCGGCGTTCGCAATTTTCGGGATTTTGGTGGCTATGAGACGCCGCATGGCCGTGTGCGCACGGGTCGTCTTTTCCGGTCTGGTCACTATCACGAGGCGACCGATGAGGATCTGGCCTTTCTGAATGGCCTGGGTGTGGGGTTTCATGTCGATTTGAGGCGCCCTGATGAACGGGACCGGCAGCCAAATAAATGGCCAGGCGAGGCCGTCGTCAGAATTTCTACAGAAGGTGGCCGCGAGGAGACGCCTGCCCATGTAGGCGCGCTGACCGGTGACAATGTCACCCCGGAGTCCATCGAAACCTATATGACGGATTATTACCGCTCAGCGCCGTTCAAACCACATCACATCGAACTGTTTAAAGCCTGGTTTGATGGGCTGGAGCAGACCACTGGCGGGGCTGTGGTTCACTGCGCCGCGGGTAAGGACCGAACGGGCATTATCTGTGCGCTGACCCATACTTTGCTCGGTGTCAGCGAAGACGATGTGTTTGCCGACTACGACCTCACTAATACGGCTGTGGATATTGAAGCGCATCTTCCCAAGGCGCGTGACCGGTTCAACAAACTTCTCGGGGCCAATCATGAGGCAGATGTTTACCGGCCCTTTATGGGGGTACGGGCCAGCTATCTCGAGAATGCCATCGACGTGATGACGGCCGCACATGGCAGTCTGGACGCATATATGCGCGAAGTCCTGGGGGTTACCGAGGCACGTGCAGATACGATCCGGAAAAAGCTCATCGAGACGTGATCTCCATCATTTAACTGGTCAAACCGGTTTCAATGACGCAGGCTGGCCGGAACTGGCCAAAGGCCTGGTCTGGGAGGACGTACATGACTGATAACACTTCCGAAACCGGGCGACCGGCGATGGTCAGCGCCGTGGATGGTGATCCGCCACATATCGTGAAACCTGAAGATCGCGGCGGTGCCTGGGACAAGCCAGCTATCGGCTGGGCCATGTTCGAATTTGCTCGGAACCCGTATTATATCCTCGTCCTGATCTATATTTTCTCGCCTTACCTCGCCAAGGAAGTGGTGGGCGCAACAGCGCTTGCAGACGGCATGTTCAACGGACTCACCGAGAGTGAAGCGCTCGCTGCAGCGAATGCGCATGGTCAGGCTTTTGTGGCGGGCGTGTCCAAGTGGTCGGGCATGTTTGCAGCTCTGACAGCGCCCCTTCTTGGCGCGACGCTCGACCGGGGCGGAAAGCGCAAACCCATTATCGCGATTGTGCTGTCCATTATTGCCATCACCTCGTTCACACTATGGTGGGCCAAGCCCGGTGGCGAGGGATTATCGCTGTTTGCCATCGGCGCGATCATGGTCGTCGCTTATATTTCCTATACCTATTCTGAGGTCATCCATAACGCCATGCTGAGCGATGCCGGGCGACCTCAGGTGCTCTCGAAAATATCGGGGAATGGTCTGGCGCTGGGTAATCTGGCGGCGACCTTGTTGATGATTTTCGTGGTGGTGTGTTTTGCGATGCCAGCGCAGTCGGGTGTTCCCTTCTCAGGGCCTCTTTTCGGTCTGGACCCGAGCCAGTTTGAGGAATCCCGCATTGTTGGCCCGATCGCCGCCTTGTGGATGCTGGTGTTTATCTGGCCGTTTTTCCTCTGGTCGCCTGACGCCGGAAAGAAGGGCGCCAGCTGGGTTAAAGCGGCTAAAGAAGGGTTTGCGGGTCTGTGGGGCACGATCAAAAAGGCGCGCGAATATAAAGAGGTGATGAAATTTCTGTTTGCGCGGATGATCTTTGCAGACGGGATCAGCGCCCTCATGCTGATCGGCGCAGTTTATGTTGCCGGTGTTCTGGGATGGAGCGTTGTCGAGCTTGTCGCCTATGCGATCTGGCTGTCAGTCTTTGCGGTCATGGGCGGGTTTTTCGCCGGATTTCTGGATCGCCGCCTTGGGATGAAGCACGCCATCATGCTGCAGCTTGCCGTGATTACCGTGGTTCTGTTCGCGCTGATTTCGATAACGCAGGAGTCGTTGTTTTACGGGCTGTTAGAGTCCCAGCGGGTTCTTGAGGGAGACATTTTCTCTCACACGCACGACTGGGCGTATCTGGGAATTGCAGCCCTTCTTGGCACGTTCGTGACGGCGTTGTTGTCGTCATCACGATCGTTGCTCGTGGCGCTGGCGCCGAAACACATGATGGGTGAGTTTTTCGGCCTTTATGCCATTGCGGGCACCGTGACTGTCTGGGTCGGGCCGCTGCTGATTGAGATCTTCACCTCGACCTTCAAAAGCCAGCGGGTTGGTATTTCGACGATCAGCTTCCTCACCATTGGTGGCCTGATCGCGCTGGCCTTCGTGCGGTATAAAAAAGGAGAGGCGACCGAATAGGTCGCCTTCACCGCTTAGTCCATGATGTCGACGACATCCACGCGACGCGGCCGGAGGTAGAATTTTTCGTTCAGCGTTTTGGCCGAGGGAAGGAAGTATCCCAGGGTCGAATTGTAAGAGTAATTGACTTCCGCCAGGACAACACTTTCCCCATTCTGAAGCAGCCCGTTTGGCACAGTGACTGTTTGCCCTTCGGAATAGGCCGTCATGTTTTGAGCGCGAGACCAGACAACCTTGTTCTGACCGTCTTCGCGTTCAATGCTCGTCACCCGCATTTGGGCTTCATTCCCGTCATAAGGCTGGAACAAGGCCACTGATGCGGAGAAAATATCGTTGACTTCGGTCTCTGTCATGACCGTGCCGCGCGCGACAAGGTCACCCAGTGAACTGGCGGTGTGGGTGACTTTCCGGTCGACCAGCATCAGAAACGAGACTTCTACAGCCGCGAAAAACAGAAGCGCGAAAGCCGGCAGGATTAGCGCGAACTCAATCGCTGCAATACCTTTTTCGTTTTGGCGTAGCTTGCGCAAACCAGAAGAAAGGGGGTTCAGAAACATGAGCATTAATCCCCGAATGGTTCGTTACGGAATGCGACACTGGCCTGAAGCAGGCGCTTGTCGTCATTCATATTGCGCATGGCGCGGCCGATGACAGGCGTGATGATCTGCCACTCGTAAAATACGCGCGCGAGCACGATGTCTGAGCCCTGACCTGCATCAAATTCCAGATTGGAATCATCAACTGAACCATCCTGAAGGGGATCATCGCCTTCAGCGGCAGCAACGTCTGGGC
>NZUJ01000040.1 GCA_002701295.1 Ponticaulis sp. | reverse complement strand
GCTCTGACTCAAGTGCACGCTCAACCATAGCACCGTGGAAGGTCGCAGGTACGGCGACGATTACGGCATCACACTCAGCGAGAAAGTGATCGAAGTCATCGAAGCCGGCAACGCCGAAAGGCAAAGCTGCTGACTGCGCGCGCGATTTATCGATGTCGAAAATTCCGATGAGTTCCGTTGACGCTGAGGCCGCGGCTTTTTGAGCGTGATAAGTTCCAAACACACCTGCGCCTGCGACGCCCACTTTCAATTTTGTCACGCTTTACTCCTGAGACATTTTATCTGTGAGCGCGTATCAGCGACCCGCAAGAACCACTAATCAAAGTCTGTTGCACTATCCTACAACCCCAGTTGAGCAGATGTCTGATCACCCAAATGTTTCACACGCTGTGATTCGATTCACTCCGAATTTGCACTTCCATAAACAGAGAAATTCAAAAAACTACGGAAGTTTTGGCGCTCAGAACCCGGATTTTTGGGGAAATACCCCTGTTTATCGCGTTTTTTGCGCCATTTCCTTTGACGAATCTGCCCGACTTCTACAATACCGATAACTGGCGTTTCGTTGAGGAGAACACCATGAACAAATCAGAACTTGCCAAAGCTGTCGCAGAGAAATGCGATACAACTCCAAAGCAAGCGGTTGCGATTATCGACGCTGCTTTTGATGTCATCGCTGACACCATGAAATCAAAAGACTCTGTCACGCTCGCTGGTTTCGGCACTTTTGCCACCAAAGATCGTGCAGCGCGTGAAGGCATCAATCCTGCGACTAAAGAAAAGATCCAGATCCCGGCGAAAACAGTTGCTGTTTTCAAGCCAGCAAAGCCTCTCAAAGAGCTTTAATCAGTTTAACTGATATTAGAAACGCTCAACGGCTGAAGGTTATAAACCTTCAGCCGTTTTTCTTTGTTCTCTTACCGGCGCGCGCCGTTCGAGAAGGTAGAGCTGCAAGGTCGCAGACACGACACTGGAAACGATCACGGCCTCCATTATCCCCTGGAGCCCACGCTGCGCCACTGACGACAGATACCAGGCAAGAGGGATCATAATGAGAAGGTAGCAACCGATATGGACAAATGCCGGAGGCCAGATCAGGCCTCGCGCTCTGGATGCCATTGACGCCGTATTTTGAAGGCCATCAAAAATCACCATCAGCGACGACAACATAATCATGCTTGCCAGAACAGGATAGAGTTCGACGTCACTGATCACCGTGCCTGGTTTTACGAAGACTGATGCGAGACTTTCTGGAAAACTCAGCATGATGCCAGCTGCCAGAACACCGGTAACGATACAGGTGAACACACCAAGCCGGGATGCGTTGACGACACCTGCCTCATCGCCGCGCCCTATCCGCTCAGCCACTCGAACGCTCGTTGCTGTGCCAATTCCCAGAAATGCCATGAACGCAAATGCGATGACCTGGAACACCATTCCGTAGATAGACGATACGGCCAGGCTGACCTGTCCGGCTATTACGTGAGTATAATTGAAAGCACCAAACTCAGCCGCATTGCTGACCGCCATACCGAGCCCGACGCGAACCTGGCGAAGCAATTCACCCGGAGGCGGAACAGAGCCCTTCCGAAAAGCGGGTGTTGAAACACCACACAAAATCAGGAACCCTATCATCAAAAAGATGCTTGTCCCGGATGTTGCGTAAGCCACGCCAACCGCACCAAGTTTTGGAAACCCAAAGGCTCCTGAAACAAAAATGAGATCGAACACCATATTGACGATGACGCCAAAATACATGATCGCCGAAACGATCATGGGCTTGCGAAGGGCTTCCAAATAAAAAGTCGATGCGTTGTTTAACAACTGTGCCAGTAACGCGAATGACAATATCTTACAGACCGCAGTAATCCCCGCGAGCAGCTCGTCCTCAAATGTCAGATGCCGAAATAGCGTTTCAGCGCCAAACTGAATCGATACACATGCGATGACGCCCAGCAGTAAGGCGATGACAATCCCGCGTCGGTATATGCGCCCTGTTTCTTTTTCTTCTCCGCGACCCGCAAGTTCTGCGGTCAAAACTGAAACGCCTAGCGTGAGCCCCATGGCGATTCCAAGCACTACGCCAATCGGAAACCAGGCAATGAGCACAAAGGGAAGCTCTTCAGGCGCGTTGCGGCCGAGAATGATCGTGTCCGTCAACATCATCAACATGAATGACGCGCGCGAAACCGCAATCGGCGCAGAGAGCCGAAGCAGGTCAATTACATCGAACAGATTGGCCCAAGCGGGCCACTCCCGCCGGGGCATGGCTGTGATTTCCTAGTTTACGCGATAGACTTCTGAGCGTCTTCGAGGCGAGATTTCTCGGTCATCGACTGCAGCTTCTCGGCGATAAGGAAGGCCAGTTCAAGCGCCTGTTCGCCATTCAGGCGAGGATCACAATGAGTGTGGTATCTGGATGACAGGTCAGATTCAGAAATCGCCTGTGCCCCGCCAATACACTCAGTGACATCCTGACCGGTCATTTCAAAATGAACGCCGCCCGGATAGGCACCTTCAGATGACAGGATATCGATGAAGTCTCGAACTTCTGACAAAATCCGGTCTACTGGACGGGTTTTGAAGCCCGTATTCGTTTTGAGCGTGTTCCCGTGCATCGGGTCACATGACCAGACGACGTTCTTTCCACTTTGATTCACTGACCGCACCAAGTCTGGCAGACCATCCTGAACATTGTCAGATCCAAATCGCGCAATGAGAACAATCCGACCTGCTTCGTCTTTTGGATTCAGTGTATCGATCAACCGCAGAAGCTCGTCGGTCTCAAGACCCGGTCCGCACTTGATTCCGATCGGGTTCTTTACGCCCTTACAAAATTCGACATGGGCGTGATCAACCTGACGAGTTCGGTGACCAATCCACAACATGTGAGCGGAAGTGTCGTACCATTCGCCTGTTGTGGAATCGATCCGCGTCAAAGCTTCCTCATAACCAAGCAGCAACGCCTCGTGAGAGGTATAGAACTCGGTTTGCTGCAGATTAGGCGTCGACTCAGCCGTCACGCCACAGGCGCGCATGAACTGGAGCGATTTCGAAATCTGATCTGCAAGTGCCTCATACTTTTCACCTTGAGGAGAGCGCTCAATGAAGCCGAGCATCCAACGATGAACATTGTTGAGGTCCGCATACCCGCCCTGAGAAAACGCTCGCAGCAAGTTCAGTGTTGAGGCTGATTGTGCATAAGCCTGCAAAAGGCGAGACGGGTCCGGCAGCCGGCTCTCAGAGTTAAAGTCCATACCATTGATAATATCGCCGCGGTAGGACGGTAGCTCCTGTCCGTCGATCATTTCGACTGGGCTCGAACGAGGTTTCGCAAATTGACCGGCGATGCGCCCGACCTTCACGACGGGTTTTTCCGCAGCAAATGTCAGGACAACAGCCATCTGAAGGATCACGCGAAATGTGTCGCGGATCGCATCCGGATGGAACTCTTTGAAACTCTCAGCGCAATCACCGCCCTGTAGAAGAAAGGCCTTGCCTGCAGCTACCTCAGAGAGGCGCTGTTTCAGGCGACGCGCTTCTCCGGCAAACACAAGTGGTGGATACCCGGCGAGTTGTGCCTCGACTGCTGAGAGCGCTTCTGTGTCCGGGTAATCTTCCGGAATGTGTTTGGCTGGCTTCGAACGCCAGTTTGAAGGTGACCACGTCATCTTGTTCTCCTGGAAGGCGGGTAAAAACCATGCGAGCGCTTTTCACGCAAGTCTATTTCTCACAACGACAGAAAAGTTTCAAAAATTAGAATGTTTTCTCTTATGTCGTCGCAAGACCTGCCGCTTTTTGCCAATCCCACTTATTGCATGATAGCAATATAGGTGCGCTGACAATCTCGCATACATTCATTCATAACATGATTTCGGTGAGTGATGGAAACCGGAAAGCCAATCAGCTGAGTTCCGGCGGCACAAATTTTTCGCGCATCGTGACAAGCTCTTCTGCTGTCGACGGATGAAGCGCGCAGGTGTTATCAAATTGCGCTTTGGTGGCTCCCATCTTCACAGCAATCCCGACCGCCTGAATGATCTCTGGGGAGTCGGGCCCGACAATGTGACATCCTACAACGACGTCATCACTCTGACGCACCACAAGCTTCATGAGTACGCGGCTTTCATCACCAGACAAAGCGGCCTTCATTGTCTTAAAACTGGTTTTGTAGATGTCGACCTTACCGAATTTGTGGCGGGCCTCCTCTTCAGACATTCCAACCGTTCCGACCGGAGGCTGACTGAAGACCGCTGTCGGAACGTTGTCATATTCAAACGGATCCGCACCGTCTCCGAACAGACTATCCGAAAATGACTGCCCTTCCCGGATGGCTACTGGCGTAAGGTTCATTCTGTCCGTGACATCACCGACCGCCCAGATGTTGTCGACAGACGTTCGGGATGTTTCGTCTACGACTATGGCGCCGTTCGATTTGACGTCTACACCCACTTGCTCAAGGCCAAGTCCGGCAGTGGCCGGACGCCTTCCAACAGCCATCATGACAACATCACAGTCGATGCCGTCACCCTGATCAAGATGAACTGTCAGGCGGCCGGACTCTTCATCTTTATCGATAGAGGTGAATACAGACTGGGTAATGACGCGCACGCCTTTTTGTTTAAGCCCTTCATGGACATGGGTCCTGACGTCCCAGTCAAACCCATTCAGAACAGTCTCACCGCGATAGACTAGACATGTATCAACCCCAAGGCCGGCAAAAACACCCGCAAATTCGACTGCTATGTACCCACCGCCCGCGATAACCATCTGTTTTGGTAGTTCTTTTAGATGAAAGACTTCATTCGATGTAATTGTGTGTTCAACGCCGGGCAGATCCTCTGGCTGCCATGGCGTGCCGCCGGTCGCGACCAGAAACTTCTCGGCGCTGACGATTTTATCGGAGCCTATCAACCGAATACTGTGTGCATCCACAAATTCGGCCCGCTCTTCGAAAACGTCTACACCTGAATTGTTGAGATTGCGGAGATAGATCCCGGACAGACGATCGACTTCGGAATGCATGTTGTCCATGAATTTTCTGAAATCGAAAGTCGGGTTATCCGCTGACCAACCATAACCCTCGGCATGCTTGAACATTTCCGCGTATTCGCTGGCATAGACCATGAATTTCTTGGGAACACATCCCCGAATGACGCATGTGCCACCAACACGATACTCTTCAGCAATGGCAACTTTGGCACCGGTCATGGCGGCACGGCGAGCCGCCCGCACGCCGCCTGATCCAGCACCTATAACAAAAAGATCGTAATCATAGCTCATGTATCAGCTCTCAAATTCCAGAATTTCAGCGCCTTCGTCATCACCGAGAATGACCGTGCGCGCCATATTAAGAAAAAGTCCGTGCTCAACGACGCCTGGGATATTCGCTAACGCTGCGGCTGTCTCCAGTGGATTGGGTATCGAACCGCATTTGCAATCGAGAATGTAGTTTTTCCCGTCAGTCAGAAACGGCTTTCCGCCTGAAGCCTGCTCTCTCAGTCTGACCCCAGGTCTCGCTACACCTGTTTGCCTCAACGCATCGAAGACCTTTTTGGCCGTAATCGTGAAACCAAAAGGGGTGACCTCCACCGGGAGCGGAAACTGCCCCAAAACGTCGACTGATTTCGATGCATCAGCGATAACAACCATCAGGTCGGACGCATTGGCGATAATCTTTTCCCGCAAGAGCGCCCCACCGCCGCCTTTGATCAGGTTGGCGTTTGGGTCGATTTCATCGGCACCATCGACTGTCAGATGAATACGCTCAACATGCTCGACCGGGATGAGCGGAATCCCGTAAGCGTCCGCCTGACGGCGTGTTGTCTCGGATGTTGGAACAGCCTTGATCAGAAGACCGTCCGCAATTTCATCGGCCAGAAATTCAACAAAGAATGCAGCGGTGGAGCCAGTGCCAAGGCCTAGCGTCATGCCGTCTTCCACGAACTCCAGCGCCGCGGCGGCTGCATTCCGTTTGGCATCGTCCAGAGACACTTACTGACCTTCTTTCTTCGCTTTCATTGAACGATGATAATCCACCGCCCAATCCGCCTTTACGACTTGTCGACCACGCGCCAGAGCCAGAGCCCCCTCGGGGACATCTTCTGTGACCACACTTCCGGTTCCAACGAAACTGGTATCACCAAGCGTCACCGGCGCAACAAGAGACGAATTCGAACCAACGAAAACATCCTTCCCGATCAACGTCTTGTGCTTGAAGTAGCCATCATAGTTACAGAAGATTGTACCAGCTCCGATATTGGATCGCTCGCCGACCTCACCATCGCCGAGATAGGATAGATGGTTCGCCTTGGCGCCATCGCCAACTTTTGTATTTTTAACTTCAACAAAATTGCCGATATGGACGCCGTGACCGAGCTCAGCGCCAGGACGAAGTCTGGCGTAAGGGCCAACCATACTGCCCTCCCCTACAGTGCAGCCTTCAAGGTGAGAAAAAGCGCGGATCTGAACGCCCTGTTCGACCCTAACCCCGGGACCAAACACAACATTTGGTTCGATTATGACGTCGCGTTGAACCTGCGTATCAAAAGAAAAGAATACGCTCGCCGGATCAATCAGCGTGACACCATCTTCCATGAACTTGATACGTTGTTTTTTTTGAAATTCGGCTTCCGCTTCAGCGAGTTGCACTCTTGAATTGACGCCTAAAACATCACTTTCCTCGCATCGCACTGCAACCGACTTCAACCCGTTCTTGCGGCCAATCGAAACAATATCTGTGAGATAATATTCGCCATTGGCATTGTTATTGTCGAGTTGATCCAGGAGAGATTTAAGGTGTTTGGAGTGAACCGCCATAACGCCCGAATTGCAGAAACCCACGGCCAGTTCATCCGGCGAGGCGTCTTTTGCTTCGACAATCCGTACAAGGTCGCCATTTGGCTCACAGATCAGACGGCCATAGCCTCCCGGCTCATTCGCATCGAAACCCAGGACCGCGATATGAGCCCCTGATTCCAGCGCCTCGAACGCCTGTACGACCGCATCGGCAGGAAGGAGCGGTGTATCCGCGTATAAAACGATGACGGCACCGTCGAACCCCTCAAGTGCAGGCGTTGCACATTGAACGGCATGCCCAGTTCCCTGAGGTGGATCCTGAATTGCGATCTGGTTTTCACCGACGCGCTCATTGGCGATGTGTCTCAATTCTTCAGAATGGGTGCTGATGACGAGAATTTGCCGATCACAGTTGAGATCCTGTGCCAGCGCAAGCGACCAATCAAGCATACTTCGACCACCGACCTTGTGAAGCACTTTTGTGGTGTCGGATCGCATACGCGTTCCTTTTCCAGCTGCTAAAATGACGGCCGATCGTTGCATGACTCTTTTCTCCCGGGCTAACCCCTTACCAGACGGGATGACACCCTATAGATGGGGGGTCAATTCTAACCGTTTAGGAGCGAGTCGTGCCCTGGTCAAAAAAAACAGTTGTATTTGATCTGGATGGTACTCTGGTCGACACCGCACCTGATCTGCACGCGGCGCTGTGTCATTGTTTCCAAGAGCAGGGTTTGCGGGCTGTCGATCTGGACACCGTTCGACATGCAATCGGACACGGCGCCAAAGCGATGATCGAAAGTTCCGCTAAGTCTTCCGGCGTGACATTGGATGAATCGACACTCACAGCCATGCACAAAAGTTTTCTAGCATATTATATCAGCCACATTGCTGACTTTAGCAGGCCATTCGAGGGCATGGTTGACTGCCTAGACCATTGTCAAAACATGAATGCCAATCTGGCCGTCTGCACGAACAAGACACAAGCCCTTGCAGAAGAGGTTTTGGACGCTCTTGGCATCACTCACTATTTCGATGCAATCATCGGAGCAGATAGGGCCACAATCAAGAAACCGTCTCCAGTCCACCTTCAGGAAGCGATAGCTGCTGCAGGCGGCAGTGTGGAGGACTCCGTCATGATTGGTGATTCATCTACAGATGGATTGTCGGCCCTTGAAGCGGGCGTGCCCTTTATTCTGATGTCTTATGGTTATCTCGATGACAAAGTGTCATCTCTGACAAACATACTGACATTGGATTCAGCGAAAAAGCTGCCCGCTAGTCTGGGTCGGGTTTTCAGCCAGCAAGACTGAAGACCTGTTGATCGTTAATCGGTTTACTGGATCGCATCGTCGAAACGGAGCCATCCCGGTTTTTGTCACGGCGAGTAGGCATACCATTGACCATGTTACTTCTGACATCCGTCCGGCCTGAGCGCATTGCGGCAATAAAGCCAGCTTCAACCAGATCGATATCGACATCATAACCGCGTTCGCGCCAGTAAGCTTCAATTTTGTCTTTGAGCTTTCGCGCGCCGTTTGTCGTGCACCAATCTCCACTCATGTATTCATCTCCTGGATCAATTGATTTATAAATTGAAACAGTCCTTCTTGATCTAATCGCCATCTATTGTGGCGTACAATCGAGTTAATCAGCGGACAGTTGAAGCGCAAGCTCGAACCCACAGAATATTCAAAATACCTTTTTTTGGACTTATTTAAATGAACAACCGTTCATGTAGGTGTCTATATTGTCATTTACTTAATTCGGTCGCCGCATTTTCGTCCAGGAAATTCCGCAGTTGACGGGCGGAAGATTACACTTTACCGAACCGTTTCTTTGGTCAGGGCGATTAGCTCAGCGGGAGAGCACTGCCTTCACACGGCAGGGGTCACTGGTTCAATCCCAGTATCGCCCACCATTTTCTGACCAGAAGTTTGCCAATTTCCGAAAACCCAGTTTCTTCTCACGACGTCAAAAATCGGTGCCGAAAAGCGTGCTCGCGAACTGATACGACCGCTGTATTTCTTCTGGATTTCGGTAGAAAGGAAAGTTGGTGTGCCCAGCAGGGTTCGAACCTGCGACCTACTGATTAAAAGTCAGTTGCTCTACCGGCTGAGCTATGGGCACGACCGAGCGGAGGCATATAGACTCCGGAATCCGTCGGGTCAATGAACCGTCTGACGATATCATACACTTTTTGCGGTTTTTTTTCAGATACCCCGCAAAACTTTCTGTCTACACGATCAACACGATTTTACTGACGGGCGACATTGCGGCATATCGCCCGTTAGAAAGTGACAACACCTAGTCTTCAGGAAACATTGCGACGCTAGGCACAGCGGGAAGATCGCAGACATTGGCGCCCGCATTCTCCTGAAGGACAGACGCAAAAGCAGGTCCGTCGGTTTTTTGAACCAGAACACGCGGACGGTCTGCCTCTGGCATATCAGAAACCATTTTCGCCGAGATCAACACTTCAGGAAGGCGAACGGGCTCGCCCGTTTTCATTGTCTCGACGATTTCTTGTCCGTGAACAACCCGCCCCCAGGCCGTGTACTGGCGATCAAGAAAATCTGCAGTGCCGCGCATCAGGAAAAACTGAGTCGTTGCTGAATTCGGATCTGTAGTCCGCGCTGTAGACGCAACACCCGGACAGTGGGCAATCCAGCTTTCCACAGAGGCGTCTTTCGTCAGGCTGGCGAGATATTCTGATTGGGTTTGCACAGGAAAGCCGAGAATATAGCCATCTGTTGCCGAACTGTTTGGTCCAAGCTTCTGCATAGGCGGCACGGTATCGTCGGCATCAAGCGGATGGCGGGTAAAAACAAACTCTCCAGGGATTTCCGGCCAGTTCTCTGCCTTTTCCGTACTTATTTGCTCTACATCTCCGCCCTGAGACATGAAATCGTCAATCACGCGATGAAACACTGTACCGTTGAGATCACCACTGGCGACGAGCGCCTGAAATCGCTCTATATGGCCGGGCGCAGAGAATGGCGCCATCTCAACAAGAACAACGCCTCTTTCAGCGCCTCTGCCGTCCTGAATACGGAACTGGATCAGATTCTCCGGGGCAGCTTCGCGCCAGTTTGCCGAATCTGCGGCCAACTCCGAGAATTCGGGAACTTCCTGAGCAATGGCGG
>NZUJ01000039.1 GCA_002701295.1 Ponticaulis sp. | reverse complement strand
CCGATGGCACCAAGAATAATGCTGGCCATCACTGAGAACCACAAAATTGCCCACACATGCTCAAGCGACATGCTGGCAAGGCCGAGCAGCTGGATTGCCGCGCCGGTAATCAATCCAACCATCAGGCCGCGTGTCGAAGCGCCTGCAATGAAGCCAATCGTCAGTTCCAGCGGCGACAGAGGCGGCATCAGGAAGTCGACCGACGTGCCCTGCACCTTCGAAATCGTCAGCGAGCTTGATGTGTTCTGAAACGCATTCTGCAGAATGGTCATGATCACAAGCCCGGGCGCCAGAAAGTTCTGATAGGCAATACCGGCAAAGTCGCCAGTCAGTTCGCCACGATTGCCAAAGGCGAGTTTGAACACCGTCATCAGAAGAAGCGTCGAAACCGCTGGTGCAAACAGCGTCTGCATGGCGACTTTGATGAAGCGGCCAACTTCTCTTTTATAGAGGGTCCACATGCCGAGATAATTGAAACCGGCAAATTTGCGGGGCTCTTGGTAACTGCGGGGGAGAATATCCTGCGGGGTATCAGTCATAAAACGCCATTTAGGTGGTTTTGTGCCGCGAGGAAATGGCTAATTCGCCTGTTCGATATGAGTTCGCCTGAACTGACCAGATAGAATTTGGAGTTTTCCCCAGCCAAATGGTTAATTCTTGGCACTATATGTGGATTATTCGACTTCTCCACAGATCAGTATATTGTGTCCCGGCACTCTCTAGGTACGATATCTTGGAGCAAAGATCGTTAACAAACGTTTGACGCTACAATATATAGATTAACACAACTGAGACATCAGGAGCTGGATGATGAGCTGGACAGAAGAACGTGTGGAGCAATTGAAAAAGCTCTGGACTGAGGGCCACAGCGCCAGTCAGATTGCGACCCAACTGGGCGGCGTCACCCGAAATGCTGTCATTGGCAAGGTACACCGTCTCGGCCTTTCAGGTCGCGCAACCCCGTCCCGTCCAGTCAAGCGCCCACCGCGTCTGGCCCGGCCAAAACCAACAACACATCGCGTTACGCGGAAGCCTGTGGTCGAGGAAGTTGCGACACCAGAAGTCCAGCTTCCAACCGTCGCCAAGTCTGTCGAACCGCTTGCCCCTGCCAAAATGGCAAATGGCGATTTCGCCAGCGTGCTAAACATTCGCGAGTCCATGTGCAAATGGCCAATCGGCGATCCGATGGACAAGGAATTTGCTTTCTGCGGTCGCTCTGCGTCAGGTGGCCCATACTGCGCTGAACATGCCAAAGTGGCCTTCCAGCCTAAGAAGTCGCGGACACGTCGCGAAGACCAGCCAACCGGCTTCCGCCGCGCCGCAGGCTGATCCACTCCATCTGTAATGAAGAAACCGCGTTGGCATTTCCAGCGCGGTTCTTTTTTGCCTGATTATCAGTTGAGCTTTTTCTGATCGACCGGCTTAGGCGGCGCAAAAGGCTCCGGCAGAGGCAGAGCAGAAACGCCGTCCTCGATCAGCGATCGGGCCTCATCCATGCTCGCTTCGCCCCAGAGCGGCTTTTCCTCAATCTCACCATCATGCATGGCGCGGGCCTTCTGCGCGAAGTCCGCCCCAACATATTCATGCGTTGAGGCGATATGTTCGCGCACGGCCTTCATCATTTTGGCGAGGTCAGCGCCGGGCTGAACCAGTGGCACAGTCGGGCTTTGCGAAACCTCTCGCTTTTTAGTGCCAGACACTGCCGGCGCCATGATCTGCTTCACGATTTCGGACCCGCCACATTCAGGACAGGACAAAAGTCCACGCTCTTTCTGATCATCAAATGCATCCGAATTCGAAAACCAGGCTTCGAATTCTGATTGGCATGATTGGCAGTTCAGCGCGTATTTGACCATGGCTCAGCCAGCGTCCATGGACAGCAAGGCATCAAGCTTGCCGGCGCGCTCCAGCGCATGAAGCTCATCGCAACCACCAACATGGTCGTCATTAATGAAGATCTGCGGATAGGTGCTGCCGCCCTGTGCGCGCTGGATCATCTCCTTGCGCTTTTCCGGGTCCATGCCGGCGTCGATGTGGGTGTAGTCCACATTTTTCTTGTCCAGCAGGCTCAGCGCACGCGTGCAATACGGGCACCATTCACGGGTATAAATCTCTACTTTCGCCATCGGCTCATTTTCTCCAGTCGGCGCATCATATAAGAGGATTTCGCGGCGCGACAACGCGCGCAAGTGTCACGACATCCAGATTAGCCGGTTTTGCCTTGTGAAGGGCACGCGCACAGGCATTCAGTGTCGCGCCCGTTGTATAAACATCATCGACAAGAACAAGTCGCCTGGCCGTCAGTTTGTTCCGTCCTTTTTCAGTCAGCCGAAAAGCGCCTGCGACGTTTTTTCGTCGCTGCCGGGAAGTCAGATGCCCCTGGCTTGGTGTCGCTTTGACCCGCGCAAGCAGCTGATGGTGCACGGGAATACCGGTCTGATCTGAAATGGCTTCCGCCAGCCAGCCTGCCTGGTTAAAGCCCCTCACTGCCAGTCGCCTGTAGTGTACAGGCACAGGAATAAGCACGTCTGCTGTATCGAGGATTTCGCGCGCGGCATCTGTCATATACCTGCCGAGCACCCGAAGCCCCGCCCGTTTGCCGGACCGTTTCAACCCAAGCACCATCTGGCTTGTCGTGTCATCATACACAAAAGCCGACCGCGCCTTGCTCCAGCCAGGGTGCTCCGCGGCGCAGGCTGCGCAAATCTGTCCAGCATCCTCAAGGCGATCAAAGGGCAGTGCACACTGATCGCAATATGGCGCGGTGAGATGCTGCAATTGCAGGAATTCGTCCACCGTGAAGCGCGCATTGCCCCACAATGCCTGACCAGAGATCAGTGATTGCCCCGGCGCAAGCCAGCCAAAAATTTGCCGCAAGCGCTCTCGATCGGGCAATGGTAACTTGGCGCTCAGCCCGGAACGCGCCATATCAGCCTCATGATGTCGAACACCCCCCAATCCGTCTTTAACCGACAGCACGTGCGATCCCGCAGGTCCCGCGCGTCCAGTTCATATCAGCAGGTGGAATTCATCAAGTCCCGCGTGCTCGAAGATATTGAAGACCGGATTCTGTCGACGGGACGAAAATTCAGTCGAGCACTCTGCCTCGGCGGATATTCTGAGGCCGTTGAGACCATGATGGCTCCATACTGCGAAACGCTGATTACGACGGATTTCTCCGCAAGCCGACTGCAAGCCGGACAATCAGTTGCGGTTGATGAGGAATGGCTACCATTTGCCGAGCACAGTTTCGACCTCATCATCAGTCCACTGGCGCTGCACTGGGTGAACGATTTGCCTGGCACGCTGATTCAGATCCGGCACTGTCTTAAACCAGATGGGTTCTTCATCGCGGCCATGCCGGGCGGTGCCAGTCTGCACGAACTTCGTCAGGTCATGCTTCAGGCCGAAACCGATATTCGCGGCGGCGCTGACATGCGCGTCTCACCCTTCGCCGATGCGTTGGATATGTCGGGCCTCCTGCAGCGCGCAGGCTTCACCCTCCCCGTCAGTGACCGTGATCGGCTGACAATCCGCTATGACAATATCTTCAAGCTGTTTCAGGATCTTCAGAACGCCGGCGAAACTCATGCGCCGGACGGCCAGCGAAACCCGCTCAGCCAACGCATTCTTATGCGGGCGGCAGAGCTTTATCAGTCCGAGTTTGCAGACGCTGACGGCCGCATCCGCGCGACTCTCGATCTCGTCTGGATGACGGGCTGGTCCCCGCACGACTCCCAACCCAAGCCGAAAAGGCCTGGATCCGCGCGCGCAAGCCTGGCTGAGGCACTTGGCACCAAAGAACGATCTGCAGGGGAAACAACGGGCCGGTTGAAGGGCACGGAACCGAAAAAGGATTAACCGCCAGCGGCAGCGTCCCACTCTTCATCAAGCTGTTCAAACTTGCCACCGGCAGACTGGCCGACAGCGGTCACACCTGCGACGATCACAATCGCGATCAGCCCGGCCAGAATGGCATACTCGATGACTTCAGCGCCGCTCTCATCGCGGCGAAAACGCTTCAGGAGGTCACGCAAAGTCGTCACGCAAATCCTCCAGCCTTGTCAAAATCGCGGATAAAATCGAACAGAGGAAGATCAGCTTCTGGCGCGTCCAGATCATGAAGATCACCCGGCGCCACAAATTTCAGCTCCTGCCCCTCACGAGGCGTTGGCTCACCATCCCAGTCGCGAACAAGAAAAACCGGCATCACAAGATGAAAGTTGTCATAGGCATGGGAAGCAAAGGTTAGCGGACTTGCTTTCGCAGGATGCACCGTCACCGCTATCTCCTCCCTCAATTCTCTCACCAGAGCTTCTTCTGGTGTTTCGCCGACTTCAATCTTACCTCCGGGTAGCTCCCAAAGTCCCGCCATGGCCTTGCCTGCTGGTCGCCGCGCCACAAGAAGCGTGCGGTCTGGCTGCATCAAGACACCGGCGGACACATAGACGATCCTTCGGTCAGTCATCAGTTAACACTTTCAGATGAAGGGAGTTTCTATGGTGTTGATCAAGTTCTGTAGGCGCCATTAATCTCGACATAACCATGTGTCAGGTCGCACGTCCAAACGCGGGACTGGCCGCCACCAACCGCGACATCCACGCTGATCCTGATTTCAGGTTCTGAGACAGCCCGTGTCGCCTCGGCTTCGTCATAACTCGCAGCCCTCTGACCAGCCTCTGCCACCAGCACATCACCAATGGTAATCGTCATGTGATCCCGGTTCACAGGCTCGAGTGATTTGCCGACCGCCATGACGATCCGCCCCCAATTGGCATCGCTTGCTGCCAGCGCTGTTTTGACCAGAGGCGAGTTCGCAATTGAACACGCAATTACTTTCGCAGAGTTGTCATTCAGGGCGCCGGTGACTTCGATTTCGACGAACTTGCTGGCGCCCTCTCCATCGCGCACGATCTGATGCGCGAGATCGAGAAACACCTCGCCAATCGCTGCGGAAATATCCTCATAACAGGCCTCCAGCTCATCCTCGGTGAGATCAGCACCACCCGTTGCGAACAACATTGCAGTATCGCTGGTCGAGGTATCGCCATCCACCGTTATGCTGTTGAAACTCGCATTGGTGTGCTGGCTGGTCAGCCACTGGCATTGCGATTGGGTCAGCGGAGCATCCGTGAACACATAGGCCAGCATCGTGGCCATGTTGGGGGCAATCATACCCGAACCTTTGGCGACACCGGCAATCGACACCGTCTTGCCACCCACAGAGACCTGACGCCCCGACCCTTTCGGAAACGTGTCCGTTGTCATGATCGCAGATGCGACTTTCAACCAGTCCACATCCTCGGAAAGCTCTGGCCAGACCTCTGGCAGGACATCGCCGACCAATCCAGGCTTGACCGGAACGCCAACAACGCCAGTCGCGCCGATAAAACACTCTGTCTTCGGCTTGCCGCTCACTGCTTCGAAAGCGCTCAGAGTGGCATCATTCTTGGCGATCCCGTGCTGAAAGGTGAAAGCGTTTGAATTGCCCGCATTCACAATCAGACCACTTGCATGACCTTTGCCGTCCTCCAGCGCCTTGCGGCACCAGTCAATATCGCAGGACCGTGTCAGCGACCGTGTAAACACGCCGCCACTCATTGCACCGTTGGGAAAGTCAACCACGAGCAGATCGTCACGGTCGGTATTGTACATGCCAAGAGAATGCGTAGCAGACCGCATGCCCTTCACCGCCGGCAGGTCCGGAAAATGGTCGGGGGCCAGTGGAGACCGTGTCAGTTTCACTCAGGTGTGTCCTCTTCTTCAGGCGTGCCTTCAACTTCGGCCACGTCCGTTTCATCAACTGTTTCTTCGGCCGGCTCAGGCGCTGTGTCTTCCAGCGCAGCCTCTTCAGGAACAACCTCTTCGACCTCTGCCGCCTCAACCTCTTCAGGCGCTGTGGCTTCATCCAGCGGCTCATCATCGACGACCGGCTCGATCAGGGATGGCGTACCACTGGGCGAGATCGTCGCCTCGACTTCAGGCGTCGGTGTCACCTCTGGGGTTGGCTCGGGAATTGGTGCCGGTGTGGCTGTCGGAGTTGGGGTTGGTGTAGGCGTCGGCACGGGAGTAGGTGTCGGCGTTGGCGTCGGGGTTGGCCGCGGTGTCGGCGTTGGTGTCGGGGCTGGTACAGAAGGAGGCGGAATTTCTGCCGCCGTCGGCTCTGCCTCGATCACCTCGTCTTCGACGACAGCCTCTTCCGAAGATGCCTCCTCATCAACCTCATCGATCGCCGCGTTATCTTCCAGAACCGGCAATTCCGGTGTCAGATCCATCGGCTCGTCGCCACTAATCGTCTGAATGCTGGCTCGCGTACGCAAGCGGCTCAGCACTTTGCTGATCTCGTTGAGTGTCAGAAACTGGACAATCTTCGGCCGCGTCTCATCAAATGTCGGCGGCTTCTCCGTCCGGCGATCCTCGACCTTGACGATATGCCAGCCAAGCTCGCTTTCGAACGGTGTCGAGATCGCACCAACGGCTGTCCGGCCAATCACTCGCGGAAACGGCGCAGTCAGTTCCTCAGGTAATACATAACCAATCAAGCCGCCTTCAGCATTGCTCGACAGGTCAATCGAATGGGCGAAAGCCAGCTCAGCGAACTCGGCGCCATCACGCAGCTGTTCATAAAGTGAATCAGCTTCTTCCTCGGTATCCACAAGAATATGGCGAACCAGAACTTCCTCACCCAGCTGAGCGAGAGCAGCCTGAGCCTCATACATCTCCAGAATAGCCGCTTCGTCGACTTCTTCTGACACCAGATTCTCGATCAGGATGTTCCCGAGAATACGTTCCTCTGCAGCCCTGAGCCTGTGCTGCGCGTTGTCTTCCAAATCAAGGCCGCGCGTCACAGCTTCCTGCGCCAGGAGCTTCTGATCGATCAGTTCTTCAAGCGTTTTTTCGAAAACCGGATTACTCACATCCAGCTTCTCACCAGGTTCGATCCGTCCTTGTGAGGCGGCCTCAAGCTCTACCTCTGAGGCCAGGATAGGTTCCCCGTTCACGACAGCAGCAACAGTTGCGCTAACCCGGATCGGAGAGGTTGTCGGCCCGTCGTCAGAATTGTTACAAGCCGTCAGAGTGATGCACAATCCACTGATGAGGGCGAGTGATAATTTCATTTGCATGAATCAGACGTCTTTCTGCAATGCAGGTGTATAGATTGACACCCCATACCTCGCTTCTTAAGTCAGTCCGGTTGAGGGGTCGAGATGAATTCCCAGCTGCGTATGCAGAGTATTTAAATAGGTGCGGGCTATTGTGTCGATAGTTTCGCGGATACGGTTGAGTTATGCTTCAGATTGCAAAGAAATTTTTCGGTTCTGCCAATGAACGCCAGCTCAAGCCTTTCCGGGCCCGGGTGCAAAGAATAAACGCACTCGAGCCAGAGTTTGAGGCACTTTCTGACGAGGCATTACGCCACAAGACTGTCGAATTCCGGCAGGCTCTGGCTAACGGCGCAAAGCTGGACAGTCTGCTTGAACCAGCATTTGCCGCGGTTCGTGAGGCCTCAAAACGCGCTCTGGGCATGCGACATTTCGACGTTCAGATGATTGGCGGCATGGTTTTGCACTCCGGCGCCATCGCAGAAATGCGGACCGGTGAAGGTAAAACGCTTGTGGCAACACTGCCTGCCTATCTGAATGCGCTCGAAGGCAAGGGTGTCCATGTCATCACGGTGAACGATTACCTCGCCAAGCGTGACGCCGAATGGATGGGCCAGCTCTACGGCTTCCTTGGCCTCAAAACCGGCATTATTGTTCACGGCCTGGATGATCGTCAGCGCCGCGAAGCCTATGCAGCCGACATCACATACGGCACGAACAACGAATTCGGTTTCGACTATCTCCGCGACAACATGAAATATGCGCTGACCGATATGGTTCAGCGCAAGCACAATTACTGTATCGTCGACGAGGTGGACTCCATCCTGATCGACGAAGCCCGTACGCCGCTCATCATTTCCGGCCCGACCGATGACCGCTCAGATCTTTACCGGACCATCGACGAGCTGATCTACAAACTCGAAGACGGCGATTTTGACCTCGACGAGAAAAGCCGCTCGGTTGTTTACACCGAAGAAGGCAATGAGCGCATTGAGCAACTGCTCATCGAGTCCGGTTTGATGGAAGGGTCTATGTATGACCCGCATAACGTATCGATCGTGCACCATGCCAACCAGGCCCTGCGGGCGCACAAGCTCTACAGCCGCGACAAGGATTACATCGTCAAAGACAAGCAGGTCATGCTGATCGACGAGTTCACCGGTCGTATGATGGAAGGCCGCCGCTTGTCGGAAGGCCTGCACCAGGCGATCGAAGCCAAGGAAAAAGTTGATATCCAGCCAGAAAACCAGACGCTGGCCTCCATCACTTTCCAGAATTATTTCCGCCTCTATCAAAAACTCGCCGGTATGACCGGTACGGCTGATACTGAAGCGGCAGAATTCATGGACACCTATAAGCTGCGTGTCTTTGAAATTCCGACCAACAAGCCGATCCAACGGATCGATGATGACGATGTGGTCTACCGGACTGCGAAGGAAAAATACAAAGCCATCATCGAAGAACTCCGCGAGTGTCACGCCAAGGGCCAGCCCGTTCTTCTCGGTACGGCATCGATTGAAAAATCAGAGCTGTTGTCCACCCTGCTTGGCCAGGCGAAGATTCCTCACCAGGTTCTCAACGCGCGCCATCACGAGCGCGAGGCCTATATTGTTGCCCAGGCCGGCAAGCCGGGCGCGATCACCGTTGCGACCAACATGGCGGGTCGCGGTACCGACATTCAGCTTGGCGGCAACTTCGAAATGCGTCTCGAAGAAGAAATTGCCAAAAAGCAGACTAAGGAAGGCCGTGAGCTAACCGAACTCGAGCTCGACGCCCTGAAGTCAGACATCAAGGCTGAGATCGCATCTGCCAAGCAAAAGGCGCTGGATGCGGGTGGACTTTTCGTTCTGGGCACAGAACGCCATGAAAGCCGCCGGATCGATAACCAGCTGCGTGGCCGGACAGGTCGTCAGGGTGACCCGGGTCGTTCGAAGTTCTACGTATCCATCGAAGACGACCTTCTGCGTATTTTCGCGGCCGAACGCCTCGATTCCATTATGCGCCGCCTCGGCATCAAGGAAGACGAAGCCATTGTTCACCCATGGATGAACAAGGCGCTCGAAACCTCACAGAAGAAAGTCGAGCAGCGTAACTTCGAGATGCGGAAGAACGTTCTCAAATACGATAACGTCATCAATGACCAGCGTAAGGCGATCTTCGAACAACGTATCGAATTCATGAGCGCCCCGGACGTGAGCGAAACAATCACGGAAATGCGTCACGACGTGGTTGAAGACGTCGTTAGTACAGCTATGCCGCCCAAATCATATGCTGACCAATGGGATATCCCGGCACTGGAAGAAACCGTTGCCGCAACCTTCGGCATTCGCCCGGACATCAAGGCCTGGGCAGCTGAAGAGGGCGTTGCTGATGAAGAGATTATTGAGCGCCTGAAAACCGAAACAGACACTGTATACGCTGCCAAGGCCGCCGATATTGGCCCGGAACGCATGCGCTGGTTTGAAAAGCAGGTTCTGCTTCAGCTCCTCGACAAAGAGTGGCGTGAGCACCTTCAGCAGATTGATCAGCTTCGGTCTGTCATTCACCTTCGCAGCTATGGTCAGCGTGACCCGCTCAATGAGTTCAAGTCAGAAGCTTTCTCGCTCTTCTCTGATCTGATCTCTCAGTTGCGCAAGTCTGTGACAGGTACGCTGATGAATATACAGATCCAGCAGGGGCCACCGCCTCAGCAACGTCAGCCGGAACACCAGAGCGCCTGATTGCGCGCTTTGAGGTTTTGTCAGTCCTCACATTTTCGAACGGCCAGGCAGATCAATGCCTGGCCGTTTTTTTTTCGGGGGTCGTTTCGCCTTTATTTTGAACAGCGACGCTGAATCACGCGTTTGTAATCGCTATTTTTCATCAGCTGTTTCGATTTCACTTGTACTTGGCCAAAACTTGATTAATTTAGCTAGTATAGAACGGGGAACGACGGTGACTTTTTGTACTACAACAGTACTTATCCGCTGCGCCACACTCTGGATGACAGAAGGTGGCGATACAGCTGCGCCATGTCGCCGCGCTCACCCTGCATCGCAGCGCGATCCGGTATAATTTCCAAATAAATCAAGAATATAACAGCTTTCACTTGTAGTCCGCGAGTGTTGGTATCCGCTGTGCCCGCAGTTTTGCGGCCGCACACTCTGATTCTTGTTCGCTAACAATCACAAGTACAGTCAAATATTGATTGCATTTTTACTTGAAATGCAAAGGGGAAATCTATGCCAAAAATCGCAGCGGGCGTTGTTAAATTTCAACGGGATAACTATCCGAAACGTCAGGAACTCTTTGAACAACTCAGCACGGGCCAGTCACCTGAAGCGCTGTTTATCACGTGTTCTGATAGCCGGATCAGCCCGAACCTCATCACATCCACAGAGCCCGGCGAGCTCTTCATCTGCCGCAATGCGGGCAATATTGTCCCGCCGCACACAGTCCACACAGGCGGTATGACTGCGTCAATCGAATATGCCGTTGCCGCACTCAAGGTGCCGCACATCATTATTTGTGGTCACACTGAATGTGGTGCCATGAAAGGCGTGACAGACATCGATTCACTCTCTGAATTGCCGCACGTGCGCGAATGGCTGGGATACTCCCGAGCTGCCTGGCAAGTCGTCAAGGAAGCGGGCGCAGAGCTCGATGACAGCGCGAAAATGCGCATGCTCATCGAACAGAATGTCATTCTGCAGATACAGCATCTGAAGACGCACCCTTATGTTGCCGCCCGGCTCGCTTCGGGCGCACTCACTTTGCATGGCTGGGTCTATGACATCAGAACGGGTGATGTATTGGCCTGGGATCCGGACTCCAACCAGTTCGAAACGGTCGCAGACCGTTACGCCGAAATGGTGCGCGAATACCTGCCCATGCACGATCACACCCATACCGCAGCTGAATAAGTGAGGCGGCCATGCTGAAAAACCATTTCGACTTCACGAACATCAAAGGAGACCTCTTCGGAGGTCTGACTGCCGGCGTCGTCGCACTCCCGCTCGCACTCGCCTTTGGTGAAGCCTCAGGGGCCGGTCCCATAGCCGGTCTCTGGGGCGCCATTTTCACGGGCTTCTTCGCGGCTCTGTTCGGTGGCACACAAACTCAGGTGACCGGGCCGACGGGACCAATGGTCGTCGTCTTCGCCGGGCTGGTCGGCGAAGTCAGCCGACAGGCTGGCGCGCCATTTCCCGAAATTGCCGGCATCATCTTTTCCGCAGTCGTGCTGGCGGGCATTTTCCAGATTGTTCTGGGTGCCATGAAGTTCGGCGAATATATTCGCCTTGTTCCCTATCCCGTCATATCGGGCTTCATGACCGGCATTGGCGTGATCATCATTCTCTTGCAGGCAAGCAGGCTGTTCGGCTCAGAGCCAGATGGCGGCGGCACCATTGCAGCCATCGAAGCCATTCCAGCAGCAATAGCTGATCCAAACTTTGCTGCACTTGGTCTGGGCCTTCTGACGCTCGCACTCGTATTCTTCTGGCCGAAAGCCATAGGCAAGTTCATTCCAGGCGCCCTCGCCGCTCTGATCATCGGCTCCCTTCTGGGTCTGCTCGTGAATGTTCCAACCATTGGTGATGACCTCGTTGTCGGCTTCCCATCGCTGGTCCTGCCGGGCTTTGAACGGGAAACCGCCTTCCTTGTTGTCGAAGCGGCGATCATTCTGGCGCTTCTCGGCTCGATCGACAGCCTTCTCACCAGTCTCGTTGCCGACAACGCCACCCGTACCCGCCATGAATCAAACAAGGAATTGTTTGGTCAGGGCATTGGTAACGCGGTTGCAGGTCTCTTCGGCGCCATACCCGGCGCAGGCGCGACCATGCGAACAATGGTCAACATCCGGACAGGTGGCTCAACCCGTCTGTCGGGCATGATCCACTCTCTTCTGTTGCTGACAGTCGTGATTGCGTTGGCACCGCTTGCGCGCGCCATCCCCCATGCTGTGCTGGCAGGAATTCTGATCAAGGTTGGCTGGGACATTATCGATGTTGTCTATCTCAAGCGTGCACATAAAGGCCCACGCTGGGATCTGGCGCTCATGGCGCTTGTGCTTCTGGTCACTGTCTTTGTGGACCTGATCACAGCGGTGGGTCTGGGTGTCTTCCTTGCCGCTCTGGCCTATGTTCGCTCTGTTGCGAAACAACAGCTGGACGCTTTGCACACCAATGCCGACAGCAAGCTGACGGCTGAGGAAACTGAGCTTCTGAAGGATTATCGAAGCCGCATTCAGTTGTTCTCATTCTCCGGACCACTCAGCTTCGGCGCAGCAGCAGATATTGCTCACCGCGTACGCGAAAATGTGCACGGCCGCGAAGCGATTATTCTGGATTTCACCGAAGTCCCGGATGTCGATGTTTCAGCCGCTCGCGCCGTCGAAGCGATTGCTGAAGACGCGCGCGATGAAGAACGCCTGATCTATCTCTGCAATGTGAATGAGAAAGTACACGCTCAGCTTAAGGGCCTGGGCACGGACAAGTATCTGCCAGAGGACTATCAGACCATGGTTCGCATAGACGCAATCCGCACAGCGATCAGTCAGATTTCGGTGGCTGATCACCTGTCCCGATCTGATAAACCTATCAGCAACAAACTGAAACCGGCCTGATCTACCGCCAGATCAGGTCTTACCCAGCCGGCGCTCCCCCCCCCCAAAAGGTGCCGGCTGGGTTTTTATTTTGGGGAACTAAAAACCGGCCTTAACGGAACAGCTTTTTCAGATCTTCCATTGAGTACGGCTTCTGGATCACCGAGACATCCGGAAAGCGTTGCACCATGGCAACCGCATCACCATAACCGGTGGCGAATGCGAAAGAGACACCCTTTTCCTGCAGCTTTTTGGCAACCGGCTCACTGGTCTCATCAGAGAGATTCACGTCAAGCAGAGCAAATGCCGGCGTGATCGTCTCGAGCAATTCCATGGCTTCGGAAACATCAGAGGCAATATGCACTTCGTTGGCCCCCAGTCCGCGGAAAAAGTCCTCCGCATCCATAGCGATCACCATATTGTCTTCAACAATCAGTACATCGCCATCTAGCGAGATCTTGCTGACCTCTCCTTCATCATCTGATTGCGATGGTTCTGACGCGTCTGTCACCGCCTCAGATCGGAATTCCGCTTCAGTGATATGATGCGATGGCACCATCAGGTCGACTTCCAGACCCGTGGGCGCAAATCTCACATCAGATGTTCCGTTCAGCTCAAACGGCACCGCTTTTTCGACGATGGTTGACCCGAAGCCGCGACGTTCAGGCGGTTTTGAAATTGCCGGACCGCCCATTTCTCGCCAGGTCAGGAACATATCGCCCTGCCGGTCACAGCGGAGCTTGATGGCCACCTCACCATGCGTATTCGACAGCGCGCCATATTTGACCGAGTTGGTCACGAGCTCATGGATCAGCAGAGACAAGGTTGTGAAGGCTTGCGGCTCAAGCATGATCTCCGGGCCCTCAATGGTCACCCGATCTGACTTCTCACCCAGATAAGCCAGACATTCCGTCTGGATCAGCGCTCTCAAGGGCGCCGGTGACCAGTTCTGCTTTGTGATCTGATCATGCGCGCGCGCCAGCGCCTGAACCCGTCCGCTCAATTGCTGCGTATATTGGTCAACATTCAGACCGGTCGATGAGGACTGATTGATCAGCCCTCTGATAAGGCCGAGAATATTACGTACACGGTGGTTGAGCTCTGCGATAAGAAGCTCTTGTCGCTCGTGCGCACGTGACCGTTCGCGCAGGACGGTATCTGTCATCCGCAGGACAACTTCCATCAGCGTCACGCGCAGCGCTTCTGCGGCCTGAATCTCACCCGGCTTCCAGGGCTCGCAGTGATTGCGCACCACTTCCTGCCAGGCCTCGAAACTCTTTCGCGGTGTCAACCGCATGCCATTCGGCCCCGGTGTAACAGGCTTTTGCGGATTGCCTGCCCAGGTAACAGACCGAACGATTTCCTGTCTGAAAAGCACCAGAAAATCGCGTGGCGTTCGCGATACCGGCAGCGCCAGAAGTCCTGACGCCACCCCAGAAAAATCCTCTGCCGCAGGGTAGACGGCCTGAAGATGATCTGTGGTGTAAACCCGCCCTGTCGCCGTCGTGTTCAGAAACCGCATCAGCGCCATACACTGGTCTTCAGACGGAACAGTTCCCGTCTGCAGAAACTCACCATCAATATATCCGACAGCCCCGTCAAAAGAGATCACATTGGAGATCGCCGAAACAATCATGCTGAAATTGGCGTTCAGGCTGGCCCCTTCGGCCAGTTGTGCCATCAGCTGGTCGTGCAGAATCTGACCTTTCACCTGCTGTTCGCGTTCCAGATCGGACTCTTTCTGCTCCAGCACGAATGAGAATAATTGCGCAAAAAGTTCACAGCCAGTTCGAAGGTCAAACGACAGTGCTTTCGGCGTGTCGTGATGGCAGGCAAACAAGCCCCACAGCTTGCCGCGCTTCAGGATCGAGATCGACAGGGAAGCGCCGACGCCCATATTTTTGAGATATTCTATATGAATGGGCGACACCGCTCGCGTCACGCTCAAAGACAAATCCAGCGACTCACCTTCCGGATTGCGCACTGGCGTAATGTCCACCGGGTCAGAATTCACATCGGCAATAATCCGCAGAAGATTGCGGCGATAGAGTTCTCGTGCCTGTTTGGGAATATCGCTTGCCGGATAGTGTAATCCCTTGAACGGCTCCATGCCGGGCCTCAACGCCTCGGCAATTACAGTCCCTGTATCGTCAGGTTCGAACCGATAGACCATAACGCGATCAAAGCCCGTCATTGCCTTCAGCTGGCGCGCGGCCATCGAACACGCATCATCAATCGTCGAGGAGAGCAGCACCCGGTCAATCATGGAGCGCACGAGCGAAAGATAGTCAGTCGTGTGCGAACCAACATTTTTTTCGAGCTCGATTATAATCGACCGGCCCGACAGATGAATCGCGACGTCATACTTCTGCTTTTGCGCAAATGGCTTGATGCCAAACAGGCGCTCGACACTATCCTTGCCCTTCAGCATTTGCAGCCGCGAGCGGATACTGTGAACCGCATCCGGCTCAAACAGATCAAGGATAGACCGTCCGATCAACTCGCTTGCCGGACCGCCAGACACTTCCGAAATATTCTCGGAGGCATGACTGATCAGCCAGTCCGGCGTGACAGCCACCAACATGCCGTAATCCTGAATCCGACCGGGAATGTGGATCGGTTCCCGCTCACAGTTTGTCAGATCAACCGCCT
>NZUJ01000038.1 GCA_002701295.1 Ponticaulis sp. | reverse complement strand
TGCTCAATCGGTCTGACAGCTTCGGCCTTGCTATATGGTGGCGGCGAAAACGTGCTCTCCGCGCTGCAGGCCGGAACCATCACTGCGGCCTTCCCATTCACCATCATTCTGCTGCTCACCTGCGTCAGCCTGCTGATGGGCCTGATGGATGAACACCGAAAGATTGTGGCCTACACACCCCCTGAGTGATTCTTTCCCGGGATCACACTTGGAAGAAATTTCAAGACGGATTTTCCGCGACCAGCGCAAAAAACATCTGCTAAACACGCGGAACCGCTTGCTCCATACCGCGTTCTGAAGGCATGAGCACGCTTATTCGGGAATCAAAAAATCAAAGCGGGTCAGATCCAAAAGAGGAATCCAATCTCTCTGAGGAGAAGGTCACGGGCCGGGCCATTGTCACTTATGGACGTAGCCTGATTTCTCTTGTGATCGCCCGGTCATTGCATGAGCACGGTGTCGAAGTGATCGGCGCCGATGATGTGGGTATGACGGTGCTGTCGTTTTCCAAGCATGTCAGCGATACATTCATACATGCAAGTTTTGAAACCGATGAGGAACAAGCCCTCGACGACTTCGAAGAAGCCGTCCGCAAATATGCGCCTTCTGACAGTCGTCCCTATGTGCTGATACCTGCATTCAGAGATGCGCGCCTGTTTGCAAAATATCGCGACCGATTCGAACCACTTATCCAGATTTCTGCCCCGGATATTTCCTCAATCGACCTGATCGACCCCAAGCACGTGTTCGCCGATTTCGCCGCAGAACACGGGCTCGAAATTCCGGAAACTCAAATCATCACCCCCTCGCGCTATTCCGAAGATGATATCAAAGACGTCACATTTCCGCGGATCATCAAACCATCTGATGGTGTTGGTGGTCGCGGCGTTGAGAAACTCGACTCGCAGGAAGATCTCGAGGCTTACCTGAATGAGGCGGACCATGATGCGCCTTATCTCCTGCAGGAGCTGATTGACGGCGAGGATTATTGCGTATCAGTCATAGCTGATCATGGCGAACTGGCCGGCGCAGTCGCCTACCGCAACCTGAAACAGTTTCCAAACAAGTCAGGTGCTGGTGCCATTCGCGAGACAATCGACGAAACACCATTTCTCGAAAGCACACGCAAGCTGTTGAAACTATCCAAATGGAACGGCGTTGCAGAAATCGATTTCCGCTGGAATGGCGATCCGAACACGCCGCCAAAATTGATCGAGGTCAATCCGCGCTACTGGGCGGGTCTGTTTCATTCCACAGCATCGGGAGTGGATTTTCCGTGGCTGGCCTTTTGCCTCGCTGCTGGTCGCAATCTCGAAGAGGTCCGGTCTGACTCTGTGAATGTCGGCTTTCAGTCGAAAACACCGGCGGCATGGATCCTCTCAATCGCTGAAGAGATCGCCGCCTCAGACACGCATTTGCAGAAGTCAGGTGACGCCTGGGAGAAAATGAAAGAGTACGCCTCAAAGGGCGAAATCCTCAAAGCGACTAACAAGCTGCTGAACAGCGCAGGTCACAGCCTGGCCGCGCCCTCCATGCTGGCGAAAATCCAGCAAGAGGTCTCAGAGCATGACGACCTTCCATCAGAGTTTTCTTCAGATGACGATCCGGCCGTCGGGCTCGGTGTTCTGTTCGCGCTTAGTTCGCTCAAGCGACACGGCACGCTACCGCCGGAACTCAAATTTGAGGCTCCGAAAAAAGAAAAAGACGAGGACGGCACTCCCGCTTCACTCGCCAGGCCGAAAAAGCATTACAGAAAGCGTCCGATCATTGGGATCACCAAGCCCGATAAAGGCGACTACCTGTCCTACGCCGCGATGAAGTTCGCTGTCTGGCTTGCAGGCGGAGATCCCATTAAAATTACCTCTCGCGCTCCGCGCGACCCACATTCTATCGATGGTTTGCTTTTCGGTGGTGGTTCAGATGTTTATCCGGAACGGTATCAGGGCAAAGTCAAAGCCGGATATCAGTACGACCGTGTGCGCGATGACATGGAAGCCTCGTGGGCAAAAGCGGCACTCGAGCACAACATCCCTGTGTTGGGCGTCTGTCGCGGCATGCAGATGCTGAACGTTCTGCAAGGCGGCACACTTTCTCCCGATCTGTCAGCTTATGACGATATCACCTATCCAACATCTTTCCTGCATCGCATGTTCTTCAGGAAAACGATCTCCATCGAACCCAATAGCTGGCTGTCCCGGACGACCGGACGGAAACTGCTTTCGGTGAATTCAATCCATACGCAAGCAGTGAGCCAACTTGGATCGGGCTTCAAACCTGCTGCGCGTGAAATTAACGGGCTTATTCAGTCGATCGAACATGAAACCGCCCCCTTCATGGTGGGTATCCAATTCCACCCGGAGTTTCTTCTGTATAAGGGTTTTGCCCGGAGGATTTTCCGAAATTTCGTGATGTCTGCTGCTGATTGCGCCAGAACGAGACTGGAAAACTAAGGCCTCTAACGCTCTCTACTAGTGCCGGATCATCCAGATCAGCGTCCAGACGAGCGACGAATAAATCAGCATGAGAATGCCGCAGCGCACGGCAAATCCGAATAGCATAGGTTTGATGTCATCCCAGCTCGTCTGGGCTGCAATATCCGCCACGCCGCGCGCCATTTTGTCGACGATCTCGTTCCGTTTCCGGCCTGCGAGCAGCAATAAGATGTTTTCGGATTTTTTGACTTCGATTTCCTGGGCACGTTCCAGAACCGATTCGAAGACCTGCGCAGAAATCGTCTCGGACAGAATACGTTTCGGCCGCCATCCATATTTCCGTAATTCATCCCAGACGAATTTAGCTGTCGGAAATGCCCGGACTGCATCATAGGTCGTGAACACGACGAAGAGCACGGCGAGCGCCAGTGCAGACCAGTGATCAGCCACCCATCCCATCAGAAACACAGATGCGACTGCCAGAATGAGCGAGGCTTTGACCAGCGCCGTCCAGAAGAATTGAATAAACCCTCTGGAGAAGAATTTGTGAGCTTGTTCGCGGATTTCCGTCCTGGCTTCGACAACCGCAGCAGCGATGGCCTTGTCGGCCCGCCGGTCGACTTCGCGACCGAGGGCCTTGCGCACCGCAACAGCTGACGCTGACACGCCAGCCGCTATCGAAATCAGGTTACGGATATTCCAAAGTGCCATAGACCATTAAGTCGTCTGCCTGCACCAAAAAAACAAGACTAGAGAAGTCCGAACACCAGCTTCTCAGCGTTTTTGACGGCTCGGTCCGGATCGTTTGTCGCAGCGTATCCGGCGAGCATGGCAATGCCGACAGCCGTGAGCGGCCGTTTCTCAACAATTGCCTGAATTGTGTCGAATGGAAGATCTGCCAGCATATCTGCGGTAGCGTCTTCCAATTGATCGAGCTCTTCGTCTGCCGACTTGAAAATATCAAGGAAAAACAGAACGCAAGCAGCTGCAATCAGAAACAAAATGCCACCAATACTCAGTCCTGCCGCCCATAGCGGCATCCATTGAGAAAGGAGCATCGTTCCGGCGAATGCCAATGCAAGAATGCCAGCGAAGCCGAAAACGCCTCCGCTGACACCAGCAAGCAATCTGAGTTTTGCTTTGTCCATTCGATTATCGACGTGTGGCAATTGCCAGCAGAGCACCGACGCCGACAGCAATACCAACGGCAGCCAGCGGCTTTTGACGGATTTTGCCTTCCACGGACCCACGGGCAGACTCAAACGCATCGACAGCGTCATCAGCTACGGCTTTGCCTTTATCGACACCTTTGTCAGCCTGCTTACCGGCAAGACGCGTCACACTCGACATTAGCGAGCTGACATTGCCTTTCAGAGATTCGAAATCTTCACGCAGTGCTTTGATGTCGTCGTTTACCTCAACCTCAGCTTTGGCTTCGGGTGTATGAAGGGGGACGGTATTGGAAGTCATGTGGTGTCTCCTTTAATCCTGATGCTAAACCAACGAGACATAAGGCATTCGGTTCCATGGAAGTTGAGATGTTTTTCTGGGGCGCTCTTCCGACACTTTATAATCTATGGCAGCGCACTAACCCTTACTCTCAATTCAGGAACAGCAATTAAATTCGCTTCGTCAGATCGCTCTGGGAACCAACCACAATCATCGCCGTTGTAAGTGCATGATTGCGCTACAAAACAGACTGACCCGATACAGCCCGTTGAACGATGCCTCGTGGGCCGTGATGGAAAACCTCAATCGCCAAGAGACGACCTTCCAGGCGCGCGAGGATATTATTCGCGAAGGTGACACGGCAGATCGGCTGTTCATCGTCAAGCGTGGCTGGGCCCTTCGCTACCGCATGCTTGAAGATGGCCGCAGGCAGATCGTGAACTTCATGCTGCCTGGCGACATATTTGACCTGCAAGCCCTTTCCGACCTGAAGGCCGATCACACAGTGTCTGCCGTCACGACTTGTGATGTACAGATTGTGGATCAGGGCGCATTTCTTCAGACATTGTCGAGCTCTGCGACACTAGCTGGCGCGTTCTGGTGGGCTGCTGTCCAGGAAGAATCGATCCTGAGGGAACAGATTGTTCGTGTTGGTCGCCTGTCTGCCAAAGAGCGAATTGGTCATCTGCTTCTCGAACTCAGAAACCGACTGAGTGCAGCTCTGGGAAGAGAACAGGATACAGTTGCCTTGCCACTGACGCGCGCAGACATCGCAGACGCCCTCGGCCTGACGTCCGTGCACGTCTCACGGACGATGTCAGATATGCGGCGATCAGGTCTGATTGAAGAAGACAATGAAAGTGTCAGGATACTGGATAAGTCACGACTGGCTCAGATTTGCCATTTCGATGAGGATTATCTCCATATTCGTCGACCATCCTCGCCGCTTCTGGATCACCAGAACAGCCGCGCGAATATGCCTCGCTAAGAACGAATATGGCCGCTTTAGCGACAGGTCTGCATGACTTGAAGAGCGGCCATATTCATGAGATCACACAGCGCGACCATGAACGACCATACCTTCTACTCCGATCAGCTTTTCCAGCGTCTCCGGCGCTTTGGATGGGTCATGACAGGTCACCCTGAAATGACCGAGCGCGCCCTGAAAACCATGATCGATGACTCACAGACAGCCGATCGCAATCCGCCGATCGATCAGAACATCGAGCTGAAGCTTTTCTGCCGTGCCCTCGACAAATTTGAAACCATGCTTAGCGGGGCTGGCGAAATTCAGCTGCTGTCTACGCGTAGAGTGCAATTGCCCGGCATATTGCAGGACCTGCGCGCCCTGCCAATTATCGAACGCATCGCCGTCGCGCTGCTTGGTGTTGAAAAATTCTCGCCGGCCGAGGCATCTCAAATTTCAGGTCGGCCTGCATCTGTGCTGGAAGGGTCTCTCAACGCTGCCAGCGACAAGATCAGTCTCTCTCAAGGGCTGGCCGAGGCACTTAATGCATTTTCAAGAAGCATGGCCGGAAATACAGCCTTACAGGAACCAAACCGCTATTAACGTGTTGTAACCTGCAGGAGGTTCATCACATGGCACAGTCACTTACAACTCAGAAAACGAAACAGAAATCTGGATTTCAGGTCTCCACAACACCTGCGCTATTGTCGCTTATGACTGTAGCAGGCGTCATCGGCTTCGCTGTCAGTTTCTTCAGTTTTGTCGAGCGTGTTTCGATCTGATTTTTGTCAGATACGCAAAGAAAAAGCCATCCTTCAAAGGATGGCTTTTTGCTATTTGGAAGCCAGGTTCGGCTTAGCCTGCGATGTCAGCTTCAGAGAAGAACTGACCAATTTCCAGCTTCGCATTTTCCAGGCTGTCAGAGCCGTGGACAGAGTTCTCGCCGATCGACAGCGCGCACTCTTTACGAATTGTGCCTTCAGCAGCTTCCGCAGGGTTCGTTGCGCCCATGACTTCGCGGTATTTCGCAACAGCGTTCTCGCCTTCGAGAACCTGAACAACCACTGGCGCAGACGTCATGAACTCGACCAGCTCACCATAAAATGGGCGTTCAGCATGGACGTCATAGAAACGCTTTGCTTGTGCGTCAGTCATCTGGATGCGGCGCTGAGCAACGATACGCAGACCAGCTTCTTCGATCATGGCGTTGATCTTGCCAGTCAGATTGCGCTCAGTTGCGTCAGGCTTGATGATAGAAAATGTGCGTTCGGTCGCCATTGCGATTTCCTTTGTGCATTGCGAATAACTCGTTGGGCGCCGCTATAGACGGCAGTCTGCGGTCTGCCAACACCCATTTGTGGAAAAAGGGAGAGCGCGCGTCGTCAGCCGGACTTTTCAGACCACCCGCCCGCAGGTGTCTGCTGAAAATATCGTACCGTCATGCCGTCATCGCGAGCGCGCTTGTACTGAAGACGTGCCGTGTTTCTGGCAGACATGTCAGCATCTTCGAACACGACCATGACCCGCTGATAGGGCTGGTCGGCTGTCTCACAATCCTGTCCGCTCAGCAGAACGAGAATGTCAGACTTGTTTTCGTTATTCATCCCACCGGTAAGCAGGACGGGCTGACGAGAGCCATGTTCGCCGGCCATGCCGTGCGGCAGAAAACTATCATCCCGCCACTTCCAGAGCTCAGCATCCAGCTCACTTAGCTGGCTTGCATTCTGGCTAGAGACAATCACACGCCACCCCCGCTCGAGGCACTTCTCGAACAGAGGGGCAAGTGCGGCAGACAATGGTGGCCGCTCAAGATGATAGAACCACCATTCGCAGGCCATGTTTAGCTCTCGTAATTGTCCTTGATGAAGCGGTCGAGAAGACGAGGGCCGAAGCCGCTCGCCCAGGACGGGTCCATCGCAGACTTGTCTGTGCTCTTCCAGGCCACGCCTGCAATATCAAGGTGCGCCCATGGCGTGCCGTCTTTGATGAAGCGTTGCAGGAACTGAGCGGCAGTGATCGATCCCGCAGCCGGTCCGCCAATATTCTTCATGTCTGCAAACTGCGACTTGAGAAGATTATCATATTTCGGGCCAAGCGGCAGACGCCACACGGTCTCGCCTTCTGTTTTCCCTGCGTCCGTCAGCTGAGCAGACAAGTCGTCATCGTTTGAGAACAGACCTGCATTTTCATGCCCGAGCGAAACGATAATCGCACCGGTCAGCGTGGCGAGATCAACAATCGCGCGTGGATTATAGGTTTCCTGCGCATACCAAAGCACGTCACACAGGACGAGACGACCTTCCGCATCGGTGTTCTGGTTCTCAACCGTTTGACCAGACATGGTCGTGACGATGTCGCCCGGGCGACTGGCATTGCCATCAGGCATGTTCTCGACAAGACCGACCAGTCCGACGACATTCGCTTTGGCTTTCCGCAGCGCGAGCGTTTTCATGGCGCCGACAACAGCCGCAGAACCGCCCATATCGCCCTTCATGTCCTGCATGTTCGGACCAGGCTTCAGAGAGATGCCACCGGAGTCGAAACAGACGCCTTTACCGACAAGAGCAACAGGGGCCTCATCTCCGCCACCAGACCATTCGATACACACAGTCAGCGATTCGCGGACTGAGCCTTGTCCCACGCCCAGAAGGGAGTTCATGCCGAGCTCGGCCATTTTCTCTTCGCCAAGCACAGTAACTTTCAGGCCCAGCGCTTCCATCTCTTTGATGCGTGCAGCATAGGTCTCAGGATAAAGCACATTCGGTGGCTCATTCATCAGGTCACGAGCCAGCCATGTTCCCTCTGCAGCTGCCGAATACGCTGACCAGTCAGCTTCAGAAACAGAACCAGAGACCAGCGTAACGGACTCCAGAGATGGATTCTGGTCATCAGTCAGCTTGGTCTTGTAGGTATCGAACCGGTAAGCTGCCAGCTTGGCACCAAGAAGAGCACGCGCATCTTCATTCGTACCGGCGCCAGTCAGCGAGAGTGACGTAAAGCCCGAAGTAATCGTTTGCTTCACTGCAACCGCGCCGAATTCCTCGAGCGTGCGTGCCTGATCGCCGTCTGTCTTGCCGCCACCGATCAGAATCAGACGAAGCGGGCCGCCTTCTTTTCCGAGTGCGTATTCAAGAACCTGCCCGCTTTTGCTTTTGAAACGTGCGGTCTCTGCAAGCGAGCCAAGCTTAGCGCTCAAGCCTGCTTCCAGATTGTCCAGTTCTGATGGAATGCCGGTATCTTCGTAACAAAGAACCGCGTGTACTTGGCCGAAGCCTGTATCTTTAATTTCGAACTTCATACTTTTGCTCCAATTGAAATCGAAGTAAGCCCTCGAAGCACTTCCGGCAACCGGTGTGAGAAATGTTTGGCGTGAAAGCAATGACCCGCTAAACAAAAGCGAGACGATGACACAAATTCAGCGGTATATCTTTTTTAGTGTTCTCAAGGCGGTACTGACGATTGTCGGTGGACTGGCCCTGATCGCATTGCTGGCGCAAGGCCTGTCCCAGACAGACCTTATTGTCGAAAATCAGCAGAGCGCGCTCACCTATCTGCGTGTTGTCGTTCTGGGCGCCCCACAGATCATCGCTGTTCTTGCGCCAATTGCCTTGTTTGTCGCCGCTTTGAACGCCCTGAATCGGGCTCAACGCGATAGCGAGATCGTTGTCGCACAGTCAGCTGGCATGACGCGCTGGCAGGTGGCCTCACCGATTGTTCGCCTCGCAGTTTTAGCCGCCATCGTTCACTTGCTGGTCAATCTGTTTGTACAGCCGCTTGCGCAACGCGAACTGCGCGAAACCCTTTCGGACGCGCGCGCTGATCTTGCCGCCTCGCTTATTCGTCCGGGTGCTTTCACCTATCCGACTGAAGGTCTGACCATCTATGTGCGCGAATCAACGGCCGGTAATTTCAAGGGCATGTTGATTTCGGACACGCGTCAGCCGAATAATGCGGTCGATTATATCGCCCAGACCGGTAACATTGTTGAGATCGCGGGAAATCCGGCAATCCACATGACAAATGGCCAGATCCAGCAGCTGGATCAGCAAGGCCAGCTCTCCATTCTGAACTTTGATGACTATGTTTTCGACCTGACCGATTTCATGGCCGAGGAATCCGACCTTCTTCTGAAGCCATCTGACCGTTTCCTGTTCGAGCTACTGTTTCCGGATCTGTCAGATTATTATCAGGCAAATGATCAGGAACGCTACAAGGCCGAGGCGCACACACGCTTATCGTCACCCATCCTGAATATAGCCATGGCATTTATAGCCATTCTGGCGGTTGTGGGCGGCAATTTCAGCAGACGGGGTTATCAAAAACGCATCATTATTGCGTCGGTCGGCGCTCTGTTTCTCATCATCGTCACGCTGGTGATCCAGTCGAATGCGCAGCACGATCCGGCACTGAATATTGTCCAGTATCTGATTCCGATCGGCACCTCATCGGTGATTGCCTTCATCTATCTCACCGGGGGCGTGAAACGCTTGTTCAAAAAGTCCAAAGGCGGCGCTGTGGCCGTGGAGGCGACCTGACCCAATGCTCATGAACCGTCTCCAGTTCTACATTTTCAAACAATGCCTGTCGTCCCTCCTTCTGACGACGAGCGTGATTCTGGCTGCGATTCTGCTCGTCGACGTCGTCGAGCAGTTCCGGACAGTCGGCGGTGATGCAGACATCTCCTTCCTCACCGCCATGCAACTGTCTTTCATGAAAATGCCCATGCTGATCGAACAGGCTATGCCGTTCATCATGCTGGTGACAGCAATGCTCGCCTTTTCAAGGCTGTCACGCCTGACTGAACTGCCTGCAATGCGCGCTGCTGGCCTTTCGGCCTGGCGCTTTCTGACGCCGCTAATCATCACAGCGCTTGTTCTCGGTATTTTCAGCATCACCGTGCTGAACCCGTTCGGCGCATCCATGAACGACAATTTCGAGCAGGAACGCGCGCGAATTACCGGTAAGGCGCAGAGCACGGTTGCGCCTGGCCGGAATGGCATCTGGCTGCGTCAGGGAAGTGAAACGGATCAGCTGGTCATTCATGCACGCGGCACGAAGGAAGGCGGCATCATTCTTCAGGGCGTGAAAATCTTTGAATACGATCGCGTCTACACACGCAATGAAGGCACAAGCGAGTTTTCGTTCAAGCGTCGGATTGAAGCTGACAGTGCAGCCCTGAAAGATGGATTCTGGGAGCTCACAGGCGTTGTCGAGAACATGCCCGGCCAGAGACCCGTCCGCCGTGACGTCCTTTCCATTCCGACAGATCTGGACCCTGCAAAACTCCTCGACCGGTTTGCGTCTCCGATGACGATTGGCTTCTGGAAGCTCCCGGGCTTCATCGCCGACATCCGTCGTGCCGGGCTCGATGCGTCGCGCTATGAAATGCACTATCAGTCGCTTCTGGCAGCACCGATCCTCTTCGTCGCCATGGCGTTGATTGGCGCAATCGTTTGCCTGCGACTAGCGCGACTGGGCGGCACTGGCGTCCTCATCGCCTGGGGAACTTTTGCAGCGATCCTTCTTTACTTTATCAGTGAAGTCACCCAAAGCCTTGGGGCATCTGGTGCTGCGCCAAAAGCCATCGCCGCCTTTACACCATCGCTTTTTGCACTATTCGCAGCATTGACAGCTATCGCCTATATGGAAGACGGCTAAGTGCTGTTGACTTCGCAAGAGGCTAACCACACCTTCCGCTCACACGGGGAATCTGGAACGCGTAAATGAAAGTCGTTGTCGTCGAGTCGCCAGCGAAGGCGAAAACAATCAACAAATATCTTGGAAAGGACTACAAGGTTCTGGCCAGCTACGGCCATATCCGTGACCTGCCTTCCAAAGATGGTTCTGTTCGTCCGGATGAAGACTTCGCGATGTCATGGGAGGCGGACGCCAAGTCCTCCAAGCGCATCAAGGAAATTGCAGATGCTGTAAAAGGCTCTGAGCAACTCATTCTCGCAACCGACCCCGATCGCGAGGGCGAAGCGATTTCCTGGCACCTTCTCGAAGCTCTTAAGAACCGTCGTGTTCTGAAGGATGTCGGCATCAGCCGAGTTGTCTTTAATGCCATTACCAAGTCCGCTGTTACGGACGCGATGCAGAACCCACGCGATATCGATCAGGAACTGGTCGACGCCTATCTTGCACGCCGGGCGCTCGACTATCTGGTGGGCTTCAGTCTTTCGCCTGTCTTATGGCGCAAGCTGCCCGGCTCACGCTCGGCAGGCCGCGTACAATCGGTCGCACTTCGCCTCATCTGTGAGCGCGAGCACGAAATCGAAATCTTCAAACCTGAAGAGTATTGGCAGATTGCTGCCGATCTGAAGGCCGGTGATGGCTCTGTCTTTGAAGCTCGCCTCGTCGAGCTCAATGGTGAGAAGCTCAAGAAATTCTCTATTACCGACAAGGCAGGCGCCGACGCCGCTCTTGAGGTTGTACGTCGCAATGGCTTCACCGTTGACGCAGTCGAAGCCAAACCGGTCAAGCGCAACCCGCCACCGCCATTCATCACCTCGACGCTTCAGCAGGATGCCTCTCGTCGCCTTGGCTATGGTGCCAAACGGACAATGCAGGCCGCGCAGAAGCTCTACGAGGATGGCAAGATCACCTATATGCGGACCGATGGCGTTCAAATGGCTGAAGAAGCCTATATCGCCTCCCGCGACGAAATCCGCTCCCGCTTTGGCGGTAAATACCTGCCAGAAAAGGCACGTCGCTATTCATCCAAGGCAAAGAACGCTCAGGAAGCGCACGAAGCCATTCGCCCGACTGACTTCTCTCTGCATCCGGATAACTTCCGCGGCGATGCAGAGCTCGGGCGACTTTACGGCCTCATCTGGCGCCGTGCAGTTGCCTCACAGATGGAAGCGGCACGTTTTGAGCGGACAACTGTCGACATTGTCTCAGCAGACCGCAATGCCGGGCTGCGGGCGACCGGGTCTGTCCTGATGTTCGACGGCTTTCTGACCCTTTATCAGGAAGGCACAGACGATCCGTCCGACGGCGATGATGACAATAAGCGCCTGCCTGCTCTCAAACAGGGCGAGCAGCCAGCTCTGGTCGAAGCCAAATCCTCTCAGCACTTCACTGAACCGCCACCACGCTTCTCTGAAGCATCGCTCGTGAAGCGGCTTGAGGAACTCGGCATTGGTCGTCCTTCAACCTACGCCTCCACATTGTCAGTGTTGCAGGACCGCGAATATGTGCGGCTCGACAAGAAACGCTTCATTCCGGAAGACAAGGGCCGTCTGGTCACCAGCTTCCTTGAAAGCTTCTTCAGCCGCTATGTCGAATATGACTTCACAGCCGGTCTTGAGGAAAAACTCGACCTCGTCTCTGATGGCAAACTCGCCTGGAAGACGTTCCTGGCTGACTTCTGGAAAGAGTTTCAGGCCGCGATCAGTGAGATTTCGGACCTACGCGTCAGCGAAGTTCTCGATGCCCTGAATGAAGTCCTCGGCCCCCATATTTTCCGCCCGGCAGAAGGCGCAGATCCGTCAGTGGATCCGCGTATCTGTCCGCATTGCGGAAATGGTCAACTGAGCCTCAAGCTCGGTCGCCACGGCGCGTTTGTCGGCTGTTCGAACTATCCGGAATGCAAGTTCACGCGTGCTTTTTCAGTTGATGGTGAAGAATCTCAGAACGCAATCAATCCGGATGGCAGTGTGCTGGGGCAAGATCCGGATACAGGCCGCGATGTCGCGCTCAAATCAGGACGTTTCGGCCCATATATCGAACTTGCCGCCGAAGACGACGAGAAACCCAAACGTGCCAGTATTCCGAAAGGCTGGGACCCGGCCGAACTTGATTTACCAAAAGCGCTGAAGCTTCTCTCCCTTCCGCGCGAAGTCGGGCTGCACCCGGAAGACAATGAGCCGATCCTCGCAAATATCGGTCGCTATGGCCCATATGTTCAGCACATTAAAACCTATGCCAATCTGCCAAGCGTAGATGAGGTGTTCGAAATTGGTCTGAACCGCGCGGTCTCAGTCATCGCTGACAAACGCGCCAATCCGGGGCGTCGTGGAGCTGCCCCGAAAGTTCTGAAAGACCTCGGCAAACACCCGACTGACGAAGAGCCAATTCAGGTCCTGGAAGGCCGGTACGGCCCTTATGTGAAGCATGGCAAAACCAACGCCACACTTCCGAAAGAGACCAAACCAGAAGACGTCACACTGGAACAGGCGGTTGAACTCATCGCAGCCAAGGCCAAATCTCCTCCTAAGAAGAAGGCCGCTGCGAAAAAGAAAAAGCCAGCGGCCAAGAAGACCACAAAAGCAAAATCTGAATGACAAATCTTACCCGCCAGACCGTTCTCGATTATCTCGCCAATAATCCGGGCGAGACCAACAAAAGAGACATTGCAAGAGGTCTGGGGGTAAACGGCGAAGCCCGGAGAGAGCTTCGCCTCATTCTCAAACAGCTTGAAGATGAAGGTGTTCTGTCACGCGTTGGCAAGCGCTCTTTTGCGCGTGTTGATACACCGCCGCCGACCGGCGTGGTCGAATTCACGCATCTGGATGAACATGGCGAATTGATCGGTCGCGCCGTCGGTCGGGATGGCCTGTTCGGACCGGATATTCTTTACATGGGGCCGCGCGGCAAACGTCGCGATCCGGATCCCGGTATCAAGGATCGCGCACTTTGTGACGTCGAAGAAGGCCGCGATGGCGTCTGGCGTGCGCGCATGATCAAGAAGCTCGAAAACCGTCGCGAAGCCATGATTGGTGTGTTCGAGAAGAACGCGCATGGCGGCGGCATGGTCGAAAGCACCTCGCGCAAGGACAAGCGCTCCTTCCTCATTTTCCCCAATGACGCGAACGGCGCAGGCGATAACGATCTCGTCCGCTGTGAACCACTTCCCTCGCGCGGCCATGGTCCGAAGCGCGGCAAGATCATCGAGATTCTCGGACAGGCAGATGACCCTCGCGCAGCCAGCCTTATCGCCATGGCAGCCCATGACATTCCTGATCAGTTCGAAGACGCTGTCATCGCTGCCGCTGAATCTGCTCAACCTGTAAAAGCCCCGCGCGAAGACCTCACAAACATTCCGCTGATCACGATTGATCCGGCAGATGCCCGCGACCATGACGATGCCGTCTATGCCCAACAGGACTCTGATCCAAAGAATCCTGGCGGTTGGCGCATCATCGTAGCCATCGCAGATGTCTCGGCCTATGTCCCGTTCAACGGCCTTCTTGATCAGGAAGCCTATAAGCGTGCGAACTCCACCTACTTCCCCGATCGCGTCGCCAGCATGCTCCCAAAAGCGCTGTCAGCAGGCGAATGTTCACTGAAAGAAGGTGAACTCAGATGCTGCCTCGCTTTTGAGATGATCTTCTCAAAGGACGGTTCCAAGATTGGCCACCGACTGATCCGCGGTATGATGCGGTCGGCGGCGGGCCTTTCATACGAAGAGGCTCAAGCGGCTATTGATGGCGATCCGTCTGATAAGGCAGGCCCGCTCCTGGAGCCCGTTCTGAAGCCGCTCTGGGCTGCCTATGCCGCGCTGGAAAAGAAACGCGGTGAGCGAGCACCGCTCGATCTCGACATTCCAGAGCGCAAGGTTGAACTTTCTGAAGATGGCGAAGTCATCGGCATCAAAGTCAGAGACCGTTTCGACGCACACAAGCTGATCGAAGAAATGATGATCCAGGCGAATGTCTGCGCCGCAGAAGCGCTCGAAGGCAAACGCGCCGATCTCATCTATCGCGTTCATGACGAACCCTCGAACGAGAAGATACAGGGTCTGCACACCTTTCTTGATACGCTCGATATCGAATGGACCAAAGGCGAGAAGGTCACCCCTGCCCGGTTTAACAGGCTCCTTACCATCGCCAAGGAAACCGATCGTCATCACGAAATCTCCGAGATCGTTCTACGCTCGCAGAGCCAGGCCATATATTCCCAAGACAATCTTGGCCATTTTGGTTTGAACCTGCAGCGGTACGCACACTTCACTTCGCCCATCCGTCGCTATTCAGACCTGATCGTCCATCGTGCGCTGATCCGTGCCTATGATCTCGGCCCGGATGGCCTGCCAGAAGAACAACGCGTGCGCCTCGAAGAAATTGCCAGCCATCTCGTGGAGCGTGAACGCGCCAGTATGGCCGCCGAACGGGACGCATCTGACCGATATCTCACCGCCTTCCTCGCAGATCGAACAGGCGCAGAATTTGAAGGCCGTATCACGGGCGTCGCAAAATTCGGACTATTCGTAAAACTGGACGAAACAGCTGCCGACGGTTTCGTGCCTGTAGGCTCTCTCGGTCGGGAATACTGGCATTTCCACGAAGCCTATGCGGCACTCGTCGCAGAAGATTCCGGCCAGCGCTACGAACTCGGCCAACCGGTTCGCGTCAAGCTCGAAGAAGCCGACGCCCTGTCCGGAAGCCTTCTTCTGAAAATGCTGTCTGACCCGCGCCCGAAACGCAAAGACTTCAAACCGTCATCAAGAAGCAGCTTCAAGCGTGCTAAGGTGAGTCGCAAACCGGGCCGCCCATCCTCATCGCGTGGTGGTGTCCCTAAAAAAGGCAAACGAAAGAAGCGGTGAGCATTTTGGAGATCGACAAGTCAGTCAGTGCATTCGACAAACTTGAAGACGGCGACATTGTTGACCGCCGCACACCCTCCCTGCGCCCCAAGGATGCAGCGACGCTGATTCTCATTCGCCGTGATGGCCCGAAACCGCGCGTACTTGTCGGTAAGCGTTCGACAAGGCACGCCTTCATGCCCGAAAAATACGTCTTTCCCGGTGGCCGCGTTGATACCGAAGACGGTCGAGCCCCCGCTATCAGCGAGCTATCCCCGGCTGTTGAAGCCAAACTGGCCTTCAAAACACGGCGCAAACCGCGCGCATTCGGCCTGACTGCGATTAGAGAAACCTTTGAGGAAACAGGCCTTCTGATTGGCCGCCCCCTCGATCAGGACGCTAAAGTTCCGGCGAACTGGGCGCCCTTTCTTGACCAAAATGCCCTACCCTGCCTGACGCACCTGCAATTCATTGGTCGCGCCATCACGCCGCCCTACAGGCCTCGCCGATTCGATGCCCGCTTCTTCATGGCCGAAGCCGAAGACGCATTGATCGACGAACGTGCAGCCAGTGCAGGTGCAGAACTCGTCGACGTCCGCTGGATTGATCTTGAGGATACGCAGGATATCGATCTGCCCATGGTCACAAGAAGCATGCTGACTGAAGTTTCACGGCGTCTGGCGGCTCCAAAGGACACGCCAGATCCCCTGTTTCTGCGCTATTCTCCCAAAGGGCAGATCATAGAGCGGATCTGACCAAATTCCTCTGATATACCCCCTTGACTTCTGCCCCCGATCCATAGTTTATGCGCGCTTCGAATTCTAACCGAGGTCTGTTCTCATGGCGAAGCCAGCAACCATCAAGATCCGCCTGAACTCAACTGCAGGCACCGGATTCTTCTATGTGACGAAGAAAAATCCACGCAACATCACCGAAAAAATGGTGATGCGTAAGTACGACCCAGTCGTCCGCAAGCACGTGGAATTCAAAGAAGGCAAGATCAAGTAAGTCTTGATCCCTAAGAATTGAAAAACCGGCCCTTTGGCCGGTTTTTTTATGCTCGCAAATCTGAAAGACCTGATCAGGCCGCCTGACGACTCTTCACCTGATTTCGTCCGGCATGCTTCGCGTCATAAAGCGCCTGGTCAGCAGACTTCAACAGTTCATCAATCGTGCAGTTCTCACCAGAAGATGTCGACACGCCCAGACTGATTGTCACATCCAGTCTGTTCTTGCCGCGCTCAATCGGGAAGAAATCCCCGGCGACTTTCCTGCGCAGGCGCTCAGCAGCCGCGCTGGCCATGTCGCCAGGGGTATTTGGCATAATCACAACAAACTCTTCGCCGCCCTGACGACACGGAATGTCACCCGGGCGGACATTCTCACGCATACGTTCTGCGAACTCCTGCAGCACTTCGTCACCGACATCATGACCATAAGTGTCATTCACGCGCTTGAAGTGGTCTATATCTGCAATGAACACAGACACAGGCGGCCCGCCGGCATTCGCCCGCTGAAGGAACTGATCCAACTGCTTCATCATGTGTCGACGATTGAACAAGCCTGTCAGCTGATCAGTGATCGCCAGCTCCATGCTCTCATCCAGACGACGACGCATCGTGTCCAGATAGCGCTTCTTGCGAACCTGTGTCCGCACCCGAGCGGAAAGCTCTTCAGTATCAATTGGCCGCATAATGATGTCGCTCGCGCCGAGCTCCAACGCTCGCATCGCTTTGCCTTCATCTTCGAAGTCAGCGACAATCAGTATCGGCAAATCTCGCGTGATCTGTTGAGATTTGAAATGCGCACAAAGCCGCAGCGGATCGAAGGCTTTAGCATCGAGAGATAACACGATCAGATCAATTCCAGCCCCGCCTGCAGCGCCTTCACTCTGGGCTTCGCTCCAAAGCACAGGACGGTGTTCCTGTTTCAGAGTCAGACCGATCCGACGTGCCTGGCGCTCATTATCATCAACCACCAGAATCCGAGCCGGCTCAATCGGGCCACGACTGTCATCAGCCTCGATCACACCGATCCGTCGGCCACTGGCCTCACGGGACCGAAGCTCATCCATGACGAGCTTGTATTTCGTTAGAGCGCGAATGCGCGACATCAGCGCGAAATCATCAACCGGCTTGGTCAGAAAGTCATCCGCGCCGGCCATCAGGCCTTTCAGGCGATGATCCCGGTCACCAAGGGCCGTAACCATAACGATCGGAATATGTTGTGTACGTTGCTCTGACTTGAGGATTTCACAGGCTTCAAACCCGTCCATCACCGGCATCATGACGTCGAGCAGAATAATATCCGGATGCTGGGTCCGCGCAACTTCAAGCGCTTCTTCGCCATTCGACGCCGTCACAACCTGAAAATACTCATGGCTCAGCTTAGCCTGGAGCAGCTTTCTGTTGGCGAGGATATCATCGACAACGAGGACCCTGGAGCTCACTGAACAACCTCGCTGGACGTGAGTCGCTGAACGCTGTTTAGGAACGGCATCATCTGGATCGGTTTGGACATATAGGCTTCACAGCCCGCATCACGCACGCGCTCTTCATCAGAACGCATTGCAAAGGCCGTCACAGCCATAACCGGAATGCCCGCCAGATCTTCGTCATCCTTGATCCAACGGGTCAGGTCGAGACCGGAAACTTCTGGCAGATTGATGTCCATGATAATCAGAGACGGCATATGCTCACGCGCGATTTCAAGCGCCTTAAGCCCATCCCGACTTTGCACAGGTTCGTATCCGAAGGCCGTCAGCAGGTCGCAGAACAGCTTCATGTTCAGTTCGTTGTCCTCGACAACGAGAACCTTTTTACGACCGCTATCTGACATGGGTCCGGATTTTCCCTATGATTCGGACATATTTGAGAACGCGTATCTACTTAACCCGAATAGTCTTAAGTCTTGTTTACAGAACGTGCTGCAAGCTCACACTGATCTGTTAATATGATGACAATGGATTGTCCGATTAACCACGCTCAAACCCCATTTCTCTGTCGGGAATGTTACCGCATCAGAACGACGGGTTCAGTGTGTCCGAACTGCAGAAACGCGGACGGGCTGCTTCATTCCGAAATCGCAGACTTGGCTATCGCACACATCGACTGCGATGCCTTTTTCGCGGCTATTGAAAAACGCGACAATCCAGACCTGCACGGCAAGCCAGTCATCATCGGCGGCGGCAAGCGCGGTGTAGTCGCCACCTGTTGTTATACCGCGCGACTGTTTGGCGTTCGTTCGGCCATGCCTATGTTCAAAGCGCTGAAGGCCTGTCCGAATGCCATTGTCGTGCGCCCTGATTTTGAAAAGTACAAAATTGCCTCCCGCGATATCCGCGCAAGGATGGAGAAACTGACTCCTCTGGTTCAACAGGTCTCAATAGATGAAGCCTATCTGGACCTGTCAGGCACGCACAAGGTTCACCGCGCTTACCCGGCTGAACTTCTCTCGTCCCTCCAGAGAGAGATCGAGCGCGACGTCGGCATTACGGTTTCGATCGGCCTGTCCTTCAACCGGTTCCTGGCAAAGTCCGCCTCTGAACTCGACAAACCCAATGGTTTTGCCGTCATCGGTCGCGGAGAAGCCAGGTCTTTTCTCGCAACAAAACCCGTCGAATTCGTCCACGGAATTGGCCCGGCATTTGCCAGACAAATTCGCGCCAAGGGATTTGAGACACTCGGTGACCTGCAGTCTGAAGATCTCAAACAGCTGATTTCCAAATTTGGAGATCAGGGACTCTGGCTCCATCAACGTGCGCTGGGAATTGACAATCGCCCTGTCGATCCGCGCTCGGACAGGAAATCCATCTCATCGGAAACAACATTTTTCGAGGACATTTCAGACCCCGGGCTCCTTGAAGATCACCTCTGGTACCTGTGTGAAAAAACCGCCTTCCGAGCAAAGGAAACCGGACTTCAGGGAAATGTCGTCACGCTCAAACTCAAGACCAGCGACTTCAAAACCCGCACCCGCCGCATCACCTTGCATCAGCCGACGCAACTTTCTCATACACTCTTCAAAACGGGGCGCGTCATGTTGAAAAAGGAATGCGACGGCGCAAGATTCAGGCTCCTCGGTATCGGAATTTCCGACTTGGAACCCGCAAAAGGTGACGCGATCGACCTGATCGACACCAAAGACACAAAGCGCACACGTGCTGAACGCGCCGCAGATGCCGCCAAAGCCCGGTTTGGCAAAGACGCCATCTCGACAGGACGCGGTTTCCGCGCCATTGCGAAACGAACAGAACAACGCGAACAATCATCCGATACGGATCACAATCAAACAGGCCGAACGCCGAAAGGATCGTCATGACCCCTGAACAGAAACTTGAAGAGCTTGGCATCACCCTGCCCGAACCTGCCAAGGCCGTTGCCAATTATGTGCCGTTCGTCATCACCGGCAACATGCTGTTCATTTCCGGACAAGTCAGCCTCGGCCCGGATGGTCTGGTCAAAGGATGCCTGGGTAAGGATATGGAGCTTGCAGACGGACAGGACGCGGCGCGCCTT
>NZUJ01000037.1 GCA_002701295.1 Ponticaulis sp. | reverse complement strand
GAGCAGAGCGTGAACATTTTCCGGTCGATAGCGTATTCATACTCACCAACATCTTCGATCATGATGACATGGCCGGAAAGGTCCGGCTGCCAGGGCGTGCCGATAATGTGCTCGAGAATGGTGAGGTTGATCGCAATGCGCGGGTGCGCTGAACGTGTCGGCTCAATGCCGTCCTTGCTGCGCCCGGTGACATAGTCGAGCACACGCGTGACGCACTCTTCGCCGCCAACTGATCGGTTCACTTCAACAGGCATCGGCCCGTGAATGAGGCGACCAATCTGCATCTTATAGAGCCGGGCGAGGACAGCGCCGAAATCGGAATAGCCGATATAGGCCTTGGCGCGGGCATTCTCGTTCAAGCGGTCGAACATGTCGTCATGCAGGCGCATGCAGCCATAGCCGCCGCGTGCAGACCAGATGACATCATGTTCGGGCGAGTTCGCATATTCGAGGAAAGCAAGGCTGCGGGCTTCGTCGGTGCCAGCGAAATGGCCATGTTCCAGGAAGCATTGTGGGTGAAATTTCAGCTTCACCTCGGAGCCGTACCGCTCATAGGCGAGGCGTGAGAGCTTGTCTGCTGCCTCGATGGTGATCGCCTTTGCCGGAGCAACCACACCTATGTTCAAACTTGAACTGCCCATATAGACCTCTGGTACGTTGGATCAGATGATTCGTTATGACCCTATCCGGTGAGGGCTTTATGACCAAAAGCTATTTCTTTTGCGGCATTGGTGGAAGTGGCATGTTGCCGCTTGCAATGATCCTGAAAGGGCAGGGTGCCCATGTTTCAGGCTCAGATCGGGCGCGCGATCAGGGGCGGTCGACAGAGAAGTTTGCCTATCTTGAAGCCCAGGGCTTTGAGCTGTTTCCGCAGGACGGATCTGGCCTGCGTGAGGGCATGACGCTCGTTGCGTCGGCGGCAGTGGAAGACACCGTGCCTGATGTCGCGGCCGCGCTGAAGTTCGGTTGTCCGCGTCTTGGCCGTGCGGAACTTCTCTCCAGCCTGTTCAATGAGGCACCGAAAAGCATTGGTGTTGCGGGCACGTCTGGCAAATCCACGACAACCGGCATGATTGGCTGGGTGCTGCAGGATATGGGGCTCAACCCCACTGTGATGAATGGTGCGGTGATGAAGAACTTCGCCACGCCCGAAGCGCTGTTCGCCAGTGCGCTCGTGGGCGATGGCAAGATTTTCGTCAGCGAAGTTGATGAGAGTGATGGCTCGATTGCGCGCTATAATCCGACGGTCGCGCTGATCAATAATATCGCGCTTGACCATAAGACGATGGACGAGCTGCGTGAGCTGTTTGAAGGCTTTGCGCGTCGGGCCGATGTGGCGGTGCTGAACGACGAGAATGACGAAACCCAGCGCCTGAACATGAAACTGCTCGGCCATGATGATGAGCCGGAGCATGCGGTACTGTCCTACAGCCTGAACGATCCCATGTCGGAATTCACCGCGTCGGAAATCGAGCCGGGCCCGACCAGTATTTCCTTCCGCGCGCATTCCTCAGAGGATTCTCACAAGGCCGCGAATGTGACGCTGCGCATGCCGGGCGTGCACAATGTTTACAATGCGCTGGCAGCCATAGCGGCAGTGACGCGTGTGGGTGTGAGCTTTGAGGATGCCTGCGAGTCTCTTGGTCGTTTTGAGGGGATCAAACGCCGGTTCGACATTGTCGGCACCACGGATCAAGGCGTTACGGTGATTGATGATTTCGGGCATAACCCGGATAAGATTTCAGCCACGCTGCGGACACTGCATGATTTTCCGGGGCGTCTCCTTGTGATGTTCCAACCGCATGGCTTTGGTCCGCTTCGCAAGATGAAGGACGAGTTCGTCGAAACCTTCGTGAACGGGCTTGATGCGGGCGATGTGCTCCTCATGCCCCAGCCTGTCTATTTTGGTGGAACGGTGGACCGGTCTGTCACCAGTAAGGATCTGACGGATGAGATCGCGGCGGCCGGGCGTCAGGCCGAGACATTTGAAACGCGGGCGGAATGCGGTGACCGGCTGGTCGAGCTGGCCCAACCCGGCGACCGGATCATCGTTATGGGCGCGCGAGATGACACGCTATCTGAATTTGCCGCGGGTGTTCTGAGCAGGGTTTAGATTCGTTACCCAACAAAAAATAAATGAGTTGGGTAACTGGCCAATGCTGACTTCTTTTAACTCCCCTCTTGCCTGACGCTAGGGCGGGTGTGACACAGCGGGTGATAGATTACTTCCCGGAGGAAACGGCATGACGGAATTCATCAAGGTCGAGCATCAGGAAAAAGTGTGCGTCATCACAATTTCGCGCCCTGAGGCCAAGAACGCGCTGACACAGGACATGTACGGCGCAATTGCGGACGCGCTTGTTGATGCTGATAGCCGCAGCGATGTGCGTGCGGTTCTGCTACGGGCTGATGGTGATATTTTTACGGCCGGTAATGATCTTCGCGATTTCCAGTCTGGCAAGTCTGACGGGGAACCACCAGTCGGTCGGTTCCTGCGGGCCATCCGTGACGTGGATGTGCCGTTTCTGATTGCGGTAAACGGTGCCGCCATTGGCGTAGGCCTGACCATGTTGCTTCATGCGGACATTGTGATGGCGAGCGAGACGGCGAGTTTCAAAGCGCCATTTGCGCAGATCGGCGTGGTGCCGGAGGCGGGTTCGTCTTTGCTTCTGCCGCAAGCTGTTGGTCTCGCCTGGGCGAATGATATCCTGCTGACAGGGCGTTCTGTAACAGCGGAAGAGGCGCTCTCGATTGGTCTGATTTCACGGGTCTATCCGGCTGATCAGCTGGATGGCGAGGCGCACAAGCTCGCTCATCAGATTGCTGCCATGGCACCAAATGCCATGAAGGAGTCCAAACGCCTGATCCGTGCCAGCCGCGAAACGATCGCTGCCCAGATGGACAAGGAGCTGGTTGTCTTTGGTCGGCAATTGCAGTCTGCAGAATTCAAAGAAGCCGCGACGGCATTCTTTGAAAAACGCCCGCCCGTTTACGATTGACTAGGAGAGATTTTTCCCAAAGGCAGGTTTAACAGAAGTTCGACGAGCGCTTTGACCCGTGCAGACGCATATCTGTGAGGTGGATAAACGATGCTGATCGGGGTTGCAGGTCCGTGCCAATCCGGAAGCAAGTGAACCAATGCTCCTGTATCTATTGAAGACTGCACCATAAGCTCAGGCAGGAATGCGATCCCCCCACCAGCAAGGGCGGCATCGCGAACACCATGAAGGCTGCTCATTTTTATGGTGCCCTCAGGTTTCAGTATAGTGCGGTCAGACGAACGGTCTAGCAGCCAGTCCGTTGCGCGAACGGCAGGGGCAAAACAGATGGTCGGCTGTCCTTTAAGGTCTTCGGGGCTGTGCACAGCCGATAGCTTTTTCGCGCACTGAGGCGACGCGACAAGAATGGTCCGCGACGAGAACAGTCGTCGTACAATCATATCTGAATCAGGCAGATCGCCGACGCGTATAGCGCAATCGAAATCCTCGTCCAACAAGTCGACGCGACGGTCGGTCAGCTGGACTTCAATAGAAGAACTTGGCCAGCGGGCTGAATATTGAGCGGCTATCTGGCCCATGAATTCCTGACCGAACATTACGGGCGCCGAGACCCTCAATCGGCCTATAGGTTCTGCGTGCCGGTCGCGCATCATGTTTTCGAGTTCGTCTGCGTCGGCGAGTAGGCGCACAGCCCGGTCCATGAGGATTTCACCTTCCTCGGTTAAGCGCAGTCCTCGGCTGTTGCGTTCAATGAGGCGGAGACCAAGAGATTTTTCCAACACCTGAACGCGTTTCGATAAAGTCGACTTCGCTATTCCCGTTTCAATCGAGGCGGTGGAATAGCTGCCTGTCCGTGCAACCGACACAAAACTTCTGAGCTCTGATAAGTTCATTTCCTGTCCATTTTTTTGGACAGAATGTTCCAATTGGGGCTGATGGTCCATAAGTTTGTGTTCTGTTAAGGCTCTCCGAACCTTCCAAACGGAGACAGACATTCATGCAAACGCTTCCATGCATAGCGATTATTGTCGGTAGCACTCGTCCTGGCCGAAACTCTGAGGCGGTGGCCGATTGGCTCTTTCGAATTGCAGAAACCCGGACAGATACAGAATTTGAGCTGATCGATCTGTGTGAGGTGGACTTGCCTTTTCTCGACGAGCCAGTATCCGCACGTGCCGCAGCCAACATGAAGATAGAGTATTCACACCCGCATACGCAAAATTGGTCTGAAACCGTTAAACGATACGATGGCTTTGTGTTTGTGGTTCCAGAATACAACCGGAGCATTCCTGCTGTTCTCAAGAATGCCCTTGATTATCTTTATTCAGAATGGGCGAACAAGCCTGCCGGTATTGTAAGCTACGGCGCACAGGGGGGCGCTAGGGCGTCAGCTCAGCTCAGGCTGATATTGGGCGAACTTCACATGCCGACGGTCGCGACCGAGTTAAACCTCATGCTATACACCGACTTCCAGGACTTCACATTTTTTGCGCCGGCAGAAGTGCATTCGAAAACGGCTGATACTTTGCTCAATCAGGTGGCGGAATGGACTCTCGCACTCCGTGCGTTGCGAGCTGCGTGAGGCCTGACTGATGCGAAAATTCCTCATCCGATATTCTGTCAATCCCAATTGGGCTGATGAAAACGAACGGCTGATTGCGGCATTTCTGAAGGAGCTGGAGAACGTGGCTACCCCTCAACTTCGCTATAGCGCGGCGCGATTAGAGAATGGCAACGACTTCTTTCACATTGTTGAAACAGACAACGGGCATTTGCCATTCTCGAGTTTGCCCAGCTATCAGTTCAGGGCCAGCCTTGCAGAGGGTAAAATGATTTCAGGGCCATTTCTGCGAGAATTCAGAGAGATTGGTGCATACAAGGGGTGAGTGTGTGTTGCCAGCCGTCAAAAGAAAGAAGGGCGGCCTGTGGCCGCCCTTTTACATGTCGGGAAGGTTTCCCTCTGTGTATGGTCTTCCCTTAGTATTCGTATGTCAGCTCCAGGCCAATGACACGGCCTTTTTTCAGCGGAGACAGCGTGCCCGCGGCCGGAGGGCCGAACGGTGTGCCGACGCCAGCGGACAGGTTTGAGCTGCCCGGGATCAGTGCAGACAGAGCGCCGCCGAATGGCAGCTGGGTGTCGTTGCCTGCGCTCACTTCATCAAGCAGATTGTCGCCGTAGAGCGAGACCGAAATACCATCAAGACCCGTATACCAGGTGACGTCTGCAGACAGAGAGTCGACTTCCTGAACCCAGCCGAAGTTTGAGTCTGTGTAAGCGAACTCGTCTTTGTGTTGGAAGTTTGCGCGGCTGACCAGAGAGCCATGATCGCCAAGGTTCACATCATAGATGAAGCCGAAGCCATAGGTTGCCTCAGGAACGCGCGGGATGGCGAGTGCCAGGTCCTTGTTATCGACAACGAGGTCACCGGAGATGTCATAGCGGACGTCTGTGTATTCGGCATCGATCAGGCCAAGGTTGGCGGTGACGAGGAAGTTGTCGGTCACTGCGTAGCGGCCTTCGATTTCCAGGCCGAGAATTTCAGCATCCGCCGTGTTGACGATGTTCTGAACCACACCAGCCGATGGCGAAGAGGAGTTCACTTCGCGCTGCATGTTTTCGACTTCAGTGAAGAAGACGGCTGAGTTGATCTGCGCCTTGCCGCTTTCGGATTCCCACTTCATGCCGAGCTCGAAGCTGTCGACGATCTCTTCGTCAAAGCCCGGAGAGCCTGTCTGGTTCACAATCGTCTGGAAGACGTTGTAGTCCGTGATGCGGAAGTTATAGCCGCCAGAGCGGAAACCCTTGGTGTAGTTACCATAGAGCTGCGTTGTGTCGTTCCAGAAGTATTGGAAGCCCAGGCGCGGGGTGAAGTTTTCCCAGCTGTCATCATCGGTGAAGCCATTCGGCTCGCCCGGGATGTAAGGATTGGTGCCGGAGGTCGGGCATGTGCCATCAACGACTGAGCACATTGGCCGTGGGCGGATATAGGTGATGCCCGCTTCTTTTTCTTCCTTGGAGTAACGAAGGCCGAAAATACCGATGAAGTCGTTGGTGAAGCTGTAATCGACCTGTCCGAAAATGCCGAACACGTTATGGTCCATCGTGCCGCCGCCATAGAACGGGATTGGCGTTGAAGGTGGAATGGAACGCTGCTCAGTATAGTTCAGCTCCTGTTCGAAATAGAACAGACCGGTTGTGACATCAGCAGGGCCGAATGAACCAGCATAGCGCAGCTCGTCGGAGTACTGCTTCTGTTGGAATTCCGTCTCTGAATGGAAGAGTGTGAGTGGTGTTGAGTCGATGTCACCCAGCGTGTTGGAGTCGTAATTCCGATAGCCGAACACGTTAGTGATTGTGCCGTCGCCAAAGCCCACATCGATGGTGGTTTCGTGAGATGCGAAGGTCGACTCTGCAGCGGCAAGGCCAGGCTCATTGATGGAGATATCGAATGAGTCGCGGTCGAACAGACCACGGTTCTGGCCGGCAGGGCCATCGCCAGTGCCATCAGAATAATCGATCTTGCCGAGCATTGAGATGTTGTCTGTGACAAACCACTCCAAAGCGCCACGGAGGATCCAGGTGCGGGCTTCGCCCTGATTGTCGCCTGTCGCGAGGTTTTTGAAATAGCCGTCATCAACATTGTAGAAGACACCGAACTTGCCGTTCAGCTTGTCTTCCACGATGGGGCCGGAAACAATCGCCTGCGCATAGGTGTTCAGGCCGCCGCGACCGCTGTCGATCGGGCTTTCTACGGCCAGGCGTGCTTTGGCGCGGAAGTCATCGGTCGGGTTGGATGTGTTGACGAGGATCGCGCCACCCGTTGTGTTCCGGCCGAACAGAAGGCCCTGAGGGCCACGCAGAACTTCGACGCTGTCGAGATCGAACAGGTCGAGCACAACACCGCTGTTCACGCCGAGATAAACGCCATCGACAAAGACGCCGACGGCAGGATCGATGGATGGAATGGACGAGTTCACACCAAGACCGCGAATGGCAAAGTTAGCAGAACCACGTGTGGTGCCGACGTCATCAAGTGAGACGTTCGGAGTAGAGTAAGACAGAGATTCAAGGTCGCGAACCTTGAGGGCTTCCAGTGTGTCCGAATTGAATGCGGTCACGGAAACCGGAACAGACTGAACGTCTTCGACGTCCTGTTTCTTCGTGGCTTTGACGGTTACGGTTTGAAGGACGCGCGTAACTGCGTTGCCTTCGTCTTCAGGTGTTTCCTGAGCATAGGCTGCGGAACTCAATGCCAAAGCTGCGACAGACACGCTGCCGACGAAGAATTTGTCGATTTTCATATACGACTCCCAAAAATTTGAGGCGCGTTCTTTGGTGCCGCGCCCTTATACTTGGGCAGATTGTGTGAAAATTTATGATAAAAAGTATACGCAAGTATATTTTTGTATTTCGTGATATTAATACCACTTCGCCACAGGAATATACTATATTTCTTACAGGAATAATGTATATCGGCGGTTTAGGCTGGTTTATACTTCAGTGGGAAGTGTCAATGCGGCGCGCAAACCAATGTTTGGCGGTGTGCCCGGACCTTCCGACAGGTCGAAGCGCCCCTGATGGAGGCGGGCAATGGCATCCACCATGGCGAGCCCCAATCCATTGCCAGGCTGCGTCCGACTGGCCTCGAGACGAACAAAACGTCTGACGGCGCGTTCTCTGTCCGCTTCCGGAATGCCGGGCCCGGTATCGGTCACAGAGAGCTCGACTTCATCCGATCGTGTTTTGCGAGCACGCAGCGTCATGGCGCCGCCTTCCGGCGTGTATTTGATGGCGTTGTCCAGAAGGTTGGTTACCGCCTGAGCAATGAGCGACTTGTCGCCTTCGATGAGAAGTCCGGGCTCAATCTCCGAGCTGAATTCCAGACCGGCTTCTTCAGCGGCAGGTTCGTAAAGCTCTGCAAGTTCCGACAGGAGTTCACTCACTTCAATATCCTGGAAACGAGCGGCATTACCTGCCTGAACCCGTGACAGGCTAAGAATGGCGTTGAACGTCGCGAGCACCGCATCGACTTCCTCAATGGTGCGCTCAATGCTTTCCGCGCGATTGACCTTTTCGCCATCGCGCAAGTCCGCTTCCAGCCTGTTGCGCAGACGGGTCAGCGGTGACCGGAGGTCGTGAGCAATCGCGTCACCGGCATGGCGCGTCGTGAGCATGAGCTGTTCCAGCCGGTCCAGCATGGCGTTCATGCGCTCTGACAAGCGATCGAACTCGTCACCAGAGCCGACCACAGGCGCGCGGCTGGACAGGTCGCCAGACATGACGCCATCGGTTGTGCGAGTGAGCTGTTCTGCGCGTCGGGCGGCTGAGCGGGAAATGATCAAGCCACCAATCAGCGACATGGCAAGGCCAATGGGCAGGGCCGTCCAGACTGTCCGTGTGATGCGGTTCACAATCTGCGTTCGCGTGCCGAGATCATAAGCGACAAGAAGGCTGGCCTGATTGGGTAGGCGAATGATGATGCCATTCGCCGAACGGGTTTCCAGCTCGCCATTGCGGTTCAGTGTCTGATAGGAGAAATTTGTTTCCCGCGACCCGCGATCAGGAAGATCATCGGGGATAGTCGCAAAATCACCAGAAACGGACTGACCTGTCGGGTCCTGAAGAACGTAGAAAAATGGACCTGGAACAGACGAGCGTTCAATGACCGACTGGTTCAACCGGTCCATCCCACCAGCATTAAAAGCTGCGGCGAGCGCCTGCACTTCGCCATCCAGCTCCCGCACAGATTCCGACCGCATATACCCGGCTGTGGAATAGAACAGGTAAACCAGTAGTCCGAAGGTGAAGAAGAGGAACATTAATGCGTGGACCACCGCGAGTCGAAACGTGGTGGTCCGCATGAATGGTGGAAGTGGCAGCTTCATGCCTGAAGGCGATACCCCGCGCCGCGAACTGTGTGCAGAAGCGGACGATCAAATTCCTTGTCGATCTTGCTGCGCAGACGCGAGATGTGAACGTCGATGACATTTGTCTGAGGATCGAAGTGATAGTCCCAGACTTTTTCAAGCAACATGGTCCGCGTGACCACCTGACCGGCATTTCGCATGAGGAACTCCAGAAGGCGGAACTCGCGCGGCTGCAGATCAATGGCTTCCTCACCACGTGTCACGGTACGGGCCAGGAGGTTCATTTCCAGATCACCGACCTTGAGTGTGGTGATCGGGGCTTCCGAACCACCGCGGCGGCCAAGCGCTTCGACGCGCGCAGCCAGTTCACTCGGGGCAAAAGGCTTGGTCAGATAATCATCGCCACCGGCCTGCAGGCCTTCGACGCGGTGATCGACATCGCCCAGTGCAGACAGGAACAGGGCAGGCGCATTGCCCCCGCTGTCCCGGAACTCACGGACCAGGTCGACGCCGCTTTTCTTGGGCAGCATGCGGTCAACGATCAGCAGATCCACGGGCATTGAGCGGGCCATGTTAAGACCCGACTCGCCGTCATGGACGGTATCGACCGTGTGGCCCGCTTCGCTCAGCACACGCTGAACGAAGCTCGCCATTTCCTGATCATCTTCAATGACTAGAATGTGCATGACCTGAGATTAGTCCTCTTCAATTGAGAGCGGTACGACACTCGTCTGATTGTTGAACCGCACCGAAATCAGAATGCTTTCCCGACCGGCAGCAATGGCGTCATCAACGAGCGTCTGGAATTCTTCGGCAGAGCCGATTGGCTGGAAATTGACTTCGAGAATGGCTGTGCCTGCCGCCAGGCCCAGTCGACCGGCCGGGCTTCCGCTCTCAACATTGTCAACGCTGAGGCCTTTCACTGAGCCATCAAGCCCGAGGCGACGACGATCTGCCTGATCGAGCGGAGACAGTGTCATACCGAGAAGTTCTGATGAACCGGCATCATCTGACGGTGCTGTTTCAGGCGTAGAGGAACCATCTGTTGTTGGCAGATCTGTGACGTTGTCCGGAAGCACATCAATCGTGACATTCAGAGTCATTTCCTTGCCACCGCGCAGAATAAGGAAGTCATGAGAGCTTCCCGCAAGAAGTCCGCCGACGGTCCGCGTGACCTGCGTGGAGTCTTCCATGGCTTTGCCATCAATCTTCAGAATGATGTCATTGCGCAGGAAACCGGCTTTCTGCGCAGGGCTGTCTTGCACAACCTGCGCAACCAGAGCGCCTGTCTCGCCATCGCGACCGAGAGCAGCGGCCATTTCTTCAGAGAAGTTCTGAATGGAGACGCCGAGCCAGCCGCGTTCAACCTTGCCTTTTTCGATCAGCTGATCGGTGATCTCGATGGCAAGCTCAGCCGGAATGGCAAAACCAATACCGACCGATCCGCCAGTCGGCGAGATGATGGCGGTGTTCACGCCGATCACACGGCCCTGAAGGTCGAAGGTTGGACCACCAGAGTTCCCCCGGTTAATGGAGGCATCGATCTGGATGAAGTCTGTATATGCGCCGCCGCCTGTCAGCTGGCGACCGTCTGCAGAAACAATGCCTGCTGTCGCTGTGCCGCCAAAGCCGAACGGGTTGCCGAGTGCCACAACCCAGTCACCACGACGCAGATCAGTATCGGTTTCAAATTCCACAAATGGGTAAGTGCCGGGCTCGATCACTTTCAGAACGGCGAGATCTGTTCGCTCGTCGGTTCCGACCAGTTCCGCTTCAAGTTCGCGGCCGTCTTCCAGAACAACCTCAATTTCGGTTGCATCGCGGATGACGTGATTGTTCGTGACGATCAGGCCGTCAGCAGAAATGAAGAAGCCAGATCCCAGCGAACGACTTTCGCGGGTTTGTGGTTCGTCATCTTCGCCGTCGGGCTCATTGAAGTAATCTTCAAAGCCAGGGCGGTTGCGGAAGAACTCAAAGAACTCTTCCATGCCTTGTGGCACTGTGACTTCAGTTTCAGAAACAACGTTCACACTGACGACCGCAGGGCTCACCTGTTCGATGAGGTCTGCAAAGCTGATCGGAGCGCCGAGAGGCTGCTGGATGACGATCGGCTCTTCAGCGGCCGTTTGAGAGATGGCTGGGGCAACAAGAGTTGCGCCCAATACGGTGCTTCCCAGAAGCGCAGCTGACAGTCCCAGTGTTTTCATCCCAGTGACAATTCTCATGTGTATTTCATCTCCTCGATGGACATCAAACGTGACTTTACAACATTAACTGGCTTACGACGCCATGTCTTGCCAATTAAAGTTCAGTCATGAATTCAGTGGCCTATGGTTAAAGTGTGGGTGAAGGTTCCGGAAGTTCAAGAATTTGAACTGAGTCGTGTCTCAATTGTCGAAACCGCGTGAAGTGTTCGGTGGACGGGGCATTTATCTGCAATCTCTTTCAATCGTTCCAACTGATCAGCTTCCAACGGGCCCTCTATTTTCAGGTCTCTGGTAAAAATATCCGCTTTTCGTCCTGTTTCGTCGGCCTGTTCAGAGCGATCATGGCGAACATCCACGCGAATACTTTGCACAGGCCAGTCTTTGCGCTCGGCATACATGCGGATTGTCATGGAGGTGCATGCACCCAGGGCTGCGCAGAGATAATCGTAAGGCGCAGGGCCGGTGTTCAGACCGCCATGATTGAGCGGTTCGTCTGCTCTGAGCACGTGATCATCGGTCACGACAAAATTGGCATAATTGCCCTGGCCGGTCTCTTTCACACGCACAGAGCCCGTCGGGGCTTTAGGTGGGGCTTCTGCAGCGACATCAATATACGTCTCCGCCCAGGCGGCGATCACGCGAGATGCATGCGCAGCGTCTTCCGGCTGCGTGAGCAAATGGTCAGCATCATCAAGGCTGACAAAACTCTTTGGATGGCGTGCCGCAACAAACAAGCCGGAGGCATTCTCTATACCGACGACTTCATCAAGCGGTGAATGCAGGACGAGAAGAGGGCGCCGGAGCGTCGATGCCGCATGACAGACTTTCGCGTCGCGCACATCATCGACAAATTGCTTGAGAATGGTGAAGGATCGCCCGGCAAGCTTCACATCGGCTGAGCCGATATCTTCGATCGTGCCGAGATGATCGCTGATCTGATTGAGCACGTGACCGGCGTCTGATGGCGCGCCGATCGTCGCAACGGCCTTCACCATGGGAAGCTGATTTGCTGCAACAATACAGGCAGCGCCGCCAAGGCTGTGACCAATCAAAACATCGACGCGGCCATATGTTTCCGTCAGCCAGTTCGCAGCCGCGACCAGGTCCTGCACATTCGAACTGAAATTTGTGTTCTCGAAATCGCCTTCAGATGCGCCAAGACCCGTGAAGTCAAAGCGCAAAACAGCGAAGCCTTCGTCAACCAGTCCCTGCGAGACCCGGGATGCGGCCAGCACATTCATTGAACATGAGAAGCAATGAGCGAACAGCGCATACCCAAGCGGCGGGCCGGCAGGCAGATCAAGACGCGCGGCAAGCATGTCTCCGGAGTGACCGGGAAAGGTAATGCGCTCAGATCGTGTCATGAGTTGGCTCCGACGCTTGTGTCCTGTTCCGGCAAAGAGGTGACCGGTCCTGTCAAAATAGGAAGGTTTGGTCAGTTTCGAAACGGACCGTCTCGGAAAATCTGACCAAGTGTCACTTCGACTTGAAAAATTATGTGTTTTGATTTTCCCGGACTGAACTATCATCCCTTGAATGACAGCATTGATTTCTGACCGTCCATCCGAAAAATTCTCCCATCCTGACATCACCGCAAAAGGTGAAACGCGCGCCTATGTGGCCTATTCAGGAACCCAGACGCTTTGGTTCAACACCGGCACGTTGTGCAATATCGAGTGCGCCAACTGCTATATTGAAAGCTCGCCTACGAATGACCGACTTGTCTATCTGTCACTGAATGACGTGACGCCATTTCTGGATGAGCTGGACGCAGCGGGCGAAACGCCCATCGAGATTGGTCTGACGGGCGGTGAGCCCTTCATGGCACCGGAGATTATCTCCATTCTGGACGCGTGTTTATCACGGGGACATGAAGTTCTTCTCCTGACAAATGCGATGCAGCCAATGATGCGCCCGCGTGTGATGGAGGGCCTTCTGGCGATCAAAGAGACTTATGGTGAGCGACTGACGCTCCGGATCAGTCTTGATCATTATTCGCGCCGGTATCATGACGAAGAACGCGGAGCCGGTAGCTTTGATCTGACGCTCAAGGGGATGATCTGGCTTGCTGAAAACGGGTTTCAGATGGCGATTGCTGGTCGGACCATGTGGCATGAACCTGAAGATGAGGCGCGTGAAGGCTATAGAGCGCTTGTTCTGGAACATGATCTCAAGCTTGATGTGGACAATCCGAAATCGCTTGTTCTGTTCCCGGAAATGGAGACCCAGGACGATCCGCCCGAAATTACGACGGATTGCTGGGGTATTCTGAACAAAGATCCTGAAGAGGTCATGTGCGCATCACAGCGCATGGTGGTCAAACGCAAAGGCCAGGAAGCAACCGTTCTGGCCTGTACGCTGATCCCTTATGATGAGCGCTTTGAGCTTGGGGCGACATTGGAAGAGTCGCGCAAGCCCGTATCGCTCAATCATAAATTCTGCGCCAGCTTTTGTGTTCTCGGTGGTGGCTCCTGTTCCGCCTGACGCTGGTTTAGTTTTCAGATTCTTCCGGTGTTGGTGTCGGGACCGGGCGTTCCGGTGGTGGGCCGTCAAACTCTGGCGGAGGGCCATCTGGTCCTTTGCCAAAGCCGTCCGGTGGAGGCGGGCGATGCCCATCGCCTCTTGATCCACCTGGGCCGTCTCTGAATCGGTCCCGGCGTTCCATGCTGCGCTCCAGGAGGGTGCGGCGCTTCTCATCCGGAATGTTTGTGATGAAATCAGCAAGCGTGGCGTTAAGCCGGCTGCGCATGACGTCGTCTTTTTCGCGCAGCTCGGCGAAGGCCGCCTTCAATTCGGCAGGGTCGTAAGGGTCGGCAGCGATTGCATTGGCGATGCGCTCGCGCACCTGTTCCATATCATTCCGCAAGGGCTGGGTTTCCAGCCAGCTCGCGCGCAGCTGATCCCGGAATAGCTCCCGATCTGAGTCTTCAAGATCATACATGGCCATTCGGGCCAGACGCTCTTCAAACGGTCCCTGGCTCATTTCGACAGGACGCTCCCGCCGATCTGGCTTTACCGACTGGCTCTTGAGCGCCATTCCGCCGACAAGCCCCAGCATGAGCGCGTTTGCGCAAAGCGAGGCTATGAGAATGTAGGGAAATGATTTTTCTGACTTACTCATCCTTCTTCACCTTTCCAGAAGGTCTCGTCATATGAAGAGAAGGCAACTGATACGAAGGCATCAGCCTCGTCTGAGGTAACGGTTTCTGCAGGTGCATCCTGCACGCTGAAGCCGACAACCAGTCCAAAGGCTGCGCAGGCAAGCGCAGCGCTCGCGGATGTCAGAAAACGCAGACCTGCCCAGGTAAAACCACGCGATTTCCGGACCTCGCGGCGAGGGGCGGGCGGTGACATATCCAAAAGCATGGACTCAAAGTCCGGGCTGGGCGCGGCAACCTGATAATCATCAAGCGCAGCATTCAGCTGCCGGGCACTGTGTACCAGATCTTGCGCTTCTCTGGAGTCGCGCAAAAGGGTTTCTGCGGCTGCCCGGTCTTCGACTGGCCAATCGATCAGATCAGGTCCGTAGGCATCAACAAGATGTTCAAACCGTTCCAGATGCATCCCACTCATTTTCCTGTCCCATTAATATGGCGCGCTCCCCTTGCAATGCGTTTCGCAATGCTCTGCGCGCCCGTGACAATAAACTTTCTACGGCTTCTACCGATATCTCCAGGATTTCAGCCGCTTCGATATTCGAGACCCCGTCATAATGACTGAGGATCAGTGCTGCTTTCTGGCGATCCGGCAGTTCATCAATCGCTGCCTTGACGCGGTCGGCGGTCTGACGTGCATGGAGCTGTCCGGCTGGGCCGGTTGCGTCGTCCACCATGTCGGGGACTTCATCCACGCCTGTTTCCCGCTTTTTCCGAAGCCGGTCATAACATCGGTTGACCGTGACCCGGTGTACCCAGGTTGAGAACTTCGCCTTACCGCTTTCCCAATTGCCAGCCTGACGGAAGATCTTGATGAACACATCCTGTGTGATGTCCTCAGCATCTTCACGACTGCCGGTCATACGTTGGGCAAGCGCCATTATCCGCGGTGAATAGCGGTTGATCAGCAAGGCCGAAGCCTGGCGGTCTCCATCTGCACATCTGCGAAGCAAAGCTTCGTCGTCTGGCATCATCAACACATTTCCCACCTGAACCCTGTGAAGATTGCCGGTTTACATGAAACCAGCAACCCTCATTTGATCAGACCTAGCCTTCGTCAGACCCGCGGCGTTTCTGCCAGCGGTCTCGCATGCCATCGAACTTTCCCCGGCGATCGCCGAATTTTGTTCGCATAGCGTCACGTTCTTCTTCGGTCACAATGCCATCACCATTGGCATCGAGTCTGTCGAACATCGGGTTAGGTTTTGCTGCAAACTCCGCTTCTGAAATTACACCGTTATTGTCGGTGTCGAAGCGCTCGAGCATGCCCTTGTTCATGCGCTCTTCCATTTCGAGGCGCATTTCTTCACGTTTGGCCTCGCGGAAAGTCGCCATTTCAGCGGTTGTGATTTGCCCGTCAGAATTGACGTCCATTTCTGCAAAAGCGCTGCGCTCACGCGCTTCCAGTTCAGCGCGCGTGATATTGCCGTCGCCATCGGTATCAAGCTCTTCAAGCTTCAAATGCGGTCCATGGCCTTTTCCGGGCCCGAACTCACCGCGTTCAAAAGCCGGATGCTTCCGGTCCGGTGTTTCGCTTGCGTCCTGTGCGACTGCAATGCCGATGCCTGCGCCAATCAGCGTCAGGCCCGCAAATGCGGAAGTGATCAGGGATTTTCTCATCAGTTCTTCCTCCGTTGAGAGTACGACCTGGTCATCAGGTCCGTATGCTTCTCTAACGTGGCGGTAATGTCCATTCCGTCGAACCGGGCTGCAGTTTTCTGCAGAAGAGTGCCCAGACGCTCTCCTGTTGGGCGAGCATATGTGACTTAAGCTCTTGAAAATCAGAGGCTTTCAGTGCACGTGCCGCCAGTCGGCAAAGTTCAGCAGGCCACTGCTCTGCAGGGCGGTTGCTGTCCAGCGCGGCCCGTTCATAAGCCTGAATGCCCTGCAGATAGCGATAGAAATCCGTCAGGGTCCGGGTTTCGTCTGATGTAAACAGACCTTCTTTGCCTGCGGTCTCCAGCGCAGAGGCCACCGTGCGGGATGTCCAGTCGAGATGAGGCAGGAGGAGCTGAGCCGTCTGAGCCAGAAACTCTATGTCGATCATTCCGCCCTTGATCAGTTTGACATCCATATCGTGTTTGGCCGGACGTTCCTGCAAAAGCCGCTCGCGCATATCCCACACGTCGGTCAGGATCTTCTCCGCCGGACGTTCAATCGACAACAACTCGTCCTTGCGAGCCATGACCCGTTCTGCAAGGTCAGCGTCGCCTGCAATTGTCCGCAGGCGGGTCAGCGCCATGTGTTCCCAGGTCCACGCCTCATTCTGATAATAGTCACCGAAAGAGGCGAAACTGACGGCAACCGGCCCGGCCCGTCCAGATGGACGAAGCTGCATGTCGGCCTCATAGAGCAGGCCTTCCTCCGTCTGGGCTGACAGGGCGGTGATCAGGCGTTGCGTCGCTCGTGTGTAAAATGCCTGCGCGCCGACTTCCCCTTCGCCTTGATCGTAAATAACCATCAGATCGAGATCAGACCGGGCTGTCAGGTCACCGTCGCCCAGCTTGCCAAGGCCACAGATCACCCAGCTTCCCGGGGCGTCGCCGAGTTTGCGTTCAGCTTCGCGAAGGGCATAGGGTTCCAGCGCTCGGATGCAGACATTGGCGAGTTGGGCAAAGCATCGACCCGACTGTCGAAGAACGTCGGTGTCCTTTAGAAGTCGAAAGCGAATGCGGAAATGTTCGTCACGAAAATTGCGTCGAACCTCATTCATCGCCCATTCGTAATCGCCAGTCGTGGCGGTGATGACATCGGAAATGGATTCGAGATTTCCGCAGGTGTCTTCGGAAATGGCATTTTTAAAACCGCCATCCAGAAGTCCCTCCAGAAGATTCGGCCGACCAGACAGGTCTCGCGCCAGCCCAGGCGCCATGGAGAAGATGCGGATCAGATCAGACAGGATGACAGGGTTTGCCGCCAGAAGAGACAAGGTCTGTACGCCGCCGCTCAGCCCGGCCAGAAAGTTCCTGAAGCCGTCAAATGCGGCATCAGGATTTCCCGTCTCTGCCATGTGCTGGAACAGTCTTGGTTCCAGTGCGGTAAGGAGCTGACGCGATCGACCCGCCCGCGTCGCCCGCAAATTGCCTCGGTGCCAGCTCTGGACGTCGGCAATAATGCGCTCAGGATTTGAAAATCCGAGCCCTTCGAGCGTTTTTACGGTTTCCGGGTCGATATCAACGCCGGTAAAGACGAGGTTGCCTTCAACGCCGCCAAGCTCATCAGGCGCATGAAAGAGTTCTGAATAGTGATGGCGAACGCGCTGGCGCAATTCTCTGACATCGTCGTCAAACGCCTGCAGTTGGGAATAGCCGCTCAGTCGCGCCACGCGCTCGCGCTGGGCGTCGCGCCCCTGCAGGGTGTGCGTGTGCTCGTCATTCAGCATCTGGATCCGATGTTCAATACCGCGCAACTCACCATAAATGCCCGACAGCTCGGTCGCGGTTTCCTCGCTGACATGGCCTTCCTGACAAAGTGCCTTCAGGGCATTTACTGTTCTGTGCTTGCGGAGTTCCCGGTTACGACCGCCATGGATCAGCTGCTGGGTCTGAGCGAAGAACTCGATTTCGCGAATGCCGCCACGGCCAAGTTTGACATCGAATTCCGGCGTATCGAGGTCTTTGTGCCCGCCCGATGTGTGGATCTGCTGTTTGATGGCGCGAATATCTTCCAGCGCCCAGAAATCGAGGTGCCGCCGCCAGACGAAAGGTTCCAGAAGGTCCAGAAACGCTCGTGCGGCGTGTCGATCTCCGCCACAGGGACGGGCCTTGATATAGGCCATACGTTCCCAGTTCTGGCCGACGGACTCATAATAATTGTCAGCGAATTCGGTCGACACGGCGACGGGTGTTGAACGAGGGTCAGGGCGAAGTCGGTGATCAACGCGAAGGACATATCCATTCTCGGTCTGCTCTTCGAGAATGCGGGACATTTCCTGAATGATGCGTCGGGCAGAATCTGCGGCGATGCGGGCATTGGCCGGAAAGGTCTCCGGATCATACATGGCGACGATATCGACATCGCTCGAGTAATTGAGTTCGTGTGCGCCGAGCTTGCCAAGTGCCAGAACAAACAGCCCCGGCACAGTGCCATCTTCAATCGACCAGTCGAGTCGTCTTGCTTTGGCGACCTGATCACAAGCGGCCCGCAAGGCCGTATCAATCGCCGCATCAGCAAAATTCGAAAAGGCGCGCGTGACCGGCTCCCAGTCCCATGTGCAGGCAAGATCCAGCGCAGCGAGGGAGAGGTGGATGTCGGCTTTGGCATGGCGAAGTTTCCGCCGTAGCTCGTCCATCGAGAGGTCGCCGGGGCGTTCAGCAGCGCGATTAATGGCTTGTGTGACTGAGGTTTCAGCGCCAGACGTCCGGATAAGCTCCAGGGTTTCGGGGCGCGTGCGGCACAATCGCTGAAGATAAGGGGACAGGCTGACTGCCGCCTGTAGAACAGGCAAATCCGCCAACTCTTTATCAGGTTGAGTGTCCGCATTTGGAAGAGAAGGCGCCAGAGAAAACATGATCACTCTCTGTCAGTGATCGGTGAACGGTTCAATAGTTTCCGTGACTTCACCCCGGAACCTGAAACAGGTCCAGAATGCGGGCGTCGACCCGTTGGGGCTTGCGGGTGGTCACATCCAGCATGCACCAGTCGAGCCGTGAAAACGACGAAAAGCGCGCGGTGCCCGGCTTTCGAATGTCTACAAATCGTTCAAAGCGCGGGCCTTTGGCGCGGCCGAGCCAGGTGCGGGCAATGGCGGTCTCGCCAGGCAGGATCTGGTCGCGATAATCGATTTCATGCCGGAGCAGGACGAACACATATTTCGCTTCGATTTCAGGCGTAGCCACATGATACCAGTGCGCCACGGCGGTGTCCTCGACCCAGCGCACATAGCTGACATTATTCACATGGCCGAGCATATCAATATCGTCGCTTGTGGGCGTGATGATCTGCTCGAAAGCTGTCTCGAAACTGACAGCGCCAAGTCCGGTCTGAGGGGGCATGACATCAATTTCCCTACGTTTGCTGATTCAGTGCTGGACAGGGGATAAGCAAAGGTCCAAAGCGCGTCCATGACAACATCACATGAAAATACAGAAAACGAAGACCAGACGGGCAATCTGGTTCGCGCCGCCATTCGCAAAATGGTCTCCGAAAGCGAAGTCGGCGAGACTTTTGAACCTGCAGAGGTCGCGCAGAAGGTTTCCCGCCATAGCTGGCAGAACATTCTGGGCGATGTGCGTGCCGAAGCTGTGCGTCTGGCTGACGTTGGAGAGATTTCGATCTACCGCAAAGGCAAGCCTGTGGATCCGCGCAATTTCAAAGGCGTCTGGCGTCTGGGCAAGCCGGGCAAGGAAATTGTGAAACGCGGCTAGGCTGATGCTGATCAGAAAACCGAGCTTGCGGTCATCTCGATCTTTATCGGCATGCCTGTAATGGCAAGCAATTTGAACGGATTGAAGGAGAACCAGGCGGTGACTGTAAAGTGCGCACCGTCTGAAATCGCGCTGACATCCAGCGTATTCGTTTTCCCCCAGTCCACCTGTCCATAGAGCGTTGTCGCACCCTCTGGCAGTTCAAATTCTGCCGTGTGGTTCTGGCGAATTTTGCCGATAAGCGTGCCGTCCGCATAAAGGCGGATCGCGCGTCCAGCCGCATACATGCCGCGTTTTCGTGTGATCTGAATGCGCGTCATGTTTGTCCCCTTCTGGCTTGGATCAGGCGTCCCAGCGGGCAAAGATCGCGGTCGGGAGTTGAACATCGCGGTCTTTTTCGGGGATCACCATTTCGCCTGCCGTAATCGTGCCGCCCAAACCCTCCAGATGATCGCGAACCGTTTGCGCGAGCGCCAGATAAGAGAGGCGCACGGCATAAACGGTTGTGATCATGAAGAGTGGCTGGTCAGACAGGCACTGGCGACACAGCTCCAGAAGTTCAGGCAGGTTTTCTTCAAGTCTCCAGGTCTCATTCTTTGGGCCTCGACCAAATTTCGGCGGGTCCAGAACAATGGCATCATAGGTGTTTTCACGGCGGACTTCGCGACGCATGAATTTCAACGCGTCATCGGCGATCCAGCGGATGGGCAGGTCGCCAATACCGGAAAGCTCGGCATTCGCCTTGCCGAAGCCGTTCGATTTCGGGCTGGCATCGAGGTGAGTGACCTGAGCGCCAGCTGAGGCGGCCGCAAGGCTCATCATGCCGGTATAGCCGAACAGATTGAGGAGCCGGATCGGGCGCCCTGCATTCGAGATCTGATCCATGGCGTGGCGCCAGTGAACCGAGTGTTCCTGAAACACGCCCAGATGCCGGAACGGTGTCCGGCGGACAGTGAAGGCGAGGTTCTGCCAGCGCATTTGCCATTCGTCGGCGAGGTCGGGGCGGTTTTTCTGCCAATTGCCTCGCTCATCATCGCCAGAAGCGGCAAACTGGGCATCGGCTTTCCAGCTCTCGATCGGGTTTTTCGGAGACCAGAATGCCTGAGGGTCTGGGCGTTCGGTGGTCTGGTTGCCGAATTTTTCGAGCTTTCGTCCATGGCCGGAATCAAGAAGCGCATAGTCTTTCCAGTCATCCGCTTCGAGCAGGATCGGGCCAACAATGTCAGGTTTCTTGGTCATTGCGCATATCCCCGGCTACCCCATGCCGCATAGATCATGAGGGCGGTGGCGGTGGCAAGATTAAGCGAGTCCGCGCCCTCGCGCATCGGAATGCGGGAGAGCACATCGCAGGCATTTTCGAAATGGTCGGGCAGTCCGGATTGTTCATTGCCCATAATGATCAGGCTGGCCTCACCATAATCCGCTTCATGGTGTGGGCAGGTGCCATTCATGCTGGCGGCAATCATGGGCAGGCCGGTCTCGGTTTTCCAGCTGAGGAAGTCGTCTTCCATGGCGGCGTAGAACGGCATGGCGAACAGCGATCCCATGCTCGCGCGAACGGCTTCGAAACTATACGGGTCGCAGCAATCGCCGATCATGATAACGCCGTTCACACCCGCAAAATCAGACGTCCGAAGAATGGTTCCGAGATTGCCTGGATCGCGCACTTGATAGAGGGCGAGTAGCGTACCTTTTTGTGTATCCGCTTTCGGGATGTCGCTCAGGTGTCTGCTACGCGGGCGGAAACCGGCCAGCAGAGTCTGCGGATTGTCTTTCCGCGCGATCTGGCCGAGCAGACGCTCATGCACCATAAGGAGTTTCGCGCCAGCCGTTTCGGCGCGTGCAATAAGGTCAGCAGTATAAGGTCTGTTCAGAGCGTCCGGTGCGCAGACCAGAATAGCAGGCTCCCAACCAAAGTTCAGGGCTTCTTCGATCAGGCGGGCCCCTTCTGCCAAAAACATATTGTTCTCGCGACGGCCTTTTTTACGCTCAAGGCTCTTGAGCATCTTAACCTGCGGGTTTGACCCACTTGTGATGACTTCAGCAGGTCGATTTCCAGAGATTTTCTGAGGGTCTGTCATATCTTTGCCCGGTTTTGCCGCGTACCCATTGCTCAGGCGATTCAAAGTGCTGGGCGGGAAGTGTGAAGTTTAGAAGTCGAGTGAAGTGGGACCGTCATGTCGTTTGATAGGCGCACCATTCTGGATTTTGTTTTAATTCCGGTTGGAATTGCCGTTTTCGCGGCGTTGATCTGGTTTGCGGTATATGCCGGACCGGACGCCGCTGACAAGCGCGAAGCCAGATATCAGGCTGCCGTCACAACAGCATTGGACACACCAGATTTTGAGTGGGCCTCGGCCGTCGTAGATGGACGGGTCGCGACGCTCAGTGGTACGGCGCCAACCGAGGCCCTGAAACGGCGCGCCAAGGAAATTGCGCGGACAGCCGTGGGACGCGGCGGTCCATTGTTTGGCGGGATCACCAAAGTCATCGACGAAATGGAGGTGGAACCCGCGCCCGACCCGTATCAGATCCGGATTGTAAAGGTCGGCCCAAAACTCGACGTAACCGGTTATCTGCCAGGCCTCGACGCTCGGGACAGGTTCTATGATGAGCTTGATCGGCTCGGTTATGCGCGTGACACAATCAATTCGACAATTGACCTGCGTGACGGTGTTCCGGATGGCGACTGGGTTGGGGCACTGATCATGGGGGCATCTCAGCTGTCTCTGCTTCTGGATGGGGAGTTGTCGCTGACAGATCAACGCCTTCAGCTTGAAGGACAGGCGCCAGACCCGAAGACCCGTATTGACGTGACGCTGCGCATGGCTCGTCCGCCATCAGGTTACACTGCTGATCTTCAGCTGATCGGTACGGCGATCTGGTCAGCGCAATTTACAGGTGATGCCCTTTATTTTACCGGATCCATGCCAGATGCGGTGGACCGCACCAGTCTTATCTCTGAAGCCGAGAGCCTGTTCGCCGGCGATGTCATCAATGATATGGGGGTGATCCCCATGCCGGATGATGATTGGGTCGAGGCGGTGAGCCGCATCCTGCCCGGCTTTCTGGAGTTTCAGACCGGGTTTCTAACCTATAAAGGTGATACGCTGACTATCAGCGGCGACGTAACGGCAAGCGTTGACGACTTTCTACGCGAAGATCTCGTTCTGGTAGGGACACTGGTCGACTTCTCTCAGGACACACAGGTCGTGCCGCTGAAACTTGATGCGTTTGAGAACGCTCCCGACACAGGTGAATTGCCTGATGCGGAAACATGCCAGGCAGGCCTGACTGAAGCCTTGTCGCGCGGACCGATCAATTTTGAATATGCGACAGATGTTCTCTCCCGGGATACGGGGCCAGTTCTTGATGGTCTCCTGACCGTGTTCAACACGTGTCCCCATCTGATTTTTAGTGTGGATGCTGCAACACATGCTGACGGAAGACGTATTGCACTGCAAAACCTCACAGAAGACCGCCAAACTGCCTTCTCCAGCTATTTCATTGCGCACGGAGTTCCGATAGATCAAGTTGAGTTAACTGATGTGTCCACAGACCCGGAGGGTATTTCCGGGCTGGGGGAACTTGATCCTGATCGTCAGCTAACAGTGCGTTTGAGGGAGTATGACGATGATTGAACTGCTGACCAGCATGTGGGGCTATCTGGCAGGTGCCGGAGTGATTGGCCTGATCCTCGGCTGGGCGGTTCGCGGCGTTTTCCTGCCGCGTCCGAAAACGGTCAGCGTCGCATCGCAGGTCCAGACGTCCGCAGTCCTGACATCCGAACATCAGGCGAAACTGAATCAGGTCGAACGTCTGGAGGCAGAACTGAAAGCCTCTCAGGAACGGCTTGTGACCATGGAAGACGTGATCACGCAATTGCGCAGTGAAGCAGAGTCAGCGAACAATGCAGACACAGCGCCTGTCGCTCTGACATCAGAAGATACGCAGGCTGAGGCGCCAAAAATTACAGAGCCCGATCCGAAATCTGCGCAGGAAGTCTGGCGCCAGCGCTATCTTGAATCGCGTGTGCGCTTTCTCGAAAAGCGCCTCAGCGAGCAATCTGATTTTGCGACAGTCGAAACACCAGAACCTGTCACGGACGAGGGTATTTCGCTCGAAGAGTGGATGGCCCGTTACAAGACGGCCCGCATTTCCAAGCTTGAAGCTGAGCTGGCCGCTCGTGAGCCGTCAGAAACTGAGCTGCCGGAAGCCGCTGTCACTTCGACAGCCTCCGCGCTTCACGCAGGTATTTCGCTTGAAGAGTGGATGAGCAGATACACTGCGGCACGCATCAGCTTTCTTGAGGCCAACACTTCCTCATCTGAAAACGCGACTGCTCTCGAGGCTGAAATCGCTGCGAGAGACTCAGAGATTGTCGATCTGAAGTCGACACTCGCGCGTCTGTCAGACGAGATTGAGTCTGCTCAGCAGGCAAAGTCGGAAGTCAGCACTCTGAAGCAGACGATCTCTGATCTGGAAGCGGAAAAGGCCGATCCGGAAGCTGAAGCGTCAGACGATGAGTCAACGCCGGACCTGTCCTCAGACGATGCTGCGAAACTTGCACGGCTGACCTGGCAGAACCGGTATCTCAAGGCGCGCGTCAATCATCTGGAAAACATTCCGGCTCCTGCAGAAGATGCTGACGCGGTTGAGCTGATCAATGTCTCGGCCAGGCAGGAAGAACGTAATCAGGCGCTTGAGTCTGAGGTCAGCAAGTTGCGCACGGAACTTTCAAAAGCGACAGAAGGCAGCAGCGATGCTGAGCAGGAACTGGCTCGCCTTCGCTGGCGGAACCGCTATCTGGAAGGGCGTCTCAAATATCTCGAAGCCGCCGCGCTTGATGCAGCAAGTGATGCTGACGATTCAGTGCTCGGCTCTTTCCGGTCTGAACCGCCTGCCGCCCAACCGGCACCTCCACCACAGCCAGAAAACATTGCGGCCTTCATTACACAGGAACTCGAACGCGTTGCTGCCGAAGATGAAACGCGTCCGGCCTCTCTGGATGCACCGAACGGCGCTCCGGATGACCTGAAGCGGATTGGCGGAATTGGCCCGAAGATTGAAGGCATTCTCAACGAGCTGGGCATTTTCCATTTCTCGCAGATCGCCGAATGGAACCCGCAGGAAGAAGCGTGGATCGACAGCTATCTTCGAATTCAGGGACGAGTAATGCGTGAGCGCTGGGTCGATCAGGCCAACGAGCTATCGCAAGTCGGCACGAATTAAAGCTGAAGGGTGACGGTGGCGTTTCAGCGAAATCTGTCTCCCGGTGAGTCCGACCTTGCGAGCATGCTGTTGCCAGCCATTTTCTGGAGCACGCTGGCCTTCCACGTTTTCAGTTACATTCTGGTCCAGATTGTCAGAACGCATTTGTCGATTGATGAGGAGTCGGCGCGCGCGTTCTGGCAGTTTCTTTTGGAGCCGGAACACCCAGCTTTCATGGCTCGATCCGGATATACAGAGCTGCTGATCGGGTGGCTGTGTTTTCTTCATTTCAAGAGCAAAGGGCTGGAGAGTGATGTCCTTCAGCCTGGCCGAGCCGGCGCGACCTCGATTGTTCTGACGATTGCCGGCACGTTTTTCATCCCGGATATCATTCTGTCCGTGGTTGTCGGAATCTATTCCAGTCTGACAGGCAACCCGCCGGTGATTTGGGAGAATGGCAGTACCGGACTATTTCCTCAGTCTCAGCTGTTCGGGTTCTTTCTGGTCGGCATAATGATTGCGCCTGTCATCGAAGAGTTTCTGTTTCGCGGGGCCTTCATGTCTACGGCGCTCGCGCGCGGTCTGAACCCAACCATTGTTGTGATCATTTCGTCTCTGGGCTTTGCGCTGCTCCACCCACAATACACGCTGTTCGGACTGGCGATCATTTTCTTTCTTGGCGTGGGGTTGGGTGCAATCAGGCTGTGGAGCGGCGGACTTGTGCTTCCCATCATTGCGCATGCCACCGTCAACGTGAAAGCCTTTCTGGCATCGCTCGCACTCGCAGGGGCAAACTGATCAGCTCTTTGACTTGTCGGCCAGACCAGCTGCATTCTGTTCCCAATGAACGCCATCAAATGGATGCAGGGCAACATGTTCGAATGCCGTCGGATCATCCAGGCACCGCCACGTGACTGCAAAGCCGTCCGGGTTGGAACGTGGGATGTAAAAGCTTTTTATGCCGCAAACCGAGCAGAACTGATGTTTCGCCACGCCCGTATTAAAGGTGTAGGTGGTCAGTTGGTCTGCCCCTGAGAGTAGTCGAAACCGGCTTCCCGGCACGATGATGTGGGCGTTCTGGCTTTTCAGGCAAACCGAACAATTACAGTCTTCGACTTCGATGCGATCTGGTAGCTGGACTTCGAACCGGACGGCGCCGCAATGACAGCCGCCCGCATGCCAACTCATTTCATTGTCACTCATAAAACACCGGTGGATTGCGGTTGAACCAGGGCTTGGCCTGTTCCAGCTGTCCGGCAAGACAATAGAGCAGGGATTCATCTCCATGCCGCGCGCCGAACATCATGCCAAGGGGCAGGTTCTCTTTCGTCCAGTGCAGCGGAACGGACATGGCGGGTGCTCCCATCATGTTGAAGACTGCCGTGTGAGGGGCAAATGTGGTCACGGCTTCTGTATAAGCATCACGGTCTTCGCGTGAGAGGCTCAACTCGCCCAGCATCATGGGCGCCCGAGACAATGTTGGCATGAGGCAGACATCATAGCCGCCTTCATCCATCCATTCCTCAAATTTGATCGCAGCCTCCTGGAATGCGATATCGGCGCGAACCAAAGTATCCATCGGCACTTTGCGTCCGAGATCTGCCATGGAATGGGTCAGGGGCTCGAGGTCATCATCTCTGACCTTTCTGCCGAGCGCTTTGGCCCGGCCATCAACAATCACCGCAATATTGGCCGCAATCGCCATGACGAGCGCCATACCAAGCTTTTCGCCATCAAGATGCGGGTCAGCATCTTCCACCGTGTGTCCCAGGTCCTGCAGAAGGCGGACGGTATCGTAAAGTCCCTTATGGGAATCCGGGTCTGGCTTGGTACCATTGGGAGCGTTCACCCAGAGACCAATCTTCAGATAGTGCGGGTTATGGCCGACCGCTTTGAGGAAACTCTCATGCGGTGGTTGGGTGAGATAGCGTGAACCAACTTCTCTGCCGTGCGTGAGATCCATCAGGACGGCATTGTCGCGCACAGAGCGCGATACCGCATGCACAGTCGACAAGCCACCCCAGCCTTCGGTGCGGTTCGGCCCCAGCGGTATCCGCCCGCGGGACGGCTTCATACCGAACAGACCCGTGCAAGCGGCTGGAATGCGGATTGAGCCGCCACCATCGCTGGCTTGCGCAAGTGGTAAAACGCCGCTTGAAACCGCAGCAGACGCGCCGCCGGAAGAGCCGCCGGAAGTCCGCTCCAGATTCCAGGGATTGCGGGTTTCACCAAACAGCGCGCTCTCGGTAGATGTCGTCAGACCGTATTCAGGGCTGGTCGTCTGACCAAACGTCACAATGCCCGCTTTGCGATAGCGCTCGACAATAGTGGAGTTCTGAAGGGCGACATTTTCTTTGAAGAGGCGTGACCCGGACGTAAGCGGCACGCCTTTTATTTCTGTGCCGAGATCTTTCGTCATGAACGGGATGCCGGAGAGAGGGCCTTCAGGCAGTCCTGCCTTGATCTGATCGCTGGCAATCTCCGGAAACAAAGCTGACACGCAGTTCAGCTCGTCTTTTGCCTTTTCCGCACGGGACAGCGCCTCATCGAGCAATTCCTCAGCGCTGACCTCACGTTTGGCGACGAGTTCAGCCAGCCCCATGGCGTCGTACTTTGTATAGTCCTGCATGTCTCTTCCCTTATTTTCTGGTAGGAAGGTCTCAGGTTTTTCCGGACTTGTCAGGACTGGTCTTTTATTGTGTTCTCAAAAGACTTCGGGGCTGGAACTAGCCAGCCTCCGACAGCTGGGCGCTCTCATCCATCTCAATCGGCTGCCAAAGCTCTACCTTTCGACCATCCGGATCCATCAGCCACGCGAATTTTCCATAGGAATGACTTTCTGCGGGCTGGCATTCTTCGATACCTTCAGCTTTCAGGCGCTCCAGAATGCCGTCCAGATCATCGACCATAAGGTTCAGCATGAAGGGTAGGGTGGACGGCTGGAAATAGTCCTGTTTTTCGAACATGGCGAAGATCGACCTCGCGCCGTTCGGAAAGGCCTTTCCCGCATCAGCGTGAAGGAAGTCCCAGCCGCCGTAATCATTGCCATCAAAGCCCATAACCTTGCGATACCAGGCCTTTGTGACCGCGACATCAGCGCTATGCAGGAATAGTCCACCGAGACCGATTACTTTTGCCATGAAGTCCTCCCATAAACGATAAGCCAGACTTGCAGCTTATTGATAATTTGTCAGTTGCGCTCGCGGAAATCCCGCAAACTGGGGCTCTGAAGTATAAAACTTACGCCGGGGCCGATAAACTGCAGTAATTCACAGGGAAAACTGTAAATACTAACGAATGCGGCCAAAAAGCCCGGAAAGTCTTACCAAACGCGTTCATTTTTCAGATTTCACCTACCTTAATTTTAAGTCGTTTCCTGTAAACCATAAAGTGTAATTGGGAATCCCGGGGGTAGACGTGGTCCGAAGCAACATCGTGAAAGCACTGGTTTTGTTGACCCTCCTTGCGAGCGGCAGCGGCGCATATGCGCAATCTGCGATCTCGCCTCCCGAAACGGACATTCAGGGCCTGTTGGACTCGGTCTGGGTGATTATTGCTGCTGTACTTGTGATGCTGATGCAGATCGGATTTTTGCTGCTCGAAGCGGGCATGGTGCGGTCCAAGAATTCCATCAATGTCGCCATGAAAAACGTCATGGACTTTTGCGTTTCGACACTGGCCTTCGCTGCTGTTGGGTTCATGCTGGCGTTTGGCGCGTCATCCATACTCGCGGTGGGCTGGGACATGCAGATGATCGGGCTGAATGATCTGGATGCCCGCGGTATTATCTTCTTCATCTTTCAGGCCATGTTTTGCGGCACGGCGGCAACAATTGTTTCTGGCGGTGTGGCAGAACGCATGCGCCTGTCAGCCTACACGCTTGGATCGCTTTTTATTGGGGGGCTGATCTATCCCATCTTCGTTCACTGGAGCTGGGGGGCTGCGCTTGGCCCGAATGACGGGGCATTTCTCGGCAATATGGGTTTTGTCGACTTTGCGGGCTCGACGGTTGTTCACGCGACGGGCGGATGGCTCACACTGGCGGCTTGTCTGATCCTCGGATCACGAAGCGGACGCTTCCAGAACGACGGAAAGCCCGTGCGGTTTTCCGGACATAGTGCTGTACTCGCCTCTACAGGGGCTATTTTTCTGTTTGTGGGTTGGATTGGCTTTAATGGTGGTTCGACCATCAAGGCGGATATGTCTATTGGTCCCATCATTGCGGCAACTCTGTTGGCAGGCAGCGCGGGCACGGTGGCGGGCTATATCTGGACGATGACGCGCGATCGTGCCGTCCTGCCAGAAAAAGTTCTTTGCGGGATGATTGGCGGTCTGGTGGCTGTGACGGCAGGTTGCGCGATCCTCTCGCCTGGAAGCGCCATTATTGTTGGTCTGATTGGTGGGGTCGTTTCGAACGGTCTGAACCATCTGCTTGAACGCTATCTCAAGGTGGACGACGCTGTCGGTGCCATTGGAACACATGCTGGCGCGGGCGTCGTTGGAACCTTGCTTCTGGCGTTCCTTGCGCCTGAGGCCAGTCTCCCGCTGGCAAACCGCTGGGATCAGTTTCTGGTTCAGCTGACGGGCGTCGGCCTGAACTTTGTCTGGGCGTTTGGCTCTGGCCTGGCCTTCTTCTATCTGCTCCGTGAAAGCATGGGCATTCGCGTGGCCGATGGTGCTGAGGAACGCGGCCTGAATGAAAGCGAACATGATACGCGCATTGGTATTGGCCATGTCGAAGAAGCCATGGATGAGCTGGTTCGCGGCACGGCTGACCTGAACGTACGCTTGCCTGTGGATGCAGGCGACGAAGCTGAGCGCCTGATCCTCACCTTCAATGCGCTTCTCGATAATCTCCAGCAAATCGAGCACGAGCGCTCAGAGGCCCGCGATGCCCAGCGCGCTGTCGAAGAGGCCGAACGTCTATCAGCACTTGCGGATGCCACGTTTGAGGCACTTTGCCTCTCGGTAGGTGACATCATTGTTGATGGTAACGCCGCACTGAGCCGCCTTCTCAATATGCCGCTCGAAGAGATCATGGATCGACCGCTGACAGATTTCTTCCGTCACGATGATATGGGCGTTCTGGACAATCTTTCCCGCAGTGAAGTGTCGTCGACATGCGACCTGAATATTCTGGATAAGAAGGGTCAGATCATCCCTGTCGAGGTGCGCGGTCGGAATATTGTTCTTCGCGGCCGGGTGACGCGTGTTCTGGCGATTGTTGATGTTCGAGAGCGCCGCAAGGCTGAAGAGCGCATCCGCTATCTGGCTCAGCATGACCCGCTGACCGGCCTTCCAAACCGCGCGCTGTTCAATGACCGTCTTGGCCATATGATCGACCGGACAGTGAAGCAGGGAACCCTGTCAGCCGTGGTGCTGATTGACCTTGATCGCTTCAAGGACGTGAACGATCTCTATGGACATGCCGCTGGTGATGAAGTGCTGAAGGTGACGTCTGAGCGACTGATGGCGAGTGTCGGGCCTCGTGACACGGTTGCGCGGCTTGGCGGAGACGAATTTGCGATCCTCCAGATTGGGATCACCTTTGCCAATCAGGCGCGGGATCTTGCTTTGCGGCTGGTGCATGATCTGAACCAGTCCATCCTTCTGCCTGATGGCGTGAAGGTTTCCGTGGGTGCGTCTGTCGGTATCGCGCTTTGTCCGCGCGACGGCATTGAAGATGTTGGTCTGATCACGCGAGCGGATACCGCGCTCTACCATGCGAAAAGCCAGGGCCGGAACCGCTATGCCATGTTTGAGGCCGGTATGGATGATCATGTCCGTCACCGTCAGCTTCTGGAGCTCGATATTGCCATCGCGCTTGAGAACGAACAGTTCGAGGTTCATTACCAGCCGCGTCTGGACACCAAGACGGGTGAAATCGCCAGCTATGAAGCACTTCTGCGCTGGGAGCATCCGTCGCGCGGCAAGGTTAGTCCGGCCGACTTTATCCCTGTGGCAGAAGGGTGCGGCCAGATCATCAAGATCGGCAAATGGGTGCTTCGCCGGGCGTGCGTTGATGCCGCGAGTGGTGCAAGCCAGGGGCGCGTGAGCGTGAATGCGAGCCCACTGCAGTTCCGTGATCGCAACTTTATCGAAACCGTTCGAGACGCGCTCGAGTTCTCCGGCCTCGCTCCGGAACGCCTCGAGATCGAGATCACCGAAAGCGTTCTCATTGATGATGACCAACGGGCTTTGAAAGTCTTCAGTCGACTCAAGGAACTGGGCGTGAAGATCGCGCTAGATGATTTCGGCACCGGCTACTCCTCGCTCGGATATCTCAGCCGCTTTCCGTTCGACACGATCAAGATTGACCGGTCTTTTGTGCAGGGCCTTAAGGACAGCGAGAATGGTCACGAAATCATCGGGACGATCATTCGCCTGGGACGAGCCTTGAATATGAATATCGTTGCTGAAGGCGTTGAGACTGTCGATGCGTTCGCTGCACTGGTCGAATTCGGATGCGACGAAATTCAGGGCTATCTGGTTGGGGCGGCGGTTCCGATCGCCCAGTTGCAAAGAGAGGCGCCCGACTATGTCGCCAGACTTCTCACGCACGAAGTCCGTATTGAAGCTCTTCAGAAAGCGGCAGAGACAATGCGTGGGAACAGTCGTCCCGGTCAGTTTGCATCGGTCGCCAGTTCCGGCTGATCGGGGGGATTCGCCAGGCGAACTGTCACAAGATCCAGCCGGGGTGGAATGAGAAACCGCATGGGCAGGCCAACCATGCCCGTGCCGGAGGTCACGAAGACCGGGCGCTCGCCTTGCTGGGTCATCACCTCATGGAGATCCATGTCAAAACCGTATTCTGAGGGAATGTGTGATTCATACAGGCCGGGGATGCGGATTTGTCCGCCGTGTGTGTGACCAGCAAACATCAGGTCGAACTGTACGTCCGCCGGCACTTCTATGGCGAGGTCGGGATTATGGGTCAGGATGATGCGCGGCACACCGGGTGGCGGGTTGTCCTGCGGATAGCTGATGCGCCGCTGCCAGAGGTCAGACGTGCCGGTAAGCCAGACCTCTAGACCATCAATGTTCAGAACAGTTGTCCGGTTTTGCAGAAGTTCAAATCCGTCGAGCGTCTGAAAATACCCGGTGAGCGGCAGGCTGAGGTCGGGGCCCGGCAGGCCAACATCATGATTGCCAAACACGCCATAGACCGGTTTGTCGAAGTCTTGCAGCGCGTCAAACAGGTCAGGCAGCGCGTCGAGTTCGGGGTGATAGGTGAAATCGCCAGCCACCAGGACGGCATCATAGTCCAGCGCTTTTGCACGCTTGCTGAGGCGCTCAATCGGCATGGCGTTGCCGAACAGGCCGAGGTGGGTGTCTGAAAACAGAAGGAAGGTCACACTGTCGCTTGTCTCGTCTGCGCCAGGCAACAGAATTTCAGTCTGCTGCACTGTTATTAATCGCGGTTCGATGAAGCGGGCATAAGCCAGCACGCTCAATCCAAAGATCAGAACCAGACAGGCGACGCGGGAGAACCCACGCGACTTCCAGCCGCAAATTCCGAGCAAAAGAACAGCTGGGAAATAAAGATAACTCAGATAATAGATCAACATTTTCAACCGGGTGCTCTCCTGCGTGCAGCAGCTTCACTGGGTAAAATGGCATTCCTCGGGCAGAATCAGGAAAACTCCGTTTGGAAATAAATTTCCGATATGCATGGCAGGCATGAGGTATTGGTGCGCAATTTGTCGCAAAAACCTGCATTTCCAGCAATTTACTTGCGCGCCTTGATCCGTTAGAGAGCGCCTTCCCATTCCAATGTGTGAGAATGGATCTTTCCAGACAGGAGACTTTTGAAAATGAGCCTTCGCTCCATGCCTTCCAGACCGAATGTCGGCATTGTCGGCGCCACCGGACTTGTCGGCGAAATGATGCGCAAGATTCTGGCTGACCGGGATTTCCCGGTCGGCGAGCTGCGCCTTTTCGCCTCTGCGAGATCGGCCGGCAAGACAATTATCTGGAAAGACAAGGAGATTATTGTCGAGGACGCAGCGACGGCCGATTATTCCGGCCTGAACCTCGTCTTCTTCTCGGCAGGTGGCTCAACGTCGAAAGCGCTGGCGCCGAAAGTAGCGGCCGCCGGTGCGATTGTGGTCGATAACTCGTCAGCTTTCCGCAGTGACCCGGAGTGTCCACTCGTCGTGGCAGAGGTGAACCCTCATGCGCTGAAGGAGATTCCTAAGGGCATCGTCGCGAACCCGAACTGCACGACTATGGCGGCTATGCCTGTGCTCAAGCCTTTGCATGCGGCTGCTGGTCTGAAACGCCTGGTTGCCAGCACGTATCAGGCGGTGTCCGGCGGCGGTGTTGCAGGCAATGAAGAGCTCGAAGAGCAAATTCAGGCGGGATCTGCTGATTGTATCAAGCTGGCCGACAGTGGAGATGCGGTGGACCTGCCTGCGCCAAAGAAATGGGCCGTTCCGATTGCCTATAACGTGGTGCCGCTGAACTATGTGCTCGGCGAGGATGACTATACCGAGGAAGAGCTGAAAATGCGCGACGAGAGCCGCCGCATTCTCGAAATCCCGAACCTTCCCGTCTCTGGCACATGTGTCCGCGTGCCGGTTTTCACAGGCCACGCGCTTTCCATCAATGCTGAGTTCGACCGTCCAATCTCAGCCGAGGAAGCGACCCGCATTCTCGAACAAGCTGAGGGCGTGGTCGTCACCAAAGTGCCGAATCCGCTCGAAGCGACTGGCAAGGACCCGGTTTTTGTTGGCCGTATCCGTCCGGACCGTTCTGCTGAAAACGGGCTTGCCCTGTTCGTCGTGGGCGACAACCTCCGCAAAGGTGCAGCGCTGAACGCAGTGCAGGTCGGCGAAGTGCTTGTCGACATGTACGCCGAGGCGCTGGCTTAGGCTCACACCGCCAGCAATGACGACAATACATGTGAGAGGATCGCTTCCGGGCGGTCCTCCTGCATCAGGTGCCCGGCATCGGGTACGCGGATCAACGGCTTGTCTGATATCATCTCCGCCAGTTTCTCACCCGTGCCGATTGGGATCCACTGATCTTCCTCACCCCAGATGACCTGCGTCGGGAAGGGGAGGCGCGTCAGCTGTTCGAAAATCTCATCGGTATAGACCTGATCCATCTGCGCGATCTGGCGATAGAAAGCAGGTTGGCCGACCGGCCCCGTCCAGGGCTTGGCATGAATCTCCAGTACATCAGGCGACATACGCCGGAATACGCTACCCTGAAGATATTCATCCAGCATCGCGCGATGCATATAGGCGGGCATACCTGCAAAGGCTTCACTGTGGCTACGGACATGCTGAACCAGCGGCGAGCCCCACGGGGCCAGTGACACTGGGTCAATTAGGGTCAATGAGGCATATTCAAGCCCGTTCAGTATATGCGCGCGCAGGGCCGTTGCGCCGCCAAAATCATGTGCCAGAATATGTGGCCGGGTCAGACCCCATTCGCGTATAAGACCTTCCAGTATGTCATTCTGAACACCGAGAGAGACATCCTGCCCCTCTCGCATTTCGGACGCGCCATATCCGGCCAGGTCATAGTAATAAACCGTCCAGTGCTGAGCGAGATGCGGAATGATCCGTCGCCAGACCTGAGACGAGAAGGGCGTCCCGTGGATGGCGATCATGGCTGGCCCCGCCCCGATACGCCCCCATTGAATACCGTTCCCCAAAATCGTGCTTCGAAACGCCAATTCCAACATCGCATTACCTATTTACATATCGCAATATTGCGATATTAATAATCATATGGATCGGCAAATGCAAATCAAGGCGATGGCCAGCCCGCTCAGAATGGAAATTCTGGGCCTTCTGGCTGAGCCTCAACGCCACTTTTCACATCAATGGTCTGCGG
>NZUJ01000036.1 GCA_002701295.1 Ponticaulis sp. | reverse complement strand
ACCTATCTGTCCGGCAATCGCTTCGTGTCGTTGGAAGACTTCATTTTCGACATGGAAGATGATCCGGAATATGCCGCGCTGAAAGCAGACACCGAAGCCGCCCGCCTGGCGCTGAAATCGGCAAAGCGCGAATGGCTGCCGAGCATCAATGCATCCGGTTATGTCAGCGAACTTTACAATGATTTTCGTGACGATTTCGAATATCGCGACCGGTTCGGCATTCAGGTCTCCGTCCCGCTTTATGATGGCGGAACCCGCTCCAGCGAAGTTGGCCGCCTCAACTCTCGCTATCGCCAGCTCGACCAGCAGCTATCTGCCCTCGAAAGCGACATCCGGACCGAACGCAACACCTATTGGGAAAGCTATGAAGTCCTGTCAGACAGCTTATCCGCGTCTGAGGATGCCCGCCTGAACGCAGAGACCTATGTCAATGCGACGCGGCGGAGGTTCGACCTTCAGGCAGGCACAGTTGATGAGCTTCTCAACGCAGAAGAACGACTCGTTCAGCTTCAGATCCGAAGCATCAATCTGGAGTCCGAGCTTCTGAACACAGCGATTGAGCTGGTTCGTCCGGAAGTCTTTACTGTCGAATAAGCCGGGCTATCTGGTCGAGTTTCCATCAAAATTGAAGCAATAAGGCCATCTACAGGTTTCTAAAGATGCCAATTGCAACATTTTCGCGTACCTTTGAACCTACACGCTAATCGGCGCAGGGCTGAAAGTCGGAAGGCTTTCGTAAGGGGGATGAAAAATGCTTACACGTGAAAGACTGGCGCAGGCGCGCCTTGATGTGACCACAGACGCGCTTGCCGACCTGAACTTCCGGCTTTCTGGCAACACCACTCCGGTTCCCTCTCAATCCGCCCTCCCCGCAGGCGCACTCTTCGCCAGCAGCAGCGCTGACACGTCTTCTGCTGAAAGTGCTGAAACAGTTGCGGCGACATCCGGTCCGTCAATTGCCATCAATGCGCAGACACTCACCTTTGAGGACTTTGATACTGACGCCAATGGTGGTGGCCCTGTGCTGACAGAATACGCCAACCTGACATGGAGCAACGCCGTCGTCATAGCGCCCGCCGATTTCCCATACACGAACGCCTTTCCCAATGGCCTGACCAGCGGCACGAATCTCGTGGCCAATAAGTTTGCGGCAAACGCAGTGGAAATCACGTCTTCGTCTGATTTCAACTTCGTCTCGGCCAATTTCATCTCTGCAGCGCGCGATGGCATGACCATCACAATGGAGTTTTTCGACGATGGAGTGAGCGTTGGTGCTGCTGGCTTCAACATTGATACATTCGGCCCGGTAAACACGCCTTTTGTCGCAGTGAACTCAATTGATCGCATCGTCATCACGGCATCAGGGGGCACCTTAAACTCCAACTATGACCCAGCATTGAATAACACGTTTTTCGGCATTGATGACCTTGTCGTTGAGACAACCGGCGAAATTCGCGGTCAGCTGTTTGATGACGTCAACGGAAATGGCGTGCGCGAAGGAACTGAAGCCCGCCTGGAAGGCCGCACCGTATATATCGATGCAAACGGCAATGGTCTTCTGGACGAAGGCGAACAGACAGCCATCACCGCATCGAACGGGATCTATCGCTTTCAGGACCTGCTTCCCGATACTTATATCATTCGTCAGATTTTGCCGGAGTCTCATGAAACGACCTCTCCTACTCCGACATTTTTCAGCCACTATCTTCAGGAGAGCGGGAACGATCTGAACGGCCCGTCTCATGAATGGTCAACAATTGTTGGCGTCGGAACGGCGGTAACGCTCGGCGATGACAGCTCTGCGTTGGTCACCCTGCCATTCACCTTCGAATTCTGGGGCCAGGAAGAAACTCAGGTCTACATCTCATCAAATGGGTTTCTGACGTTTGATGGCGCAGACACCACCGACGTGACAAACACCGATCTACCCAATGCAGCTTTAGGTGAACCCAATGGAATGATCGCGCCCTTCTGGGATGACCTTAATCCCGCTGCGGGCGGCAGCATTCACCATTATTACGATGCCGAGAATGCGCGCTTCATCGTGCAGTACACACAGGTGCCTCTCTATTTTGGGTTTGATACCGTCACCTTTCAGGTCATCCTCTACCAGGATGGCAAAATCGAGTATCAGTATCGCGGCATGCAGGATCAGGGCGGCAGCGCGACGGTCGGAATTGAAAGCGAAGACAATCAGTCGGCGGAGGTTTTCTCCTTCGACACCCCCAGCCTCTCCAGCCAGTTCGCAATCACATATACGCCGATGTATACCGTGAACAATAACGGAATAGGTGTCGGCGTTGAGGCTGGAGAATTAATCACCGGCGTAGATTTCGGTTCACGCGATGTCTCTGCCACAACCGGCCTGATCTCTGGCAAGTTGTATCATGACAGCAATCAGAACGGCCTGTTCAACCCGAATCTGGATTTCGGCCTTGAGGGCTGGTTTATCTATGCCGATGAAACCGGAAACGGCGCTTATACCATGGGCGAAGCCTATGCGTTCACAGACGCGAATGGCGACTACACATTATCTGGCATTCATCGCGGCGATGTGGACGTCTTTATCACCATCCCGACACCAACCTGGGAAGGCTGGTTCGAAACAACACCAGGCGTATTGGGCTTACCTGGCGAAGGCGTCGCGTCTCAAAGCTCTGCTCACCAGATCGCGGTCGTTCCCGGCGCGGAATCCACTGGAAACGATTTCGGTATCGGCAGTAATGCCACCAGCGGCGACGATACAATTACCGGCACGGTAGACGCAGATGTCATCGACGGGTTGGACGGCGACGACTATATAGTCGCCTTCGATGGAGACGACATTCTGTACGGAAACAAGGGAAACGATTATCTCGAAGGCGGCTTTAACCGCGATACGCTCTATGGCGGCAGAAACGATGATGTCCTGGACGGCAAATCCAGCGATGACAAGCTATATGGCGAACACGGCAACGACACCCTGATCGGCAATTCTGGGGCGGACCTTCTGGATGGCGGAGACCAGCTCGATACCGCATCGTACAACGGTTCATTCGATGAGATTTATGTCGCGCTCGATTTCTTCGGTCATGGCGGCGAGGCCGAAGGCGACCAATTGATCGACATAGAGAATCTTTTTGGTTCTGAAGCGTCAGACCTGCTTATTGGCAATGATCGGATCAACGACGTCAACGGCGACGAAGGAGATGATATCCTTTTCGGCCTCGCTGGCGCGGACGAGCTTCGCGGCTATTATGGCAACGACATACTCTTTGGCGGCACCGGCAACGACCTGCTTTATGGTGGCAAAGACAACGACACGCTGACGGGCGGGCGGAACGCTGACATTTTCATGTTCTACACCGGCGATGGCGATAACGTCATCACGGACTTCAGTATCGGACAGAACGACACGATCTGGATCAACGAGAGTTATACTTTTGACGATGTCGTCATCAATGAAGACTCGTCCGGAAACGCAGTCATCAGCTGGGGCTCACTTGTCACTGTGACTCTGCTCGGACATTCGGCCGCATCCGTACAGGAATCCTGGTTTACGTTCGCAGATTACGTGTCAGGGGCGGGATCGGTCGCACCAGAATTCAGCAGCCCACCCGACGCCCCATCAGAAAGCACACCTGAAGCGCCAGCCAGCACGCCGGGCGTCGCCTTCACAACGGACGAAATCACGCTCAATTTCGATGACATCGACCTCAATGGGCTTTCACTTGTCGAAATGACGGCAGGCTACATGGACCTGACCTGGAACAATGTGATCGTATTTGATTCGACTCACACGAATTTCGATGGCCAAGGCTATGAAGTTGCCGCTACCTCGCTGAACAATGGGGTATTGAACGGTTTCGGCGACCCCATGTCATTCACAGGCACGACAGATTTTGATCTGTCCAGCATGTACCTGACCTCTGGGATAGCATCGACGAATCTCGTGACCATTACCGGCTGGGATGACGGCGTCGAAACCTACTCAAAAACCGTAACTGTGTCTGATCAATCACCAACACTCGTCCAGCTGGACTTCCTGTCGATTGATGAAGTCCGGATGTCGTCCTCAACGACAGATGCTTTCGCCATTGATGACATCGTTTTCAACGGAACAGGGGAAATCCGCGGTCAGCTGTTTGATGATGTCAACGGCAATGGCATACGCGAAGCCACTGAAACACGTCTTGAAGGCCGCACAGTCTATATCGACGCGAACGATAACGGCATTCTGGACGATGGCGAGATTTCTGACGTTACGGCCTCCAACGGCATTTACCGTCTGCAGGATCTCACGGCGGGGACTTACACCATCCGCCAGGTACTGCCAGATTTCCACGAGCAGACCTCACCCGCTCCCGCCGGTTTTAATGGCTATATCGTAAGAGACTCCAGCGAATTATTTGGCCCCACGCACAGCTGGTCGACCATTGCGGGTATCGGAACAGAACTGACACTCGGTGACGACGACTCGGCCTCAGTCTCTCTGCCCTTTGAGTTCCTCTTCTATGACGAGGTGCAAACCAGTATTCACATCTCTTCGAACGGCTATCTCACCTTTGGCGGTTCTGGCGCCAACATCTATGAGAACGTCACGCTTCCAGATGGCACCGCTAACTCACCTGACGGGATTATCGCGCCTTTCTGGGATGATCTGAACCCGCTCAACGGCGGCAGCATTCATTACTATGCCGACATGGATACCGGTCGATTCATCGTTCAGTACACGCAGGTTCCGCGTTTCGGTTCATCTGAGCTCGTGACCTTCCAGGTCATTCTGCATTCGGATGGCCAGATTGAATACCAGTATCGCGGCATGCAAAGTGACGGCAGCAGCGCGACCGTCGGCATCGAGAAAAATGACAATAGTGAGGCTGAACTCTACAGCTTCAACACAGGCTCGCTCTCCAGTCAGTTCGCCATCACCTTTACACCAGATTATGACGTCGATGCATCGGCACGCACAGTAACTGTTGGCGGCGGAGAACTGGTTCAGAACGAGGATTTCGGTTCCCGCAGCAATGCGGCCACGACCGGCGGTATTTCCGGCACTGTCTTTCACGATACAAATGGCAATCTCATCTTCAATCCGAACATCGAATTCCTTCTCGAAGGCTGGCTCGTCTATATCGATGAGAACACCAATGGCAGCTATGATCTCGGAGAAGCTTACGACGTCAGTGATGCAAACGGCGATTATCTGATCTCAGGCCTGGCTGCGGGTGATTACAACGTATCGGTTGAGTACCCGCCACAAACCTGGGAAAACTGGAACCATGTCCCGCCCATATCGGTAAATGTTCAACCTGGTCTGACAGTTTCCGGCAACGACATCGCCGCGGTAAACCAGGCTAGCTACTACGATGACACAATCCATGGTGCGAACCAGGATGATGTGATTGACGCTCTTGAAGGTGATGACTCAATTTTAGGCCACGGTGGAAATGACGTTTTGTTCGGAAACAAGGGGGACGATTTCCTGGCTGGTTCTTTTGGAAACGACACTCTCTATGGCGGCCGCAATGAAGATGAGCTGTATGGCGGCGCTGAGGACGACGAGCTCTATGGCGAGCATGGCAACGATCTTCTCATCGGCGGCCCCGGGGCTGATCTGCTGGATGGTGGAGACCAGATCGATACCGCATCATACCTCGCGTCATCCGTGGCGGTTTTTATCGCGCTTGATGCAGTCGGACGCGGCGGCGACGCTGAAGGCGATACCTTCATTAATGTCGAAAACCTGACAGGCAGTGCCTATTCAGACTACCTCATCGGCAATGACCGGATCAACACTCTCAACGGGAATGACGGCGATGACCTCATCATCGGTCTCGGCGGCGCAGATATTCTGATTGGCGGGGCTGGAGACGACTATCTCCAGGGCGGTATCGGCAATGACTTGCTCGATGGCGGTGAGAATGATGATAAATTACTGGGCGGAACGAATGCCGACACCTTCTTTTTTATAGGAACGACCGGCCATGACATCATTCTCGACTATGCAAAAAGCCAGAATGACATCATAAGTCTCGCCGAAGTCACGGCTTTCAACGACTTGATCATTGTCGACAATGCCGACGGTGATGCCGTTGTCTCATGGGACTTTGATCTTCAGACCCATTCCGTAACACTCGTCGGCCATGCTGCGGCTGACGTGCAGGCGAACTGGTTCCAGTTCTCGACCGGTCCACTCAGCACCTCATCTGATCCGCTCTCAGGCACATTTGAGACCCGGGCTGACGACTTCCTTGCTGATGAATACATCGCGCACACAAACAGCTTCGGCTGGCAGGACGGCGAATGGCAGATGGTCTGATCAGTCCTTTCGGATAACCTCGAAAAACAAACGGCGCTGCATCACTGCAGCGCCGTTCTCAATTCGGAAGCCGTGGGGCGATATGGAAGGTAAGGACGCGGCTTCCAAAAAGCCGGAAGGACTTACTTCAGATCAAACCGGTCGTTTTCCATGACTTTCACCCAGGCGGCCACGAAGTCCTCAACGAACTTTCCGCCTGCATCATCCTGAGCATAAATCTCGGCATAAGCGCGCAGGATAGAGTTGGAGCCAAACACCAGATCCGCACGCGACGCTGTCCATTTCAGGTCATTGGTGTTGCGATCACGGATCTCATAGACCTCTTCATCATCCGTCACCTTCCACAGATTGCCCATATCGGTGAGATTGACGAAGTAGTCTGTGGTCAATTGTCCGGCACGGTCTGTAAAGACACCCTGCTGAGATCCGCCATGCATTGCGTCCATAGCGCGCAGACCGCCTACAAGAACCGTCATCTCAGGTGCCGTCAGCCCCATGAGCTGAGCCCGGTCGAGCATCATTTCCTCTGCAGTCACTGCATACCGGTCTTTCGCCCAGTTACGGAAACCGTCAGCCAGAGGCTCCAGCGGCTCAAACGACTCTGCATCTGTCATCTCATCCGTCGCGTCACCACGCCCCGGCGAGAAAGGCACTGTCACAGCATGGCCTGCCGCCTTCGCAGCTTGCTCAACGCCGACATTACCTGCCAACACAATTACATCTGCCACGCTTGCGCCCGCCTCAGCGGCGATCGGCTCAAGCACTGACAAAACTCGCGCCAGGCGCTCAGGCTCATTGCCTTCCCAGTCCTTTTGCGGTGCAAGGCGAATACGCGCACCATTGGCGCCGCCACGCTTGTCAGATCCGCGATAGGTCCGGGCGCTATCCCAGGCCGTCGCCACCACGTCAGCCAACGACAGACCAGAAGCTGCAATCTTCGCTTTCACGGCGTCCACGTCATAATTGGTGGAGCCCGCAGGAATCGGGTCCTGCCAGATCAGATCTTCCTGAGGAACTTCCGGTCCGATATAGCGGACTTTCGGGCCCATATCGCGGTGGGTCAGTTTGAACCACGCGCGGGCGAAGCAATCAGAGAAGTATGCGTGATCAGCGCGGAACTTTTCCATGTACTCGCGATAGATCGGGTCAACCTTCATCGCCATGTCAGCATCGGTCATCATTGGCATGGTCCGCTCGGATGGATCATCAACCTGAACCGGCATGTCATCTTCAGCGATATCGACTGGCTTCCACTGCCAGGCACCAGCCGGGCTTTTTGTGGTTTCCCACTCATGGTCCAGCAGCATGTCGAAATAGCCGCCATCCCATTTCGTCGGATCTTTGGTCCACGCGCCTTCCGGGCCACCCGTAATGGTGTAGCGCCCATTGCCTGACTTGTTCGGGTTCAGCCAGCCAAGGCCCATGGCTTCCATCTCGCCAGCCTCAGGCTCTGAGCTGAGTGCACCTGCATCGCCATTGCCGTGCGCCTTGCCGATTGTGTGGCCACCTGCGGTCAGCGCAGCGGTTTCTTCATCATTCATCGCCATGCGCTTGAAGGTCTCGCGGACGTCTTTGGCCGTCATCGCCGGGTCAGGCTTACCGTTAACGCCTTCCGGGTTCACATAAATGAGGCCCATCACAACGGCGGATAGCGGGTTCTCTAGTGACGTCCGGTCATCCTTGGTTGGATAGCGGCTTTCATTATCTGTCAGCCACTCTTTCTCAGAGCCCCAATAGGTATCCTTTTCAGGTGCCCAGATATCTTCGCGTCCGAAGCCAAATCCGAAGGTCTTGAGGCCCGCAACTTCATATGCCGCATTACCGGCCAGGAGAATGAGGTCAGCCCAGCTGATCTTGTTGCCGTATTTCTTCTTGATCGGCCACAACAGGCGACGCGCCTTATCGAGGTTGGCATTGTCCGGCCAGGAATTCAGCGGCGCAAACCGGATGTTTCCGGAACCGCCACCGCCGCGGCCATCGGCCAGTCGGTAAGAACCGGCAGAGTGCCAGGCCAGACGAATGAACAGGCCGGAATAACTGCCCCAGTCAGCGGGCCACCAGTCCTGGCTATCGGTGACCAGCGCGTGAATGTCTTTTTTCAGCGCATCGAAATCCAGCGTCTTCACCGCGTCACGATAGCTGTAATCCTTACCAAACGGGCTGGTCTTTGCGTCATGCTGGTGGAGAATGTCGAGATTGAGTGATTTGGGCCACCAACTTGTCACCGAGTCTTCGGTGTTCGTCATACCGCCGTGCATGACGGGGCATTTGCCTGATGCTTTCATGTCGTCTGCCATGTCTTGTCCTCCAGATCATTGTTGGTTTTGAAAACTCTACTGGACGCAAGATAGCGCATTTTTAGATATAAACCCAATTGATTAGAAAAATATCTATTATAAATTTTTTTTACCATACGAGTTCCAGTTTCCTGAGCAACACAGATTGCCCTGCACGCCGTACCCAAATAGCTTAGTGACAAAATGACACTAAGCGCGGGAGGCGCACTTGAAACCTTTAACGAACCCCAGCCGCAGACTGTTCCTTGCCGGATCAACCGCTTTTGCCGGAATCGCCGGTCTGTCCGGCCGCGCATGGTCGCAGGATATGTTTCCAGTCGTAGACACCGCGAATGGCAAATTGCGCGGTGTCTGGACAAGCGGTGTCGCCACGTTCAAGGGCGTCCACTACGCAGCATCTACCGCAGGGCTCAATCGTTTCATGCCCCCTCAACCGGTCGAGAAATGGGCAGGTGTCAAAGATGCGCTGACCATGAGCGAGGTCGCCCCACAAGTGCCCGGAGGCCGGACGAGCGGATATGGCGATCTGATCGTGTTCGACCGCCAACCGTCAGGTATCGGCGAGGATTGCCTCTCTGTGAACATCTGGACGCCGAGCCTCGAACAGAACGCCAGGAAACCCGTCATCATGGTCATACATGGTGGCGGTTATTATGGTGGCTCCGGCAATTCCTTCGGCATGGATGGCGATGCCATGACACGCTTCTCTGATTGCGTTGTCGTTGCCGTCAACCACCGCCTTGGCGCCATGGGTTTTGCCAATCTGGAAGACTTTGGCGGATCAGATTTCGCGAGCTCTGGCACAGTCGGCATGCAGGACCTCGTCGCTGCCCTAGCCTGGATTCAGGAAAACATCGCCGCGTTCGGCGGTGACCCGGATCGCGTTCTGGTTTATGGCCAGTCAGGAGGCGGTGCAAAAACCAGTAACCTCCTCGCCATGCCGTCTGCAAAAGGCCTCATGCATCGCGCTGGGGTCATGTCTGGCTCGTCACTCGCCCTTCAGAGCAAAGACGATGCTGCGCGGACAGCTGACGCCTATCTGCGCGTATTGGGCCTGAACAAGGGTGAAGTCCACAAGCTGCGCCAGCTCCCGTTGACGACGCTTATTGCCGCTCAGGCAGGCATGGAAGCGGACATGCGCGCACGAGGCGAAGCACCACGCACTTTCGGTCCATGTGTGGATGGTCTTGCCATACCGCATCAGACCTGGACGCCGGATGCACCAGAGGAATCTGCCGACGTTCCAATGGTGATCTCTACCGCGCTTGATGAACGCACCTATCGCATGCGCAACTTCGACATGACCGATGCTGAACTTCTGGAGTTTGCACGCGAACGTGCCGGCGAACAGGCAGAAGAGGCCGTCGCGCTCTATAAAGAAGATGATCCCGACGCCCGCCCTTTCCATCTCGCAGCCCGCATGGACACCGACACGGGGTTCCGCCGTTCAGCCTTCACCATGGCAGAGCGCAAGGCGGCTCAGGGCGGTGCACCTGTCTGGACCTATCTCTGGACCTGGCCAAGCCCCGCATATGAAGGCCGATATGGCGCGGTGCATGGCATTGATGTCGGACTTGCGCTGCACAGCGTCAGAGGTGGTCTCACCGGCGCGTCGGCGGAAAGCGTCGCAATGGCCGATCGTCTTGCGGGCACCTGGGCTGCCTTCGCAGCCACCGGAAACCCGAACAATGAATATGTGCCAGACTGGCCTGAATATACTCAGTCTGATCGCGCTACCATGATTTTCGACAATGAAATGAAGGTGGTGGAGGATCCGCGCGCAGACATCCGGGATTTCTGGGAAGGCGTTGATGCCGACGGCTAGTGCCACGGAAAAAACCTGTCCGTTTTCTAGAAAAAATCCAAACCTTACCTCTTTGTAAACAAACCAATTTCGAGAAACCGATTGGTTTTATTCAACTTTTTGCTCCGTTCGGTGCACTGCTTTTCAGTTCGCCACCGTACTGGGTTTGTGGTCCGCGACATTCAGGCAACTCGGGAAAGTCTGATCTGCGGCTCGCAACCTTTGAAAAAACGGAGCGAAAAGTATGACTTCCAAGATTTCCAGATCCCTGATCAACACGACGTGTCTGGCGACAGTCTTCGGACTGAGCGGCATGTTCTTTCAGGCATCCGCACAAGTTCAGATCGGAACGGGTGCAAACGCGACACCAACCGCTGCAGCAGCCATTGGTGATGGCGCCACCGCGACTGGCGACAATGCGACAGCCCTTGGCGACAACGCCACGGCTGACGGCTCTGACGCGACTGCGCTCGGCAGTGACTCGAATGCCTTCGGGCCATCAACATCCGCAGTCGGTGGCGAATCCACCGCTACGGGACCAGGCGCGAGCGCCTTTGGCTGGCGGGCAGTCGCCGGCGCTGAACGCGCGACAGCGCTCGGGCACCTCGCCAATGCTGCAGGTGTTCGCTCCCTTGCCGTAGGTGAAGGTGCCCGGGCGTTGTCTGATTACTCTACAGCAATCGGCAACCTCTCTACAGCAAACGGAACAGACGCCCTGGCAGTTGGCGACAGCAGTAAGGCGCTGAACACCTCGACCACGGCGATCGGTGGCGAAGCCGTTGCAAACGGCATTGGCTCTTCTGCAATTGGCTGGCAAGCCCGCGCGACCGGTGAGCGCGCTCAGGCATTCGGTCACCTCGCAACCGCCCGCGGCGAACGCTCTCTTGCAATCGGCGAAGATGCATCAGCGGTTTCTGACTTCTCGACCGCGATTGGTAACCTCTCTGTCGCAAATGGCGTTGACGCGCTCGCAGTTGGTGACTCAGCACGCGCTGTGAACACCTCAACTACAGCAATCGGTGGCGAGTCAGTCGCTAGCGGCATCGGCTCATCTGCAATCGGCTGGCAGGCTCAGGCAACTGGCGAACGTGCTCAGGCATTTGGTCACCTTGCTAATGCATCAGGTCTTCGCTCGCTCGCAGTCGGCGAAGCTGCTTCTGCCATGTCTGACAACTCAACAGCGATCGGCAATATGGCCATGGCTGACGGCATCGACGCCCTCGCAGTCGGTGACAACTCCATGGCGACGAACACCTCGACCACGGCTGTCGGCGGTGAGTCAGTCGCCAGCGGCATCGGCTCATCAGCAATCGGCTGGCAGGCTCAGGCAACTGGTGAACGTGCTCAGGCGTTTGGTCACCTTGCTAATGCATCAGGCCTCCGCTCTCTCGCGGTCGGCGAAGCGGCTATGGCTATGTCTGACAACTCTACAGCCATCGGCAATATGGCCATGGCTGACGGCATCGACGCCCTCGCAGTTGGTGACAACTCCATGGCGACCAACACCTCGACCACGGCAGTCGGCGGCGAGTCAGTCGCTAGCGGCATCGGATCTTCAGCTATCGGTTGGCAGGCTCAGGCAACTGGTGAACGTGCTCAGGCATTTGGTCACCTTGCAAACGCTGCAGGTCTCCGCTCCCTCGCGGTTGGCGAAGCAGCAACAGCGATGTCTGATAACTCGACAGCTATTGGCAACATGGCTATGGCGGACGGCATCGACGCCCTCGCGGTTGGTGACAACTCCATGGCCACCAACACCTCGACCACGGCTGTCGGCGGTGAGTCAGTCGCCAGCGGCATCGGCTCTTCAGCTATCGGCTGGCAGGCTCAGGCAACTGGTGAACGTGCTCAGGCATTTGGTCACCTTGCAAACGCTGCAGGTCTCCGCTCTCTCGCAGTCGGCGAAGCGGCTATGGCAATGTCTGACAACTCTACAGCCATCGGCAACATGGCAATGGCAGACGGCATCGACGCCCTCGCGATTGGCGACAGCTCAACAGCAACCGGCCCATCAACCACATCCGTCGGTGGTGAAAGTGTCGCGACGGGTCCTGGCGCAACAGCTTATGGCTGGCAGTCTTCTGCAGGCGCCGAACGCTCGACGGCTCTCGGTCACCTCGCAAATGCTGGTGCTCTGCGGGCAACTGCGGTTGGTGAAGCAGCATCGGCAGGCGGCGAATACGCTGTCGCAGTCGGCAACGAAGCCAGCGCTGATTATGCCAACTCCGTTGCGATCGGTAATGGTGCAACAGCAACCCGTGACAATCAGGTTGTGGTTGGCTCGTCCACCAGCACCTACACAATGCCAGGCGTTACATCGACGGCCAGCACCATGGCTCAGTCAGGTCCTATCGGCCTCGTGACATCTGACGGCAATGGCAATCTGGCGACAGATTTCACCTTCGCCAATACGCTGTCCTCTAATGCTGGTGCGATCTCTCAGAACGCAACGGATATCTCCCGCAATGCTCTGGCGATCCAGAACAATGCTGACCTGATCACGGCGAACAGCACGCTCATCGCGTCTAACGTCGACATGATCCAGGAAAACAAGGGCGGTATCGCAGCGGCTATGGCGCTCGACACACCATACGTTCCACGCGGCGACACCTTCGGCGTCTCTGGCGGCTTCGGCTTCTATGGTGGTGAGACAGCCTTCTCGGCGGCTGGTGCCTTCCGTATCAACGACACATGGCAGTTCAATGCGGGTGTCGCGACGGGCATTGACCGTGGTGAGACAGGTGGACGGATTGGGTTTTCTGGTAGCTGGTAAAAGCACCCCATCCGACTTCCCGGGGTGATCGGTTTGCCCCCAATCACAACGCCCAAATTGTGAAGAACCGATAACCTCAAAATGAAACCCGCAGGATGATACCCCTCATCATCCTGCGGGTTCTTTTTTTGGACCGATGATCAGTGAGAGAGGTACAGGATCGATATCCGGTCAGCGATCTCTGCAAAGGCTTCATCCAGATCATCAGAATCCTGAACATCGATGAAATCCTCCGGATCAGAAGCGCATTCTGTCAGCAGGTTTTCTGAACGATCATCTTCCAGAGCCAGACGGATGGTGAAGACGCGAATGCCAACTGCCTTCGCATTCTGGCAAGCCAGCTGCGTCCGTGCATCCATCGCATCGAGGATTTCCTGCTGGTCATAGCGGCCCTCAACGCCTTCCAGACGACGGTTTTCCATATATCCGTAGGCTGAGAAGTCAGAGCCGCCCGGATGGCCGTCACGCTTCACAATCATGTTGTTTCCATCGGACAGGACAACCATCACCTTCTGAACCTTGGATGAGTACTGATCCGCTTCACGGAACGGATATTGAGGCGACAAGACCCGCAAACCCCAAGACACACCCTCAGAAATATTTGTCGAGCCAGATGACACCAGTGAATCAATCTCACTGCGAAGCACTGCATAATTCGAGGTCAGTGGCGTGATTGGACGCATTTCACAGCTGAAGCTTGGTCCGATTTCCGTATCGACGTCAGAGTAATACCGATAGTTCGGGTGAAGATCGACAGGCGTCCAGGTCACAGGATTGGTTGGATCTGTACCACACTCCTGACCTTCACCATTATTTGGGTCGAGACCATCGACACACACCGGCCCGATCAGAAGGTTGATAACACTCTGCGGCAGACCAGGAATATCGCGGATAATTTCCCATGGAACGCCATACTTAACCGGGTTACCAAGGTCGAGAAACGGAATGCCAAATGACGCGTCGGGATCGTCGACATAATTGTTTGGATAATCCTCCCAACGCCCGGTTCTGTCGGGTTCATCCGGGTGAAACAGCGGAACGAACAGCGTTTCCGGTCTGCTTGTGCGCGGTCGGGTATCGTCCACATCATAAGGTGCCGGACGCGCCATAACGCAGCCCTTCCATTCCGCACCCAGATGTTCATAGAGGTCAAACCGATTAATTCCCTCAACAAGATTATCGCCATGAACCGGCGAAACACCGCCAGTATCGATCCACGGCGCGCTATCATTGTCCGCGCCAACATTCACATAGGTCGCGAAGGGAACAATCCCGATTTCAATCATGCTGTCATTTGGCGACAAGGCGTCCAGTGTGGTGACCATGCGCTTGGCCGCATTCTGAAGGCTTTCCAGCTTGGTTTGTGACTGACCTGATGGCGTCGCCCCCATAGAGCCCGTGGTATCCAGCACCAACGCCAGTTCGATTTTTGTCAGACCAACCTGCACTTCGGCAGACCGTGTCACGCCGAGGTCTTCAATACCGATCAGCCCCAGAAACAGAGTTTCCACGCCGCCGGTAATTTCTGCGCGCAGGCCATCATCCACCCGCGTCACTGTGAAGGACTCGACCGAAAAGCTCGGATCATTCAGATGGTTTTGAAACCAGACCAATGCATCACGCGTCAGCTGACTGTCGTTTTTTCCGTCTGCATTTTTGGCCACGGCCAGCAATGCTGCGTCCAGTGCATCCTGCGCACGTCCCTCGCCACCACGCTGGCGAGACATGTCGATAACGCCCCCCACCATGACCAGGAGAGGTAACAGACATAACGCAAAAATCATGGCGACATTGCCGCGCTTGTCGGAAAATAGCATACGCATAAGGCTTCAGCCCCCTTATTAGTTAGGACTGTTATACCTTCGCACCTGCAAAAAAAGCGAAAACCGGATGCTGTGAAGTCCGCAATCGGCCTTCACCAGACGTTAACTCCATTTTACGAAGACGATGTATCTAATACAACCCTGAATCCCAGTGAGTTGTTACGGCTATTGGTCGGGTAAATCTCTCTCAAGCCACGCTGAATTTGCGCCGGCGTGGACGCCCAGGAGCCCCCTAAAATGACGCGCTTTGAGCAGTCACCGCCATCGCAGCTCGCAACCCATTCTGCTACATTGCCCAGCAAGCCTGAAAATGCATCATCTGATGAAGACGCCGGCATGGCGAAGGCGGACCCATCGCGACATGTCTGGCCTGGAATGCCAACGCCCAGATCACTCAGGCTGGCATCAGCGAAGTTACCGCTCCCACATGCCAGTGCTGCAGGAGATGGCGCACCTGCGAGAGCGGTCCATTCGTCTTCAGTCGGCAGTCTGTAAACCTCGTCTGAAATTTCGCTCAACCATTGCGCAAACGCGGTTGCATCATCAAAAGACACACACACAGCCGGATGCGCATCAGTGACCGGATACCCAGGCGCCTCAAAGCTCGCGCCGGACTCATATCCCCAGACGGTCTCTGAATTTGCGCGTTGAACAAAACACCCTTGCGACACTCTGCGACCAGTTGCCTGCACGAAGGCCTGATACTCGCTCACGGTTACTTCATGAACGCTGAACATGAGACCACCAGCCGCTGCCCGCATTGGAGGACAATCATCGCACGCCCGCACCACCTCTTGTTCGACCGGCGGCAAAGGCGGGTTTTCTGGCGTTTCCTCGGGTGTCGTCTCTTCAGGAGCAGGATCAGCACTTTCACTGCCGTCCACATTGTCAGCCTCTGGCGCGTCTTCTGAAGCATCTTCGCTCGCGTCTTCAACGGCGTCAGGCTCGGATGCCGGTGTATCAACCGGCGTGCCTACCTCGGAAAGCGCCAGATTTGCCGCTTCAGCAAAACGCGCGAATTGGGGAGGCTCAGTCGCAAACTCATCCACAAAGGCCTGAAGCACAGGCTCAGTGCCATCAGCTTCAGCGGCCTGCCACGCCTGCGCTTCCAGCGTTCGCCAACGTGCTCGCGCCTGCGCTCTGACGGACGCGCTCAAATTATCCGTATTCAGGAAAGCAAGAATGGCCGCAGGATCGCTTTGATCAACCGCCAGCCATTGGCCAATTCCGGCGTCCGTTTCAGGCTCAGCAACTATGGCCGGGTCTGCAGGCTCGGGCGCATCACCCGACTGAACGCTCACCTCGTCTTCTTCGACCGGCACCTCTGCAGCAACGGCCGTCGGCTCATCCGCCTCCTGCGTGCGCTCAACCTCAACCATTGGCGCCTCACCGGCCCCGTCATCGACCGAGCCATCGCCCGGCACAAAATAACTGATCAGCGGAAAGATGAGCAGAACAAACAAAAGCGCACCAACGCCTGCCATCAGGCCACGACCATTGCGCGACCACCAGCTCGGCGCTGCGGTCGTTGACAAGCCAACGGCCTGATCATCATCCTCGAAATCCGCATCAACGGGCCCAAGATACATCGCAGACTCCAGTTCAGACATGGTCGCCAGGCGCTCCGCCACCCGCAGCCTGAGCCCCTTGTCGAGTGCAGCAGACAATTGCGGGTCATCACTCAGACCGGATCGCAGAACCTCCAGATCAAGAGGATCCTCTTCTCCGGCTTCAGCCGCTTTGAGGCGGTCTGTGGGGGACGCCGGCGTCTTGCCTGTCAACAGATTATAAAATGTCGCGCACAAGGAATAGACGTCACTTGCAGTGCCCGGTTCCCCTACGCTCGCATTCAGAAATTCTGGCGCCAGATAAGGTGTTTTTTCGGAGGCGTCCAGCGTCATCACGCGAGTATCGCGCCCTGAAAACTTGAGCCGGTCTGGTGCGATCACACAGGGCTTTCCGTCATCCAGACGCATAATTGTCGTTGGCGAAATCAGGCTGTGCACCAGCCCGGCCTCGCCCAGCGCTTTCAACCCAGGCAGAAGCACGCTGAGCAGCGACCGCGCGAACCCGGGCGAGAACAGGCCATCTCTTGCCAGTGTCTGCGCCAGACTTTCCCCGCTTGGCCATTCAGTGACCAGATAAACCGTGCCATTTTTCTCAACGTGGTCGAGCGCGGGAATAAGACCGTCTGTATCAAGAGCCAGATATCGTTTTTGCTTTTCGCTTTCCAAAGCAATCAGCGCGTCGAATTCATCGCGTTGGGTGCTGCGCGACGCGTGAATCTTGTCGCCTCGACGTCGCGCCAGATTGGCTGGAAAGACTTCCCGGATCAGCACCGCAGCCGAGCCCGGGGCTGTAGGTCCTTCATCACCGAGATATGTCACGCCCAGAACGTCCTGAGCTTTCTCTGACCTGATGATGTACTGACCAACAGCCTTTCCGGGCTTTAAAGCCTTACGTGCCATTCTGCGATCCTGTTTCCATTATCATTAACATGTTTGGCATGAGCCGTTAACCATTCCTAGGAAGTTCGCATTTGAGGCGAGTTTTGGTGGAACGGCCAAAACCGCCCTTCTGCCGCGAGACTTCCGACTGCTCTTCCCCCGGTCGAAGCGCTGAACACCTGCGACAGAAGATCAAACCTTCGGCATAAGTCTGGCGTCTTGCCTGCAAATGATTATGGTCTCGATTTCCAGAACTGATCAGAATGACGGACCCCATGTTAGCTGAAGCCGGTCAAATCCTACTCCTTCTTTCCCTCACCCTCGCCCTTCTGCAGGGGACTCTGGGTCTGTGGGGCGCTCAGTCGGTCAATGGCCGTTTGATGGCGTTTGCGGATCATGCCGCAATGGGACAAGCCGTATTCCTCGCGACAGCCTTCGCACTTCTTGCATCGCTGTTTCTGGAATCCGATTTTTCGGTCGCTCTGGTGGCCAACTATTCGCATACGTCCAAGCCACTTCTCTACAAGCTGTCAGGCGCTTGGGGAAATCATGAAGGGTCCATGTTGTTATGGGTCATGATCGTCGCGATCTTCGGTGGCGCCATGGCGTTTCTGGGACAGTCTCTGCCCTCTACTCTGCGGGCGCGCGCTATCGGCGTTCAGGGCATTATCGGTGCCGGATTTCTCGGCTTCCTGATCTTCACATCCAACCCGTTTACGCGGCTTGACGTCATCCCGGCGGATGGCTCAGGCCTCAACCCGCTCCTGCAGGACCCCGGCCTCGCCTTTCATCCCCCGTTTCTCTATCTCGGTTATGTCGGCTTCTCGGTCGCGTTCTCTTTTGCCATCGCCGCGCTGATCGAAGGCCGCGTTGATGCGCTCTGGGCCCGCTTTGTGCGTCCGTGGGTGCTGGCCGCCTGGTCCTTCCTTACCATCGGCATCGCGCTCGGGAGCCTCTGGGCATATTACGAACTCGGCTGGGGCGGCTGGTGGTTCTGGGACCCTGTCGAGAACGTCTCCCTCATGCCCTGGCTGGCCGGTACGGCGTTGCTGCACTCGACCCTCGTCGTTGAGAAGCGCCACACTTTCATGAACTGGACTTTGCTTCTGGCGATCGCCACCTTCTCACTCAGCCTGATCGGTACATTCATTGTGCGCTCCGGCGTTCTGACCAGCGTCCACGCCTTTGCCGTCGACCCTGAACGCGGCGTGTTCCTGCTCGGTCTTCTCGCCCTCGCAACCGGCGGCGCACTCACGCTCTATGCGATACGCGCTAACCGTATCGCCTCTACGACCACCTTTGATGCCGTCAGCCGCGAAGGCAGCCTTGTCCTCAATAACCTTCTTCTTTGCGCAGCGACCGCCACTGTTTTCATCGGCACCTTCTACCCGCTTCTGATTGACGCCCTGTCCAATTCAAAGCTCACCGTTGGTCCACCCTATTTCAACATGACCTTTGCCCCAATCATGACGATCCTCATTCTTTTCATGGGGGTTGGGCCGCTTCTGAAATGGCGTCTCGATGACCCGAAACGGCTGGCAAAACCGCTGGCCATCATGGCAGTCTCTGGGGGGGCGCTTGCAATTCTCGTGGCGATCATCGGCAAATCCGTTCTCGGCGCCCTGGCGATTGGTCTGGCGCTATTCCTCCTGATCAGCGCCGTTCTCACATTCGCTGACAAAGCCCGCATCGGCAAAATCCCGATGGCTGACAGTTTCAAACTGATGACGCGCCTGCCGGCTGCCGCCTTTGGTTTCCTGCTTGGTCACGTCGGGCTTGCCGTTACGATGGTCGGGGTCACCAGCATGAGTGTCTGGTCATCAGAAGATCAGCTGGCACTTGCTCCGGCGCAGTCCGCGGAAGTCGCAGGCTATGAGGTCCTTTTGCAAAGCGTGTCGGAGGGTGAGGGCGAGAATTATATAAGCCAGAGCGCCACACTCGATATTCTCAAGGATGGCCGCACAATCACAACGCTCCGCCCGGAACGCCGCCTCTACAAGGTTGAGCAGCAAATGACGACGGAAGCTGCCCTCGATGTGGGCTTCACCCGCAATCTGTTCGCGGCTGTCGGCGAAGGTCTTGAGGATGGTCGTTACCGCATCCGCTTTTACGTACATCCATTTGTTGGTTGGATCTGGGGCGGTGCATTGATCATGGCGATTGGCGGATTTATCTCTCTCGCCGATGCCCGTTTCCGCCTGCCATCCCGCAAGACGGCCGGCTCTCAGGCTGTTCCGGCCCCTGCAGAATAATCACAAGGCTCTTCATCAGTGTCTCTGAAAGCATTCATCCCTCTTGGCATTTTCGCAGCACTTGTTGTGATGCTTATGGTCGGCCTGACCCTCAATCCCAAAGAACTGCCCTCCGAATTCATCGACAAACCCGTCCCTGAATTCGAACTTGAGAGCCTTCTGGAAGGCGAACCACCCGTAAGGTCAGCCGACCTTCAGGGCGACTTTTTCCTTCTCAACGTTTTCGGGTCATGGTGTGTCGCCTGCCTCGTCGAGCATCCATACCTGATGGAACTCAAGGCCAATGACGCGATCCATATTGTCGGGCTTGATTGGCGGGATAAACGCACAGATGCGCTCGACTGGCTGCAACGCCATGGAAACCCTTACGACGTGATCGGGTTTGACGAATTTTCAGAAGTCGCGATCGGCCTGGGCGTTACCGGTGCGCCCGAAACCTTTCTCGTCGATCCTCAGGGTCAGATCCGCTACAAGCAAGTCGGCCCCATCACGCCTGAAATCTGGCTGACAGAATTCGTGCCACGTATCGACGCCATTAAAAGCGGAGCCGTCCAATGATCCGTGCACTGATTGCCGCCTTTGCGCTCATCCTGACAGCTCCCGCCTTTGCACAGGACGCATCACTTAGCGACGCTGAAGTTGAAGCCAGAACCGAAGAAATCTCCAAAACCCTGCGCTGCGTTGTCTGTCAGAACCAGTCGATTGCAGACTCCAACGCCACGCTTGCAGAAGACATGCGCCGACTGGTGGAGTCCCGTGTCCGGGCTGGCGAGAGCAATGAGCAGGTGCGCGCTTTCATGCAGGAACGCTATGGCGACTTCGTTCTCATGACACCGCCGCTCAAAACCGCCACGCTGATCCTCTGGTTCGGGCCGCTTTGTCTCGTTCTGGCGGGGCTCACCTGGTATATTCTGGCCATTCGAAAAGCACCCTCCCGTTCCGTCGACAATAGCGATGAAACATTGTCCGAGGCGGAGCAGGAAAAACTCGCCGCACTTCTCGACAAAGAGGACAACCGCTGATGATCTGGATCATTCTACTCGGTCTGGTCGGACTCTCTGTCGTCTTGGTTCTACCGGCGCTTATTCGTCCGTCGTCAGAATCCGCGCGTGAGGCCATCACTCGCGAGCTCGACGCCAGCAAAACCCAGTTATCTCAGATCGAAGCCGAAATTGACTCCGGCTTCCTCGACGAACAGGGCGCCGCACGCGCCAAGCGCGCTATGGAACGGCGCATTCTGGCTCTTGGCGACCGGCTGGACGCGCTGGATGACGCAGGCGGAGAACCCGCGCTGCCAATCTGGATCAAGTTGGGCGTTCCCGCAGTGTTGGCCATCTCGGCATTTGGGCTCTACCCACTGGTCGGCAGTCCGAATTACAGCCCGCAAACAACGGCGAACCGCGAGCTTACGCCTGAAGAACAAGCTATCGCCGACATGTCGCTTCCGGAAATCGAGGCGCTTCTGGTCCAGCGCATTCAAAGCTCTGGATCGCAAGATCCGACTGGCTTTGTCTATCTGGCGCGTGTCCGAATGGATATGGGCAAGTTTGATGACGCGCTGGAGGCCTACCAGACCGCCGCCGAACTCTCAGATAACAATCCCAATGTGGTTCAGGAAATTGAACAGGCGCGCGCCTATATTGAGCGCGTCAGAAGCCAGTCTCCCTCCTCGGCTGCGCCAGATATTGAGAGCGGTGATGCCGCTGATATGGCGAACTCCATCCGCGAAATGACGCCCGAACAGCAGCAGGCGCAAATCCGCAGCATGGTCGATGGCCTTGCCGTTCGCCTCGAAGACAATCCTGACGATCTGCAGGGCTGGCTGCGCCTCATCCGTGCACGGACTGTTCTTGGTGAGTCAGAAGTTGCAGCGGACCACCTCGCGGACGCGCGTGCCGCTTTTGATGGTAATCCAGAAGCGCTTGCCGCCCTCAATCAACTCGAAACTGAACTTGAACTATAATCAACTTCCAAGTATCCGCTGAGTTACATCTGGCCTTAAAAACAGTTGTAACGAGAGTCTTATCATCAGCGGGGAAAGCCATGAATTTTCGCACCTTACTGACAGCTGCCAGCGTCGTGAGTCTGATCAGCGCGCAGGCGCAGGCTCAGGATGCTCTGCAAAACGAACAGAGCGTTTATTACGGCATTTCTGAGTATGACCGCAGCTCAATCCAACTCAAACTCACATTCCCACTTGGCGGTAGCACGTCGCCCGATCACCCGATGGACAAATCCCGTCTGTCGCTCATTTACACCCCCGATGACCGGTTCAACTATGCCTATGACCGGCCAGGCTTCGCCCGGGATATGTCTTTCGGCTTCACGTTTGATGGCGATTTTTATATCGGCGTGAGCGACACACCGATCACGTACCTGTCGCTCAATGACCGCATGTATGCCGAGGGCGATGAGGAGTCAGGTTCAAATGGTGGCCGGACATGGTCTCTGATACTGGGCGGCGCCGTGGTCACAGTCGGCGCTCTGGCCGTGCTGTATAACGAGGCCGAAGACGAGATTAACGACTGCGTTGGCGACATCATCAATGACAGTCCGGGCGGATGCGCTGACTACGACAACAGCTAAGCCCATTTGAACACTCGACTTGATCATTCTACCTTCCCCTCCTTCACGGAGAAGGAATGGTCGCATTCGCCATTCACATTACAAACCCGCAATATTTAAGCGCTTGATCGATCAATGCCGACAGGTCTAGTTTCCGCAAAACAATAACATCGAAAAGTTTTGCCAATTCCGGAGCTATTCATGAAACAGATCTTGCTCGCCGCTGCAGGCCTTATGGCCCTGTCGCAATCTGCCTATGCCGTTGAGGGCATGTTCACCCCCGACCAACTGCCGGAAATCGCAGATGAACTGAAGGCAAAAGGCCTGGAGCTTGACCCGGCAGACCTGACTGACCTCACCGAGTTTCCAATGGGCGCTGTTGTCTCACTCGGTGGATGTACAGCGAGCTTTGTATCGCCGCAGGGTCTGGTCGTGTCGAACCACCACTGTGTTCGCGGCTCCATCCAGATCAACTCAACAGAGGAAAACAACTACCTCAAGGAAGGCTTCCTTGCCGGTGATATGAGCGAGGAACTTCCTGCCGCTCCCGGTACCCGTATCTATGTCACAACAGAGCTGACTGACGTCTCCGATCGCATCACTGCTGACCTGACAGACGAGATGGATGGTTCGACGCGCTATGCCGCCATCGACGCCATGAAGAAGATCATCGTCTCGGAATGTGAAGAAGACGAAGGCTACCGCTGCCGGGTTGGCGAATTCTTCGGCGGCCTGCAATACAAGCTGATCAAACAGCTCGAAATCCGTGACGTGCGCCTCGTCTATGCCGATGGTGACAATATCGGCAAGTATGGCGGCGACATTGATAACTGGATGTGGCCACGCCACACAGGCGACTGGGGCTTTTATCGCGCCTATGTCGGTCCTGATGGCCAGCCAGCTGACTTCTCAGAAGATAACGTTCCCTACCAGCCAGAGCACATGCTGAAAGTGTCTTCCGGCGGCCTTGACGACGGCGATTTCGTCATGGTTGCGGGCTATCCGGGCTCCACCTCGCGCTATGAGCGCCTCGTTCAGGTCGAATACGTGTTCGACTGGTACTACCCAACCTGGATCGAACTCTCTCAGGCATGGGTCGACACTATTCTCGACGCAGCACCTGAAGGATCTGACGCCCGCATCAAGTATGAGAGCCGCCTGGCGAGCCTCAACAACTACATCAAAAACCGTGGCGGTCAGATCGAAGGCGCACGCCGTGTTGGTCTGACGGACCTCCGCGCAGAGCGCGAAGCGGCGCTTGATGCATGGATCGCAGCAGATGCGTCACGTGCCGCCTATGGCGATGCGATCACAGAACTCGACGCTCTGACTCAGGAAATTGCCGCCCGGAACAAGCGTGAGTTCTTTTACAACTACGCCACAAACCCGGACCTCCTTTACGCGGCTTACCGCCTCTATCGTCTGGCCAATGAAAAAGAACTGCCCGATGCAGATCGCGAAGGCGGGTATCAGGAACGCGACATGACCTTCTTCAAGCAAGGTCTGCAGCGGATCGACCGTCGCTATGATCCGGTTGTTGATCAGGCCGTCTGGTCGCGCATGCTGAAGTTCTACATGGACGCGCCAACAGAGATGCGTGTGAAAGCGCTCGATGAAGCGCTTGAACTTGGCGCTGACTATGATGCAGCGGAAATCGCGGCCAAACTGGCGCCTTACTATGAAGACAGCGTGATCGCCGATCAGGATGAACGCCTCGCCCTCATGGATGCCAGTGTCGAAGAGCTCGAAGCCCTCGATGATCCATGGATGAAGCTCGCCATCGAACTCTATGAGACTCAGATGGAGATGGAGGCCACATCCAAGCGTCAGTCCGGCGAACTGAAGGCTCTCAAGCCGCAATACATGGACGCGATTATCGCCTTCCAGAAGTCTGAAGGTCAGGCAACCTATCCGGATGCCAACTCCACCCTGCGGGTCACTTACGGCAATGTCATGGGCGGAGAGCCAAAAGACGGCATGATGTACCTGCCGTTCACCACACTTGAAGGCATTACCGAGAAAGACTCCGGCATTGAACCATTTGATGCGCCGCAGAAACAGCTCGACCTGATCGAAGCGCAGCAATATGGCGACTATGAGCTCGACTCGCTGGGCTCTGTGCCGGTGAACTTCCTCACTGACCTCGACTCCACCGGCGGCAATTCCGGCTCAGCCACGCTGAACAGCAAAGGCGAACTCGTTGGCCTGCTCTTCGATGGCACCATCGAGTCCGTGAACTCTGACTGGCACTTTGATCCGAAAACGACGCGGTCGATCCATGTCGATACGCGCTACATGCTCTGGGTCATGGACTACGTGAAAGATGCCGACTGGCTGATCGAGGAAATGACCCTCGTTGATGGTAGCGAGAGCGAATAAACCTCGACGACCCAGTCGCTGAACCATCGAAACCACCTCCTGTCACAGGGAGGTGGTTTTCTTTTGGGCGATCGCAATTTCGTCAGCCAACACGTGTTTGCGAAATCACAAAACGCTTCCTATTCTAAGAATATGTCAGACCATCACGACGTGCTCGTCGCCTTTCGTAAAATCACCCGCGCAATCGACCTTCAGTCGAAGAAGCTGATGCGTGAAGTCGGCCTTACAGCGCCGCAATTACTGGTGTTGAAGGTGATTGAAGCCGAAGGTTCAGTGATACCGTCAAATGTTGCCCGGGAGGTTCACCTGTCTCAGGCGACCGTCACCAGCATTCTCGACCGGCTGGAGAAAGCAGGATTAATCCTTCGAACGCGAAGCGAAACCGATCGCCGCGTCATCCATCTGGAACTCACTTCCGAGGGTCACGCCAAAGCGCAATCCGCGCCCGACCTTTTACAGGCCGGGTTCATTGAAAAGTTTGATAGTCTGGAAAGCTGGGAACGCCACCAGCTTGTAGCGTCCATCCAGCGCATCGCGTCCATGATGGACGCCGAGGATCTGGACGCAGCCCCGATCCTCGAACTCGGAGATTTGAAAGAGTCCTAGCTCTGGCTTGGCTCACCAATCTCCAGAACATCTTCTTCCGCGGGCTGATCCCAGTGCAGATGGTGCTCTTCCAGAAGAATCAGGTTCTTCCGATTGATGATCACATCACTGGCCGCATAACCAAGCGTCTCTTTCGACGGCAGATCTGGATGACGCGCCAGAATGAGCGCTTCCTGGGATCCATAATTGGTCAGGCCGCGTGCCACTTCATGCCCGTCTTCATCAAAGACGTGCAGCACATCACCTTTGTTGAAGTCGCCGGACATAGACACAACGTCTGCAGCGCGCACACCAATCTCTCCGGATCGGATATCACGCGCGGGATTACTGCGAACAACAATACTGCCCGCCATAGCCAGACGGTCCGTAAGCCAGACTGACCAGCTCGATGCAGGATCGGTCTGCGCGACACATTCCGTGTACCGACGTTCGCCGGAGAAAATGCCCGTAACCGGGCGTTCGAGCGTGCCTTCGGCAATATAGGTCGTGCAACCCGCATTCTGCGCCATGTTGGCAGCCTGCATCTTGGTCATCATGCCGCCCGAGCCCAGAGAGCTCGTGGACTTTGTGACTTCGAGATAGTCGGCAACGTCATCGACTTTCTCGACAAACTGCGCACCCTCTTCATCCGGGTTACGGTCATACAGACCATCGATGCTGGTCAGAATAACCAAATCCTGCGCCTGAAGCATCTGCGCGACCTTCGCCGCGAGCCGGTCATTATCGCCGACGCGAATTTCTTGTGTCGTGACCGTATCGTTCTCATTCACAATCGGCAGAATGCCGCGTTCCAGAAGACGGATAATCGTGTTGCGCGTATTCAGGAACCGCCGACGATTTTCGAGATCTTCAAGCGTAATCAGAACCTGCGCGATGTCGAATCCGTATTCGAGCGCGATCTGCTTATAGACGTTCAACAGCATGGGCTGGCCGACGGCGGCTGCCGCCTGCTTCTCCTGAACGCCTGCCGTCGCCGGATCGGCGCCAAGCATGCCCAGTCCAAGAGCAACAGAACCAGATGAAGTCAGAACGACTTCTTTGCCTTCAGCGCGCAGAGTAGCAATGTCTCCGAGCAATCCGTGAATAAACGCATACGAAGGCGTCAGCTTCTCTTCATTGACCAGAAGACTCGAGCCGACCTTTACGACCATTCGATTTTGCGAAACCAATACTTTCTCCTCAAAGTTTTTTCGACTACCACCTAGGGCGGGCCGAGACATATCTCAACCCCTCAGGCCGGTTAGTGGCACAGACACACGAACGCACTAACGGGAAATTAGTTCAAAAAGAGTGGAACGCTAACATTCCTCACGTGTTGAATGTTTAGAACACGAACTATATGACACACATGAAAAGTGAGACAAATTTTATGAATGACAATACCGCAAACCTGACGACAACACCCGTCCGCGCGCTGATGTTCGGCTGCGGCAATATGGGTCAGGCGCTGATTTCTGGATGGAAAAAAGCGGATGGTATTGATTTTACAGTCGTTGACCCGGCCGGGCCAGACCTTGAGGGCGTCGACGTTCATGCCAGCATGGACAGCCTCGAAGGCGAATTCGGCCTGATCATCATCGCCGTGAAACCTCAGATGATCGCCGACGTTATGTCTGCGGCGAAACATCTTGTGGATCCTGCCGGGCTGGTGCTTTCCATCGCCGCAGGCACGTCGGTGAAAACCCTTCAGGGCATTCTCGGCGACAAGGCAATCGTCCGCATGATGCCGAATATGCCAGCATCCGTGAAGCTTGGGCTTTCCGGCCTCCTCGCGAACGAACAGTGCGGCGATGTTGAGAAGTCCCTCATCGAGAAAATGGCGTCTGAGAACGGTGAATTTCTCTGGCTCGACAGCGAAGACAAGCTCGATCGGTTCACAGCAATTGCGGGTTCCGGCCCGGGTTATGTTTTCGAAATCATGCGCCTCTTCCAGACCGCAGCCATGACGCTCGGCTTCACCGAAGAGGAAGCCCGCCTCCTGTCGGTCAACACCGTCTATGGCTCTGCTGGCATGGCAGCCGAAAACCCGAAACCACTGGAAGAGCTTCGTGAAGCCGTCACCAGTAAGAAAGGGGTTACGCTTGCTGGTCTTCAGCAACTAATGGCCGACGATGTTCTCGCCGGTCTTCTCAATCGCACAGTGGAGTCTGCCTATAACCGGGCTGTGGAACTGCGATAATCCTGTTACAACAGGCAAATTGAATTCAATCCAAGGATAGATATGAGTACGCTCGATCAAAAAATTATTGCTTATGTTGAAGAGCTCGGCCAGCGCGCGAAAGCCGCTGCAGGCCAGCTGCTCTCAGCAACAACTGAGCAGAAAAACCAGGCGCTCCGTGAGGGCGCGAAAAATCTCCGCGACGCGACAGATGATCTCGTCGCCGCCAACGAGAAAGACGTCGCCTATGCGAAAGAAGCCGGCAAGCCGGACTCCTTCATCGACCGTTTGATGCTGAATGCCGAGCGCATTGAAGGCATGGCCGGCGCGCTTGAGCAGATCGCTGAATTGCCGGACCCTGTCGGCCGCAAGCTCGCTGAATTCAACCGTCCAAACGGCCTCCGCATTGAGCGTGTAGCCGTGCCACTGGGCGTGATCGGCATGATCTACGAATCCCGCCCGAATGTCGGCTCGGATGCCAGCGCACTCTGCCTGAAATCAGGTAATGCCGTCATTCTGCGCGGCGGATCGGACAGCCGGAACTCGACCAAAGTAATCGTCGATTGTTTGGCGCGCGGCCTGAAGGCTGCCGGTCTTCCGGAGCATGCGGTTCAGACCATCGAGATTGCAGATCGTCAGGCCGTCACAGCACTTCTTCAGTGCAATGAGTATGTTGATCTCGTCATTCCACGCGGTGGTCGCGGGCTCGTCGAACTCGTACGTGATCAGGCTTCTGTGCCGACGCTTCTGCACCTTGATGGCAATTGCCACATCTACATTCACAGCTCTGCTGATCTTGAGAAATCCGTGGAGGTTGTTCGCAACGCCAAGCTCCGCCGTCTCGGCGTGTGTGGCGCAACGGAAAGCCTCGTCATCGACAAATCCGTCGCGGACACGGTTCTGCCCAAGCTGCTCGATGCGATGCCGGAATGTGAATTCCGCGGAGATGAAGCCTCTCAGGCAATCGACAGCCGCGTGAATGCGGCTACGCCTCAGGACTTCTTCACCGAATATCTCGACGCCATTCTGTCTGTGAAAATCGTAGACGGACTTGATGAAGGCATTGCCCACGTCAAAAAGCACTCTTCCGGCCACACAGACTCGATCATGGCCCAGGACGAAACTGCAGTCCGCCGCTTCCAGACGGAAGTCGACAGCGCGATCGTCATGAATAATGCCTCCACACAGTTCGCTGATGGTGGCGAGTTCGGCATGGGTGCTGAAATTGGTATCGCGACGGGTAAAATGCACGCCCGCGGCCCGGTCGGGCTGGAACAGCTGACTAGCTTCAAATACCTTGTCCACGGGACGGGACAAACTCGACCATAACACCTTCAAGGGCGCCACAAGCGCCCTTTTCCATACCTGTTTTATTCACTTCATTCACTGACCAAGAGGCAGACCAGAACAGATGACAATCAATGTCTATGAGATGATCTCGCTTGGCGTATATTTCCTCCTGATGATCGGGATCGGGGTCTACGCCTACAAGGAATCCACGTCCGACCTGAACGAATACATGCTCGGCGGACGCAAGCTCCACCCGGCTGTCGCCGCCCTCTCTGCAGGTGCGTCCGATATGTCTGGCTGGATGCTTATGGGCCTCCCCGGAGCTGTCTATCTTGCCGGTGTTGGTCAGGCCTGGATTGCGGTTGGTCTCACCATTGGTGCTTATCTCAACTATCGTTTCGTCGCGCCGCGCCTGCGCATCTATACAGAGATCGCTGACGACTCGATCACCCTGCCGGATTTCTTCGAGAACCGCTTCAAAGACAAATCCCATATTCTGCGCGCCATTTCGGCCATCGTGATCATCATCTTCTTCACGGTCTACACTTCCGCTGGCATCGTGTCTGGCGGCAAGCTTTTCGCCGAAAGCTTCGGCATGAACTATCAGATGGGTCTGTTTGCGACGGCTGGCGTGGTGCTCGCCTACACAGTTGTTGGCGGATTCCTCGCCGTGTCCCTGACCGACTTCGTGCAGGGCTGCATCATGTTTATTGCCCTGATCCTTGTGCCCATCGTGTGTTACTTCCACTTCAATGGCAGCACGGACGCAATCGCTGAAACCGTGCTCACCGCACCGCCTTTCACCGATATAGATGGCTCGGAAGGCCCGGTCCGGCAGGGCTTCTTCAACTGGTTTGATGGAATGACAGCCGTTGGCTTCTTCTCCCTCATGGCATGGGGCCTTGGCTATTTTGGCCAGCCGCACATCATCGTCCGCTTCATGGCAATCAAATCCCTCAAGGCCGTCGCGACAGCCCGCTGGATTGGTATGAGCTGGATGCTGGTCACCGTTATCGGCGCGGTGCTCGTCGGCATTGTTGGCGTGGCGTATGTCAATGAAAACAGCCTTCAGGAAAACCTGCGCGATAACGAAACCATCTTTATCCTGCTCTCGCAGACCCTGTTCCACCCGCTGATTTCCGGCTTCCTGCTGGCGGCCATCCTCGCGGCGATCATGTCCACGATTTCCTCTCAGCTACTGGTTTCGTCCAGCTCCCTGACAGAGGACATCTACAAGACCTTCGTGAATGAAGATGCGCCTCAGGGGCTTCTTGTCACCATTGGCCGGATCGCCACCGTTGGCGTGTCGGTCGTGGCGATTGCCCTCGCCTGGAACCCGGACAGCTCCATCCTCGGCCTCGTGTCGAACGCATGGGCAGGTTTCGGCTCAGCCTTTGGCCCGATGGTCATTCTGATGTTGTTCTGGAAGGGCTATACCCGCGATGGCGCGCTCGCCTCCATGATTGTCGGCGCACTCACCGTGCTCTTCTGGCTCTATGTGCCAGTGCTGGACGGCGCACCGCTGGAGAGTGTCATCTATGCGATGATCCCGGGCTTCATCCTGTCAGGTCTTTCAGGCATCGTGGTCAGCTTCGTGACCAAAAAGCCAGACGAAGGCGTCATGTCAGAATTCTCGACCATGGAAGAGACTATGGACGAGGTTCACGGCAAAGGCCTCGGCTCGATCATCTGATCCGAACACCCAAATCATTCAGAACGGCCAGTCAACGACTGGCCGTTTGTGGTTCAGCCTTCCTCGAACATCTGCGCATCGCGGTTCTTCTTCGCGTGCAGCGCATCGAGGAAGCGGCCATTCATGGCAATATAAAGCCCGGGCGGCAGCATCATTGCTCCGGCCAGCGCAAAGCCTACATTGAAGACGGCATCAGTAGCTTTGAGGCGCGCTGGCTGCATGGCGCCGACGAAAACTACCGTCTTGTCTGTGATGCCTTCCAGCGCTGCAGCTGTCGTCGTCATGGTGTCCGTGCCATGCGTAATCAGAATGCCTTTGCGCTCACTCACCTCAACGGCTGTACGGATGGTTGAACGATCCTGATCGGTCAGTTCCAGACTATCTTTCCGCATCAGCTCGGTAATGCGCACGTCGCTCTGCACATTGGCCTCGGCCAAAATGTTTCCGACCGCGTTGTCACCGATCTTGAACTCACTCAGCGCGTCAAAATACACCTTGTCGATCGTGCCGCCGGTCGTGAAGATATCTACGCGTCGCATGTCAGCCATCTGCCTGCCTTTCAGGTTTTGCCACGCCCATATCGAAAACGCGCCCGCACCGCCACCCCCGTTTTCCGCGATCGTTCAGATACCGAGAAACTTCTGCCGGTCTATCGCGTTGAAGACCTATGAGTGCCTCTTCAGGACGCGACATGACCAGCACCGATCCCGTAATTCCGGACTATGCCCGCAAGGAGCATGAGCTAACTCGTGCAGGCAATCCTTTCAGCCTGCCGGCTTCCGCCTGGTGGCACGTGATCAAGCGTGTCGCGAAACAGTATGGCGACGACAATCTCACCATTATTGCCGCTGGCTGCGCCTTTTTCACCCTGCTCGCCTTATTACCGGCACTTACCGCGGTTCTCTTGCTGTATGGCATGCTTTCTGACCCGTCTGAGGCAGCGCGAAATGTCCAGCCTTTCCTTGCCGTTTTGCCGGGCGACGCATCCCGCCTCCTGAGCGACCGGCTAACGGAGCTCGCCACATCGCCGGACCATGCAGTCGGCGTGGGTATCGTCATTGCGTTAGGCGTCGCATGGTGGAGTTCATCCAATGCCGTACGCGCCACCCTTAACGCGCTGAACATTGTCTATGATGAAAAAGAAAAACGGCATTTCATTCGCCTGAATCTCAGCATTTTCGCCTTCACGCTCGCAGCGATCTTCAGCTTTGTCCTGATTCAGATCATGCTGACGGTCACGCCCTTCCTGCTCTCCATGATCGGACTGCATAGCGATACGGAACAGGCGCTGGTCATGCTACGCTGGCCACTGCTCGCAATGGTCTTCCTGTTCGGCCTTGTGTTTCTCTATCAGCATGCCCCTTCAAGAGAGCTGGCGCGCTGGAACTGGGTCTTGCCCGGCGCGCTCTTTGCCACTGCCGCCTGGCTGATTGCCTCTGGTCTCTTCTCGCTCTATGTCACCAACTTCGCGAACTTTGATGCCACGTATGGGTCCTTCGGGGCCATAGTCGTGCTTCTCCTATGGCTGAACTGGACCTTCCTCATTGTGCTTCTGGGTGCTGAGCTTAACTCGGAACTCGAACGCGAGGTGATACGGGACACAACAACCGGTGCACCCGAAGAGCTTGGCGCGCGCGGCGCCGTCGTCGCCGACAGCGTGGCACTACGTCCTGATCTTAGTCATGAGGAAAATGCGCGTCCGGCAAATGACCGGATCTAGCGTGACGCGAGCTTCCGGCCGCACCAGTCTGGCTTCTTCGTCATTGCCCGCTGGCCCTTGTGCGGCCAGGGTTGATAGACACCTTCACGAAGTCCGATTTCAGCCAGGTCCTGACCATTCACCTCAAGGTCAACGACTTCACGGCCATACCGGTCATCGCCATAGGATTTTGAAATACGCACATCGGCGCGACGCGTCAGCTCAATGATGAAGGCTTTGGCTTCAAATGCGCGCTCACGTTCCAGCTCGCATTTTGCGCCACCAATAGAGCCAATCCCGCCCTTTTCAGGCGAGTCGACATTCGCCAGCCGAAAACTGTGGCCGTTCAGCCGACCGCTATCGCCATCGGACCAGTAGATATCCGTCGCAACCCGCTCGTCATCGGCCGGGAAAATCTCCGATGCTGACGCAGCCAGCGCGACGCCGAAAATTACGGCAAGCCATATCCAGTTGAGTGCTTTCATGGCTTCATACCTGATTAATCCAGGTAAAGGCCGGGTTAATTCGCCCCCGGACCTCGTCAGAAAAACGAGCGCCGACTAAGCTCTTCAGGGTCTACACTGTGGGGAAGCCATCATGGATATAACACGACGCACAGCCTTGAGCTTCGGTGCAGCTGGCGGGCTGACCCTCGCCGGATGCGCCACGTTTCAATCCGGTTCTGATCTTCAGGGCGCGTCGGCAGATCCGGGTATCCCAACATCTCCGCTCAGCCCGGCTGAGCTTGCGAAGGACGAAACCTATTGGTCTCAGATCGCCGCGCTTTACGACACACCCAAAGATGGCATCATCCAGCTTGAAAATGCCAATTGGGGCGTCATGGCCAGACCCGTGATGGAAACCTTTTTCGCTCAGACCGAAATGGTGAACCGGGAGAGCAGCTATTATCAGCGTCGCGACTACTGGCCCGATATGACGCCGATCATCCAGCAAACTGCCGACATGCTTGGCGTCTCCAGGGATGAGATTGTGTTCACGCGCGGTGCAACTGAAGCCCTGCAATCCCTCATTGGCGGCTATAACAAGCTGAAGCCCGGTGACGCTGTCATGTATTGCGACCTCGACTATGACAGCATGATCACCGCTATGGACTGGCTGAAGACCAGGCGCGGTGTGGACGTCATCAGGTTCGATATTCCGGAACCCGCCACCCGCGAAAGCGTGCTGGCTGCCTATGACACTGCCCTGAAATCCAATCCGAACGTCAGACTGCTGCTCACTACGCATATCAGCCATCGAAGCGGCCTGATGATGCCCATCGCAGAGATCACAGACATGGCACGCGAACGCGGCGTCGATGTCATCTGTGATGCCGCTCACTCTTTTGGTCAGACCGACTTCAAAGTCCCGGACCTGAAGGCCGATTTCGTTGGTCTTAACATGCACAAATGGATTGGCGCGCCGATTGGTGTTGGCATCCTCTACATCAGGAAAGACCGGATCGGCGATATCGATCCGTTCATGGGCGAATTTGACCCCGGCCCGCCAACCATCACCAAGCGCATTCACACAGGAACAGCTAACTTCGCGGCTTATCTCAGCATGCCAAAAGCCATAGAGGTCCATCAGGCCATCGGCGTAGCGAACAAGGGCGCGCGACTGCGTTATCTTCGCGACCTCTGGGCCGAACCGCTACGTGATCACCCTCAGGTCGACATCCTCACACCGGCGGACCCGACCATGCATGCCGGCATCACCTCATTCCGCCTGAAGGGCAAAACCTCCAACGCCCATAATGTTGAGCTGGCGAGAAAGCTCCTCGAGGATTATGGCATCTACACTGTCTACCGCATCGATCTCGCCCAGGGTGCCTGCGTCCGTGTCGCGCCAAGCTATTTCACCACGCCGGATGACGTGATCGCCTTGCGAAAGGCCATCACTGAAATCGCCAGCGCAACCTGAGACGGCCCCACTAGAGATTACGTGAGATCAGCTCTTTCATGATCTCATTCGTCCCGCCATAAATCCGGCCCACACGGGCTCCGGTAAAGGCGCGGCTGACAGGGTATT
>NZUJ01000035.1 GCA_002701295.1 Ponticaulis sp. | reverse complement strand
TCAAAATCGCCAAAGCCTTTGAGGGTTTGATCTGAAATTCTGAGATTGGTGATGGTGCCGAACTGATCATCAAGGAGGAATAGTCTGGAGACGTTTGGGTTGAGAGACTGCGCAAAGGCTTCGGCCTCGCCGTCACCATCAATATCGGCAAACCCCGCGATCATCGAATTCCCGCGACCGATATTCTGAGAGGTATCGTTATCGGCACCGAACTGGACAATGTGAGCCCGGTTCGCGCCTTTCATGACGTGATCGAGAATGCCGTCGCCATCAATATCGGCAAAGCCCATAGACGTGCTGTCCGGGCGCGCCTCATTTGACGGCAAGCTGCCTGATGCCGGGTCATTGAGCCGGAAGAAACTCCCCGCTCCTGGCATCTGGAAAAGCAGGTCTGTTGTTCCGGAAAGATCAAAATCGCGAAATGGCGTGAACAGCTCGATTGAGATGTTCGCGGTGACGGCGTTCTCGATCCGTTGTTGTCGGCCAAACAGAAGATAGGTTGTTCCGGCATTTGATGTTCCGTTTGGGTCCGCATTCGGCGAGCCGGTCAGAAAATCTGCCAGACCATCGCCGTTGAAATCGCCGGCTTCTGACACGGCATAGCCAGACCAGTCGCCGCTCGCAGCGCCATTTAGTTTGAAGCCGCTGGTCCCATCAAGTGAGGTGAGGTCGATTTGTGCCGCAAATCCGGCACTGGATCCGAAGACGATGTAAGTTGCGCCAGAATCTGCGTTGCCGCTCGCGTCAGCGTAATAAGCGCCAATGGCAATGTCGTCGATCCCGTCAGCGTTGATATCGCCCAGAGCATGGACTGCAGCGCCGGAATAATCCCAGGTCAGGTCACCGGTTAGAACAAAACCATTCTGACCGTCGAGCGAACTCAGGTCAAACGCCGCAGACATTGGTGCCGTCGTGCCAAAGACGACATAAGTGACACCTGCGCGGCTTTCGCCATTCGGGTCTGCCGCGAAAGCGCCGATGATGAGATCATCAATCCCGTCATCATTCACGTCGCCCGCTGATGAAACGGTGTAGCCAGTCCCGTCATCGGTTGCCAGTCCGTTGAAAACAAAGCCATTCGAACCATCAAGAGTGGAAAAGCTCATCGTCGCGGGCCAGCTGGTCGATCCAAAAACCACGAATGTCTGACCGACGCGATCGCCATCAACACGGCCCAGATAAGCACCAATCAGCAGATCATCGAGCCCGTCATTGTTGAAGTCACCAGCTTCGGAAACGGAATAACCGCTGGCTGAAAACGATATGCCATCAAGCGTGACACCATTCTGACCATTGAGGTCTGATATATTGAGGTCTGAGGAAAAGCCGGTTGATGATCCGAACAGGAGATAGGCCTCACTGGCGTCAGGTGCTCCGATCAACATGTCCGCAATACCGTCACCATTGGCGTCGCCGATGGAGGAAAGGCTCAGGCCGAGATGTCCAATGTATTGATCGCCGTTGAGCGTGAATCCGTTGGTGCCGTCGAGGTCTGTCACAAATAGCTGAGGGGCGAAGCCATCGGTTGTGCCAAAGATCACAAAAGCCTGACCAGCAGCGTCAATGTCGTTTGGAGAAGCCCCCATGGCACCGACGAGCAGGTCGTCAATGCCATCAGCATTCACATCGCCTGCGCCGGAAACAGACCAGCCGACAAACTGTGTCCGATCGGAGCCATTGATCGTAAAACCGTTCAAGCCATCAAGATCAGACAATTCGATTGGCTGATTGAACGACTGCGTCGTGCCGAAGACGACATAGGCCTGACCGGCGCGAAGTTCGCCGTCCGCGTCGGCGTATCGGGCACCGATGATGATGTCGTCCAGTCCGTCACCATTTACGTCACCTGCGCTCGAAACGGCGCTTCCGCTGAAGGCGTCTTCTCCAAAGCCGTGGATCCGGATGCCCGTGTCACTCGTCAGCCCTGACAGAGGTTCTTGCACGGTAAACTCACCGGGCAGGGTTTGGATGTGTCCATCTTTGACCGTAATGGTCAGCATGTCAGTTGCATCGACGCCAGAGCTGTAAGTCAGGGTGGCGAGTGCGGTATTGAGTGCCGCGACCGATCCTGAAAATTCCATCTCTGAATCGTCAACGCCGTCACCAGTAATGAAGGTAAGACCAGCGATTGTCGCCAGAGACATCGAACCAGCGGCAGTGATGGAAACGGACAACAAGCCGTCGTCGACATCAGAAACTTCGATGCCCACAATCTCATGCGCGGGCAGCGAATTTGGAAGGCGCAGACCATTTGGACTGATGAGTTCAGGGGCCAGGTTCAAGGTTCCCTGCTGATCCCTGGACGTCAGATATATTTCTGAACTGTACTGAAAACGGGCCGCTTCCGGCCCGTTTTGCCAATGATCCTGTGTCACCCCAAACCCCTGTGTTCATTGCGAACATACTGTTCATAGGAGTAGAGGTGGACAAAAATGTCAATCAGAGCGGCAATTGCCGCTCTGACTGCGCATTACGCAAAGTCGTTGAGTACGCCAAGCGTGTCGAGGCCATTCGGGTCGACCACGTCTGCATCATCCAGCGACGCATCAAGCTCTGTGATCTCGCCGGTTAAGCCGGAATAGACTGAGAATGCTCCTGTTGCGTCATCCTTGAGAAGGATGTCGTCTGCGCCGTCTCCGTCAAAGTCGCCGATATCGCTTACGGTTTTGCCATCGATTTCGGGAATGACGGTTGCCGTGGAGCGATCAGCTGAGAACAGGATGCGGCCATTGTCGTTGCTCATACGCAGGAGAACATCATCAATGCCATCTCCGTTGAAGTCGCCGATAGCTTCAAACGTGTCACCCGCAACATTCAACTGTGTGCTGGTTGTGAGACCGTCCGTCAGCAAGACGAAGTCGTCAGTCAATGTGTCGTGCATCAGCAGGTCTGCGGTACTTCCGAAATCGGCTTTGAGAACGGCGACAGCTTCGTGACCTTCAAGCCCGAGCAGTTGAGTATTCGCCAGAGGGTTCACGGCATCCCCGAGGAGAAGCGAAAAGTCATCAGTGATCTCATGTAGGCCCAGTACGTCGTCGATACCGTCGCCAGTGAAATCGGCAATGGCGGACGTGATGAATCTCGATTGGTTCACCAGAACAAGATCGGTTGAAGACAGGATCCGTTTTCCGCCATTGGCAGATTCCAACAGGGCGTCGTCAATGCCGTCTCCGTTGAAGTCACCAAAGCCGGCCAGAGTCTGGTCCGTGATAGGCTGATTCACCAGGGTCTGGAAATTATCATCCAGAATGCCGACACGCGCGTTGTTCGGGTTGTCTCGAATGGCAATTGCCTCGTCGACGCCGTCACCGTCAATGTCGACAAACCCGAGAACAGTATGCTGGCCACGGCCGATATTATCTGAGTTGGCGTTATCGGCGGCAAACTGCACAATATGGGCCCCGCTTGGTGCCTTCAGAACCAGATCGTCCAGCCCGTCGCCATCCAGATCCGAAAACCCAACTGGCGTATGACCGACGCGGCCTTCATTGGTGGCCAGGCCATCGATATCTGTCAGGCGCAGGAAATTCCCACCGCCAGCAGTCTGGAACATGAGGTCAGCAAAGCCATTCGTGTCGAAGTCACGTGCTGTGTCAGCGACCAGAATGCCGAACTCTGTTTCTTCAAAGCCGAATTCGCCGTTCACGGTGAAGCTTTCATCTGCGACCCCGTCGCCGTCAATATCGCCTTCGAAGATCGTGAAGCCGTCATCATGGAAATATCGAAGTTCACCAGCAGAACCGGAAAAGCCTGCACCTTTGATGAAGTCGGCATAGTTCGAAATGATTCGATCATTGGCTTCGAAGTCGGCAATGAAGTCGCCGTCTGCTTCGCCTTCGTTGATGACGAAGGTATCTGCACCATTGCCGCCGCTGTAACGGTCCGCGCCTGCGCCGCCATTCAGGGTATCTGCTCCATTGGCGCCGCGAAGATCGTCATTGCCACCGAGGCCCAACAGTGTGTCATCGCCAGCACGGCCTTCCAGAAGGTTGGCATTATCCTTACCGGTCAACGAGTCGTCATGGGCAGAACCAGCAACATTGGAGAATTTGTCATCGAATGTGTCACCTTCGGCGTGGCCGCCTGAAGCTGTCCGGTCGAGGAGATTGATCGTCACGCCGGCATCGGAAGTCGTATAGCCAAGCGTACTGCCAGAGTCACCACCCGTGAGCTGGTCTGCACCGCCGCCGCCTTCGATAAAGTTCTGACCTTTTATTCCATTGAGACGGTTTTCGCCATCATCACCAAAGAGGGTGTCATTGAAGTCCGAACCATCAATGCGCTCGAAATTGGTGAATATATCACCTTCCGCATGACCACCAGATGCTGTTCCTTCGGCGAGGTTGATCTGTACCGCTGAGCCTGAATTCCGATAGTTCAGCGTATCATCTCCTTCACCACCATCCATGGTATCCGCACCTGCGCGTCCCTGAATCACGTTGCCCCTGGCGTCGCCGATCAACGTATCGTCGAAGGCAGAGCCATTAATGGCTTCAAAGTCAGTGAAGACGTCGCCTTCAGCATGACCACCAAAGCCGAGGCCTGTGAGGAGACTGACATTCACGCCTGCGTCGGAGCTTTGGTAGGACAGCGTGTCGAAGCCATTGGCATTGAGCCCGTCCATAGTATCGGCACCAGCGCCACCTTCGATGAAATCCCTGCCTGAGCTTCCAACGATGATGTCATCGCCGTCGCCGCCGAGTATCGTCGTCTGGTCACCAGTTTGTCCGGAATGGCCGGTGATGTGATCGTTTCCAGCACCGCCGTCGATGCGGTAGTTACCCTGAACGCCAGCGATCGTGATGACGTCGTCACCATCCTCGCCGAAAATTCTATCGCGCCCACTCCCAGTAATTGTGTCGTTACCGTCACCAGCATTGATGGTTTTGCTACCATTGCTGGTGAAGGTGTCGTCGAAGCCGCTACCGATAAAGGTTTGGAAGCTTTGGGTTGTGAAGGTCGATCCTTCGAATGTGACCTGGCCCACCGTATTGTTGACCTCAACTGCTGCTTCGGCGCCCGAGAAGTCAGCGGTGTCGTCACCTCCAGCGGCATTGAAATTGCCAGTGAGAGCAGTGCCTGTAGGCAAGTTGAAGATGAATACGTCGTCACTGCCAGAACCGATGAAGTTTTCAAAATTGCTGAAGGTATCGCCTTCGGCGGCATTGCGGAGACCGGTTCCTGCGACGATATCGAGCGTTACGGCACCGTTTGAGGATGAATAGTCCAGCGTATCAACGCCGTTGCCGCCATCCATCGTGTCAGCGCCAGAACCGCCATCGATTAAGTCGTCATCTTCGCCGCCGTCGATCGTGTCATCGCCGCTTCCACCAAAGATCTGGTCATTTCCGTCTTCGCCGTGAATTTCATCGTCATTGATTCCGCCACGGAGTTCATCATCGCCTTCACCGCCGAAGATCAAATCCTGGTCGTTGCTGCCCTCGACAAAGTCGTCGCCTCGGCCAGCGTAGATGATGTCATCACCGAGATTACCGCGAAGTTCGTCATTGCCATCTCCGCCGTGAATTTCATTGTTGCCAGCATCGCCCCGAATGAAGTCATCAAAAGATGACCCGGTGATGTTCTCAAACCCGGAGATGGCCATTGACCCGTTGCCGAGAGTCAGAACGCCATCGCCCAGGTGAATTGAAATGGCTTCACTGAACTCCGCGGTAATCTGGTCAGTTCCGGCACCACCTTTCAATTCGCCGGAAATAAGATCGCTGGCCAGAAAGGTGACTTCAAACAGGTCGTCGCCATCACCGCCCTCTATGATCTCGCCTGCGCCAGCAACAACAAAAACATCGTTGAAGGCGGTTCCGACATAGCGTTCGAAATTGACGAAAGTGTCGCCATCACTATTGCTGCCAGCAGCAATATCAACGTCGACGAAACTGGAGTTGGAGGCGAAAGACAATGTGTCGAAGCCATCACCGCCATCCATGGTATCTGCGCCTAGTCCGCCATCAATAGTGTTGTCGTTCGCATCGCCAGTCAGAGTGTCGTCGAAAGCAGATCCAAGAAGACTTTCAAAGTTGGTGAAGGTGTCGCCTGCGGCATCGCCACCAGAAGCCGTGCCAGTGCCGAGGTCGACATTCACTGCCGCAGCAGAAGACGCGTAAGACAGTGTGTCATTTTCAGTGCCATCATCCGTCGTAACAGCGTCTCCACCGACCTGTTCAGTGCCGCCATCCATGGTGTCAGCGCCGCCGCCGCCCTCAATCGTGTCATTGCCAGCTTCGCCGTTCAACGTATCAGCGCCGCCACGACCGAAAATGGCATCATTGCCGAAGCCGCCGCCAATTGTATTCGCGTTACCGTCTCCGAAGAGCGTATCATCGCCGCCGCCGCCGTCTATATTCTCGACATTGGTGAAAGTGATCACGCCATTGCCATTGGTGAGCGTGCCTGCCCCCATATTGATTTCGAGGTCATCTCCGGAAACGAACCCGTCGAGAAGGTCTGTATCTGAACCGCCGTCAAAGCTACCAGAGATTTGCTGGCCGTTGGAAATCTCGACCTGGAGCATATCGTTGCCCTCCTGACCCAGATAGATATCATTTCCGTAGGTGATCGCGCTTCGGAAAATATCATCGCCAAGGCCGCCTTCCAGCGTGATGCCGGTTCCGCCACCGCCCAGAAAATCGTTGAAAGCGGTTCCGCGAATTGTTTCAAATCCTGCAATCTGGTCGAACTGCTGGTTTGGGTCCGGGTCATCTTCATTCTCAGGAGGTGGGCCATTCAACCGCTTTTCGACCTGGGTACCCCCGAAAAAGCCGATGAAACTGAGTCTGCCGTCAAGGTTTTCATATGACAGGATATCGCCTGCTCCGGCGCCGCCATTCAGCGTATCGAAGCCGATATTCCCAAGGATCAGGTCATCGCCTGCACCGGTATTGATGGTGTCGTCGCCAGCGCCGCCATCGAATGTGTTGCTGTTGCCGTCGCCTTTCAGCGTGTCGTCAAATGCAGAACCGAGAATATGCTCAAAGCCCGCAAACGTGTCGCCTTCAGCGTCGCCGCCTGACGCGAGACCGGTATTTAGCTCAACGGTGACGCCTGCTGATGAGGTTTCGTACGACAGTGTATCCTGTCCGCCATTGCCGTTCAGATCGTCGGCACCTTCTCCACCTTCGATTACATCATCGCCTGCCAGTCCACGAAGCGTGTCATCACCGGCAAATCCGCGAATGACGTTGTCGCCTGTTGTGCCGTTTATGATATCTGCGCTTGGCGTTCCGTCGAAATTTTGCTGTATCCGAATAGGTGTATCGGTCTCGATTTCAGTATTGCTGAATTTGTTGAAAGTGTTCGTCATGGCCCCAATCCTTCGCTCTTGATTGGGTTAGCCACTAACGGTTTATCGTTGTAGCGACCGTGTAAAGAAGCGTGTGAAGACCGTTTGAATGTTCGTTTTATCCGTCGAAAACGACTGTTTTAAGCGTTTTATGGCGTTTTTCTTCAGTCGGACCTGACTGCTTGAGGCGTGCCAGTAAGCTGGCTTAGCTCAACAGGCCCATAGAATTCGGCCCCGTCAATATTGCAAGTATAAGCGGGGCCGAAGTTAAAGCTAGTCTAAGATTATCTCATCACGCAAAGTCGTTCAGCACCCCAAGCGTATCGAGACCATTTGAGTCGACAACCTCTGCGTCGTCAAGAGTCGCATCGAGTTCTTTAATGTCGCCGGACAGACCGGAGTATACAGAGAAACGTCCCGTTGCGTCATCCTTCAGCAGGATGTCATCTGCGCCATCGCCATCAAAATCACCGATATCGGAGACGGTCTTTCCGTTGAGTTCCGGCAACACATTGGCCTGAGATCTGTCTGCTGAGAGAAGCAGGCGACCATTGTCATTGCTCATGCGGAAAAGGACATCATCAATGCCGTCGCCATTGAAATCGCCAATGGCTTCAAACGTATCACCATCGACATTCAGCTGAGTGCTGGTTGTCAGACCATCCGTTAAAAGGACGAAGTCACCGGATACTGCATCACGCATGAGGAGATCATCAGACGAGTCGTCGTCAGCCTTCAGAACCGCAACAGCTTCCAGCCCCTCAAGTCCGATTTCGTCCGAGCCACCTAGCGGAAACTCGGAATGCCCGCGCAGAAGGGTGAAGTCGTCAGTTATCTCATGCAGACCGAGCACATCGTCGAATCCGTCGCCATTAAAGTCTCCGATCGCCTTGGTGATGAAACGGGACTGATTGACGAAGGTCAGACTATTATCTGTCAGGATACGCTTTCCGCCTGTTTCTGTTTCCAGAAGCGCGTCTACTTTGCCGTCACCATTGAAGTCACCGAACCCGGCAAGGGTCTGATCCGTTAGTGGCAGGTTTTCCAGGGGTTTGAACTGATCATCGAGCACGCCAACCCGCGCATTGTTCGGATTGTTCCGGATCGCAATAGCTTCGTCCAGGCCATCACCGTCGAGATCAGCGAAGCCGAGAACCGTATGTTGGCCGCGACCGATATTGGTGGAGTCAGCATTGTCGCCAGAGAATTGAACGATATGTGCGCCGCTTGGTGCCTTCAGGATAAGATCATCCAGACCGTCGCCGTTCAGATCAGCGAAACCGGCAGGCGTGTGTCCGACGCGGCCTTCATTTGTCGCGAACCCGTTGATATCTGTCAGACGCAGAAAGTTGGCACCGTCTACGTTCTGGAACATCAGGTCAGCAAAACCGTCCGAATTGAGGTCTCTTGCAGATTCGGCGATGCGGATTCCATCCACTGTTTCTTCGAAAGCGAATTCTCCGGAAACACGGAATGTTTCGTCGGCGACACCATCACCATTCGTGTCACCTTCGAAAACGGTGAAGCCGTTCTCATGAAAATAGCGAAGTTCGCCAGTTTCACTTTGTTCGCCTGAAAAGTTCGCACCAGCCAGAAACGTACCATAGTTGGTGACCAGTCTGTCGATGGTCTCGAAGTCGGCAATAAAATCTCCATTGCCTTCGCCACGATTGACTATGAACGTGTCTGCGCCCGCGCCGCCGCTATAACGGTCTGCACCAACGCCAGCGTCGAGTATGTCATCACCTGCACCGCCACGCAGATCATCAGCGCCACCGCCACCGATGAGCACATCATCGCCATTGCGACCTTCCAGGAAGTTGGCATTGGAATCCCCGGTAATCGTGTCGTCATGGGCAGAACCGGAGACATTCTCGAATCCGCGAATGCTGTCGCCTTCTGCGTGACCACCGGCGGCAGTCAGGGTTTCGAGGTTGATTGTAACTCCCGCGTCGGACGACACATAGCTGAGCGTATCCGTTCCGCCGTTTCCTTTTAAGTCATCTGCACCGGCACCGCCTTCGATGATGTCGTTGCCTTCCCGACCAAAGATCACGTTGGCTCCAGATGAGCCGATGAAGTGGTCATCCTTGCCTGAGCCTTGCAGGTTTTCAAAGTTGGAGATCACGTCACCTTCGGCGTCACCACCGGATGTTTCACCTGTTTCCAGATTGATAAAGACGCCTTCGTCCGAGCCCTCATAGCCGAGAAAATCCGCGCCTGCGCCGCCATCGAGGATGTCTGCGCCGCCACCCGAATTGATGAAGTTTTTGTCGATAGTACCGATGATAACGTCATCGAAGTTTGATCCATAAACATCCCGGAAGTTCAGAATAGTGTCGCCTTCAGCATGGCCGCCGGAGACTTCATTCGTTTCCAGATTGACGTTCACGCCCGCATCTGAGGTGTCGTAATAGAGAACATTGTTCGCCCCAGCGCCGCCATCCAGAAAGTCTGCACCTGCGCCGCCATTAATGCGGTCAAGCCCTGTGCCGCCAATGATGGTGTCGTCACCGTCACCGCCGAAGGCTTCAGCTTGGGAATCAGCTGCGATGCCGTCTATGAAGATGAAATCATTGCCGTCGCCGCCGAACATTATGTCGCCGCCACCGCCATTGATGGTGTCGTCACCAGCGTCACCGATCAGCACATCCCGGCCGCCACCTCCGGTGAGTTCATTGTCGCCGTCATCACCGATCAGCGTGTCGTTGAATGCCGACCCCAGAACGTTTTCGAAGTTCGCGATCGTGTCGTCCGTTGCGTCGCCGCCTGAAGCGGTGTTTGTTGAAAGATCAATGTTTACGCCTTCTGACGATGACTCGTAGGAGAGCAGATCTATGTCATCTCCGCCATCCATGTCATCAGCACCAGCTCCGCCTTCGATAACGTCATCGCCAACACTTCCGAAGATCGTATCATCGCCGCCATTGCCGAAGATCGTGTCGTCACCGCTTGCGCCTTCCAAAACATTGTCAACGCCGTTACCGATGATTGTATCGTCGCCAAAAGCCGTTCTGACATTCTCAATATTCGTGAACGTTTCCTGATGGCCGTTTTCAGCAATGGCTGTTCCTGCTGACATATCAACAACCATGTCTGTAGAGGAATTCGCGTAGTCGAGTTTGTCTATGCCCTCGCCACCATCAATGAAACTGCCGTCTTGGGTTGAGCTTGCCCTCAACACGACCAATGTGTCGTCGCCAGCCTCACCGAACAGTCTGTCACTTCCGAAATTGCCGTTGATTTTGTCATCGCCCGCGCCACCACGAAGCTCATTGTCGGTCCGGTCACCCGAGATGTCATCGTTGAATGCGGAACCAGTCAGATTTTCAAAATTGACAAAAACATCGCCAGTCGCGTGTCCACCTTCCGCATCGCTCTCGAAACTGAAAACGGGAAAACTTACATCTACGCCCGCGTCCGAACTCGCATAAGACAGAGTATCAATGCCGTCGCCGCCATCCATGGTGTCAGCTCCCGCGCCACCTTCGATAAGGTCATCGCCGTCGCTGCCATTGATGATGTTGTCGCCATCGTCACCGGTCAGAACGTCATCGAATGCCGATCCCTCCAGATTCTGGAAATTGAGGAACGTGTCGCCTTCAGCATGGCCGCCTGATGCGGAGCCGGTTCTGAGGTTTACAGTTACACCAGCATTCGAGCTCAGGTAGGACAGCGTATCGGTGTTGCCGCCGCCATTCATATCGTCGGCACCCGCGCCGCCTTCGATAATGTCGTCGCCCGCAAAACCGCGCAGCGTGTCATTGCCGCCAAGTCCGCGGATCACGTCGTCATTGTCTGTGCCGTCAATCGTGTCTGCGCCGTTTGTGCCTTCGAAATCCTGCTGAATACCCAGCTCGAACGCCGAAATCGTATTGATCTCCGCAAATCTGGTAGAGTGTTTTCTCATTTTCCTTGTCCTCTGATTTTGAGGACGCAGAACCAGTCAATCGTTGATGCAATCGTTTGACCGAGCGTTTGATTTTAAGACCTGACGCAGGTTTCAATCAGATTTCGTCTTTGACCCGCTTCATGACACCAGAAAAATCAAGACCGCCAAATCCGTCTTCAGAGAGCTTTTGATACGTCGCTTCGGCCAGTTTCCCGAATTCAATATTGGCTCCGGCTTCGTCCGCTGCGCCAGCGGCGAGTTTGAGGTCTTTGAGCATCATTGCGACGGCAAACCCGGGTTGATAATCCCGGTTAGACGGCGCTGCAGGGACAGGGCCGGGCGACGGGCAATAGCTCGTCATGGACCAGCACTGACCTGATGCTGTAGAGGCGATATCGAAGAAAGTTTGCGCATCAAGGCCCAGCTTTTCAGCCAGATTAAAGGCCTCACATGTGCCGATCATGGAAATGCCGAGAAGCATATTGTTGGCGATTTTCGCCACCTGTCCATTGCCCGCAGCGCCTGCATGGAAGACGTTCTTTCCCATCGCGTCGAGAACAGGTTTCGCTTTCGCAAACCCCTCATCCGGTCCACCTACCATGAAGGTCAGCGTGCCTGCATCCGCTGCCGCCGTGCCGCCAGACACTGGCGCGTCGACCATCAGAAAACCGGCGGCTTTGGCGTTTTCAGCGGCCCGACGTGCATCCTCCACCGCGATCGTGGAGCAATCAATCAATACGGCGTTCTGGGGTGCGGATGAGGTGATGCCATGCTCCCCAAAATAGACCTCAAGCACATGTTTCCCGGCGGGAAGCATGGTGACGACGCATTCGGCATCCGACACGGCATCCTGAATGCCCGACGCAGCGATGGCGCCGTTTGTTTCAGCCGCCCTGATGGCGTCGGGACTGAGGTCAAAGGCTTTCACCTTGTGTCCTGCCTTTACCAGATTGACGCACATGCCCGAGCCCATATTTCCGAGCCCAATGAATGCGATATTGGTCATGTTGTGCTCTCCCGTCGCGGCCTCATGTCTGGACCTGGGCCATCATGATTGTGAGTTGGCTCAGCCCTTGAGGAGTTCACGCGCAACGATGACGCGCATGATCTCATTCGTGCCCTCAAGGATCTGATGCACGCGCAGGTCACGCACGATGCGCTCAACCTCATAGTCTTTCAGATAGCCGTAGCCGCCATGGATCTGCAGGGCGTCATTGGCAACCTTGGAGCCCGTATCTGTCACAAAACGCTTTGCTGATGCGCAGGCCTTGCTGGCGTCTGGTGCCCCGGCATCAAGTTTCCGCGCCGCTTCGTAGAGGAGCGCGCGGGCTGCGGAAAGCTCAATCTCCATATCGGCCAACTTGAACTGTGTTGCTTGAAACTCAGAAATGGCGCGACCGAACTGTTTGCGATCTTTTGAATAGGCGAGGGCGCGGTCCATGGCTTCCTGAGCCCCGCCGAGAGAGGCCGCGGCAATGTTGAGGCGGCCGCCATCAAGGCCGGCCATGGCGTATTTAAAGCCATGACCTTCTGTGCCCACGCGGTTTGTTTCAGGAACGCGGCAATTATCGAAGCTGACGACGGCTGTCGGTTGCGCGCGCCAGCCCATTTTTTCTTCATGCTTACCGAAAGAGAGGCCCGGCGTGTTTTTCTCAACGAGGAAGGTCGAAATCCCCTTTGCGCCATCATCAGACGTTCGCGCCATGACGATATAGACGTCAGAAAATCCGGCGCCCGAGATGAACACCTTCGAACCGTTCAACACATAGCCGTCGCCGTCGTTCTCCGCGCGTGTCCGAAGGCTCGCAGCGTCAGATCCGGAATTCGGTTCAGTCAGGCAATAAGACGCGATCAGATCACAGCTCGTCAGGCGCGGCAGATAGGTCTTGCGCACCTCGTCTGAGCCAAACTTGTCGATCATGGCTGAGGCCATATTGTGGATCGACAGGAAAGTCGCGTGGGAGATATCGCCCTTTGAGAGCTGTTCGAAAATCAGAACGGCATCAAATCGGCTGAGGCCAGAACCACCAAGTTCTTCAGAAACATAAATTCCGCCAAAACCAAGCTCACCCAAAGATTTCAGGACCTCGCGATCGAGCGTCTCTTCAAGCTCCCAGCGCGCTGCATTGGGGCGTAGCACGTCGTCTGTGAACTTGGCCGCCATGTCGACGATCAGGGTTTGCTCTTCAGTCAGAATTGTCATGTGCGTGACCTGTCTTTTCGGGTCGTTACTGCATCGTTGGGATAATGAAGGACTGATCGCCGATATCGCCATCTGGCCAGCGCTGGGTCACAGTCTTGACCTTGGTGCAAAAACGGATGCCGTCCATGCCATACTGGTTATGGTCGCCGAAAGCAGACCGCTTCCAGCCCGAGAAGCTGTGATAGGATACAGGCACCGGGATGGGCACATTGATGCCGACCATGCCCACATTCACTTTGGACGCAAATTCACGCGCCGCGAGGCCGTTCCGGGTGAACAGTGCAACGCCATTGCCATACTGATGTCTGCTCGGCAGAGCGGCGGCTTCTTCGAGGCTTTCTGCGCGGACGACCTGCAGAACAGGTCCGAAGATTTCTTCTTGATAGGTGCGCATCTCAGGCTTCACATTGTCGAACAGGCTCGGGCCGATGAAATAGCCATTCTCATGGCCTTGGAGCGTGTGACCGCGTCCGTCCAGGATAAGATCAGCGCCTTCATCGACGCCCATCTGAATGTAGCTCTCAACCTTGGCCTTGTGCGCGGCTGAAACCACCGGGCCGTAATGTGCCTCTGCGTCGGTCGAAACACCAATCTTCAGCGCCTGAGCGGCCGCTGTCATGCGTTCAACGAATTCGTCAGCAGTTTTCTTGCCGACGGGAACCGCAACCGGTAGAGCCATGCAGCGTTCGCCCGCTGAGCCATAGGCTGCGCCGACAATGTCTTTCACCACCTGTTCCATGTCAGCATCTGGCAGAATGACGCCGTGGTTCTTCGCACCGCCCATGGCCTGAACGCGCTTTCCGTTTTCGGTGCCTTTGGCATAGACATATTGCGCAATATCTGATGAGCCGACGAAGCTGACAGCGCTGATATCCGGATGCGTCAGGATCGCATCCACGCTTTCCTTGTCGCCATTCACAACGTTCAGGACACCTTCAGGCGCACCGGCCTCCATAAACAGTTCGGCAAGGCGCAGCGGGACCGACGGGTCTTTCTCTGATGGCTTCAGGATGAACGTGTTGCCGCAGGCAATGGAGATGCCAAACATCCACATCGGGATCATGGCGGGGAAGTTGAACGGGGTGATACCGGCTGTCACGCCAAGAGGCTGACGCATGGAATAGACATCAATTCCAGGGCCAGCACCTTCTGTGTATTCGCCTTTGAGAAGATGCGGCACACCACACGCAAATTCGATCACTTCAAGGCCGCGCTGCACATCGCCAATGGAATCGGCGACCACCTTGCCGTGCTCCGATGAGAGCAGCTGAGCAAGCTCCTGCATATTGTCTTCGAGGAGCTGCTTGAACTTGAACATTACGCGCGCCCGGCGCTGCGGATTGGTGGCTGCCCATTCGGGTTGAGCTCTAAGAGCCGCTTGCACGGCAACGTCGAGTTCTGCGCCAGAGGCCAATGCGACCTTTCCCTGAACCTCGCCGGTATTGGGGTCATAAATGTCGGAGAAACGGCCGGACTGGCCTTTGACGGTTTGTCCGTTCACGAAATGGTGGAGTTCGCGCATTTATGTTTCCCTATTGCTATTATGTATCGAAAAAAAATCGACTTTGTGACATTTTATTCGAATGAATGTCCTGCGACAAGCCGTGTCGCATTTTGAGGTGGTGTTCACCTCGCTTCTCGATCTACCTATGGTCACGTCGCGCCGACTTCAAACAGAAATGCCGGTCACTTGGCATACCGTACGGGGCGGACGCCCGCCGCCTGAAGTGCCGCGATGTCCGGGAAACCGTCGACCGCCATCAACAGATCAAGCTCGGCCAGCATGCAGCGCAGCACGTGAACGATTCCATCAACGCCGCCCAGAGACAGGCCATAGGCATATGGGCGGCCAATACCAACTGCCCGGGCTCCCATTGCCAGAGCTTTGCCGATATCCGATCCCGAGCGGATGCCGGAATCGAACAGAACAGGCGTGTCACCACTCGCTTTCACCACATCCTGGAGCATATCAATCGCGGCGAGTCCGCCATTTGCTTGTCGCCCACCATGATTGGAGCAATAGATCCCATCCACGCCCTCATCGACGGCCTTTCTGGCGTCATCAGGATGGCAAATGCCTTTCAGAACGATTGGCAGCTTAGTTATGGACCTCAGCCAGCGAATATCGTCCCAGTCGACATTCTTACCGAATACGCTGCCCCAGGTCATGATAGCGCCAGCCGGGTCTTCCGAAATCGGCTTTTCCAGAAGGCTTTGGAAAACCGGGTCAGTGAAATAGTTCTGGAGAACATGTCCGCGGAGCTGCGGAAAGTTTGACGTGTTGAGATCGCGCGGTCGCCAACCGGTCAGCCAGGTGTCCAGCGTGACGACAATGGCCTTAAATCCAGAGGCTTCGGCGCGGCGGACGAAGCTTTCGGCCAGCTCGCGATTTCGCGGGGTGTAGAGCTGAAAATACCCGACACCCTCTCCGACGGCTGTCCCGACTTCTTCGATAGGGTCGTTCGCAAGGGTTGATGCCATAACCGGCAGGCCGGTGATGGCCGATGCCTTCGCGGAGGCAATGTCGCCATGGCCATCTTGCGCGCACATGCCAATAACGCCTATCGGCGCCATGAAGACCGGGGCAGGAAGAGTATCGCCGAAGAGGTCGACGGACAGGTCGCGTTTCGTGCAATCGACCAGCATACGTGGAATGATCCCCCAGTCGTGGAAGGCCGTCACGTTGCGGTCCTGCGTAAATTCATCGCCGCATCCGCCCTGAATATAGCTCAGCAGGTCTGGCGACATGGCGGCTTCTGCACGCGCTTCCAGCGTTTTTGTATCTACGGGCAATTTAGGCCGTACGCCCTTCAGGCCACCAAAATAAATCTCATGCTGAAAGTCGCCATAGTGCGCCATGTATGTCTCCCTGACTGCCGCGTCTGTGTCGGCCATCTCTTTTTCGGCAGACTTTAGACCATCCATCTCAAAACAGAACCATCTACAGCAAAAATGACTGCGCTGATGGTGGTGGGCGATCATGGGCTTGCTTAATCGGCAGGTCTGCAGAAAATCAGCCCCAAAAAAATGGAGAGGACGTCAGATCATGGCAGGCGCATTGGACGGTATCAGAGTCATCGAGTTTGCAGGCATTGGTCCTGGGCCATTCTGCGCGATGATGCTCGCCGATCACGGAGCGGAGGTTATCCGGATTGAACGGCAGGGAGCCGAACCGGATCTTCGTGATCCCATGCTGCGAAACCGGGAATTTATTCACCTCGATCTCAAGTCTCCTCAAGGCGTTGAGCAGGCGAGAGACCTCTGCAGATCGGCGCATGCGCTCATTGAGGGGTTTCGCCCCGGTGTGATGGAAAAACTGGGTCTTGGTCCTGACGCTCTGCTGGAAGACAATCCAACGCTCGTTTACGGACGCATGACAGGTTGGGGGCAAACAGGTCCGCTGGCGCAGAAGGCAGGACACGACATCAATTATATTGCGGTGTCCGGTGTGTTGAACTCGATTGGCCGGGAGGGTGAGCCGCCAATCCCGCCATTGAACTATGTTGGCGATTTCGGCGGCGGCGCGATGATGCTGGCTTTTGGCATTCTCGCAGCGCTGATGGCCGTCAAAAATGGCGGATCCGGCCAGGTCGTCGATGCGGCCATGACCGATGGATCTGCCGTTCTTTCGGCCATGACGTGGCATCACCTCCAGACCGGCTTTTTTCGTGATGAGGCAGGCGTCAATCTTTTGAATGGCGGGGCGCACTTTTACCGGACCTACAAATGTGCGGACGATAAATATATCGCGGTTGGCGCCATCGAGCCGCAATTCTACGCGGCTCTTCTGGCGGGATTGGAGTTGTCGGATGACCCTCAGCTTCAAGCTCAATTCAAGCAGGGATTATGGGAACAGAACCGACAGAAAATGGTCCGGACTTTCCTCAAAAAGTCGCGGGATGAGTGGGTGCAGACCTTCGCCGATCTGGATGCCTGCGTCTCACCCGTGCTGAGTTTGAAAGAAGCGGCGGTTCATCCGCATAACATCGCCCGCAACGTCTTCCAGGCCAGAGGAGAAGTGGTCCAGCCAATGCCTGCGCCCCGGTTGTCCGGTACGCCGGCTGAAATCCGGCCCGGTGGGATTTGAGTACAGCGTCAATGCTGATCCTCCGGGGTCGTGACGCGCAAACCGTCGAGCGTATCCGAGACGGTAATCTGGCATGACAGCCTTGATGTCTCTCGCACGCTTTCAGCGAAATCGAGCATGGACTCTTCCATGTCTGAACGTTCGCCAGTCAGCGATTGAAACTGGGGGTCGACATAGACATGACAGGTTGCGCAGGCACATGCGCCGCCGCAGTCGGCGTCAATTCCCGGAATGCCGTTTTGAACGGCAGCTTCCATCACGCTTTCACCGGCGTTTGCGTTCACTTTACGGCTTTCGCCAGTATGGTCAGTGAAAATTATTTTTACCATTTCAAAAATGTGCTCCTGTTTCGCAAGCAGCTCGTCGGCAGTTGAAAACAAGCCGTCCAGCATTGAGCCGAACGGCATGAAAGATTCGCAATTGATTCAGGCAGAAGCCGAAGCGAGGTCTTTTCCGGCGCCAGATCAAAAAGCAATAAATTTCGAAATTATTGGATTGTTTAGTCTCCGGCGACTAAAAGTTTCCGTGATTACTCGTGTGCGGGCATGACGATATCGCGAAGTTTCTGTTCAAAATCAGGGCTGATTGGAATGTTCAGGTCACGCAGGAGATAGCCGAGCATGCCAGCATGATGGTGCTGGAGGACGAGCAGCTCTTCTTGCGACGAAACCGATTCTGCCTGCAGAAGCGAGTGTTCAAGGATCATGTTGAAGCGCGTTGTGGCTTTGATCCGGGCTTCGCTGGCGTTCCTGGAGTGGCGTGTGAAGAATGCCAGGTAAAGGCTGTGAAGATCATGTTCGAATTCGGCGACGATACCAGTCACAGACGGTGTATGCTGGCGAGCAGAGAACAATTCCAAGTCCAGTTGGCTCATGGCGTTAGCTTCAATTGCGGCCTGAAAATAGTAGAGCAGGGCGGCTTCTGCGTCGGTGCCACCTTCAGAAAGAAGTGAGTCTTCGATGAGCTTGAGTTTGTCCTTCAGACGATTGCCATAAATTGTCCGGACCAGGTCGTCCCGATTGCTGAAATGACCATAGATTGTGCCAATACCCACGTCGGATACTTCCGCCAGTCGCCGCATGGTCAGCGCGCCGAACCCTTCATTCAGGATAATGGCTTCGGCGCACTCCTGAATGCGGGCGAAGGTCAGGCGAGATCGCTTTTGTGTGCGTTTTGCGTCTGTCTGCTGATCTGCCATTCCGTCCTCAAATGCAAAATATTTCGAAATTTTAGTTGTCAAAACTAAATACCTGCGTCAATCTCCGAAAAACCGAACATGGGTTCGGTATCGGGAATTGGGGGATAGCAGTGGTTTCATTGCTTGGAAATAAGACATTTGGCATAGGCGCGTGGGACAGGACGCAGCCGGTAGCTGGCAGAGCGATGACAGGCGGACTTGCTGCACTTGTGCTGGCGGTGTCATCGTGTGCCAGCTCATCGTCTCCTCAGAGCGCTCCGATTGTTTCTGAAGACCTGCTCACACAGAGACAGGCGGTCGAAGACTATCCCGCCAGTGCGCAGCGTTTTCAGGCCATGGATGACGTTTTCCCCGTCGCACGTGTGAAAGCTACCCCAGGCGACCCTCTGCCCATTGAGGTGTCGCCATTACCAGAGTCCGTCAGGCTGGGTGACCTCCAGCTCGGTCTGACGGACGCTCTGACCATGACAGATACGAATGCGTTTCTGGTGATCCGGGATGGGGCGCTCATACACGAAGCCTATTTCAACGGCTCGAACGCAGAAACGCAGTTCATCGGCTGGTCAATTTCAAAGTCTGTTACCTCTCTGCTTTTCGGTATCGCTCTCGAAGAAGGGGACATTGCGTCGCTGGATGACGTCGTCGAAGACTATCTTCCAGACATGCGCGGAACCGCATTTGAAGGTGTCACCCTTCGGAATATGCTCGCCATGCGGGCCGGTACGAGCTATCGCGAGCAGCCAATGCCCGATATGCCATCGCACGTCGATGCGCTTGTTGCTCAGTCCATTTTCGAAAACCGTAAACGGTTTACCGACCTCAGCGAAGTGGATGTTGCGACTGCGGCGGGGCAGGGCGAAACCTTCAACTATTCCACGCTGACAGCAAGTCCTCTGGGCCGGGTCATTGAAAGCGCGACGGGCATGTCGCTCGACGACTACACATCAGAGAAGCTCTGGAAACCAGCGGGTATGCAGGATGATGCCTATTGGATGCTCGATGGTCCGGAAGGTGTCGGCGACGAATGGGCGGGCGGCGGCTTCAACGCTTCCGCGCGCGATTTTGCCAGACTTGGCTTGATGGTGCTTCAGGGTGGCAATCTGAACGGGCTTCAGATTGTGCCGCAGGACTGGATAGACGAATCCATCCACGACCTTGGCTATGGTCCCGTATTGCCGGGTGCCCCTCGCGGTTACGGCTATCAGTGGTGGACCTTTCTCAATACGAATATCTCAGAAGCTGTTGGAGTACATGGTCAGTTCATCTCGATTGACCCTGACACGAACACGGTGATCGTGAAGCTGAGCTACTGGCCTGAACGTGGCAGCGGCAAAAACGCCATGATGCATCATGCTCTGTTCACCGCAATCAGAACGGCGGTTTCAGATTAATGGTCTGGTTGTCGACCAATCTTTACTGCGCGGCGAGTACGGCGATGTTGGCACTCATGCTCGCGTCGTGTGCGCCGGATGCAAAGGATGACGCAGGCTTGAAGCAGTCCGCGTTGTGGTCTGAAACCGATTGGCCTCTGCATGGCAGAGACTCAAAAGAACAACGCTTTTCGCCCTTGTCAGAAATCTCCACGGAGACGGTGGGTACACTCGGTCTGGCATGGGAATATTCTGATTTTATTGTTCGCGGACGAACTCACAGGGGCATGGAGGCGTCGCCGATTGTTGTCGACGGCGTCATGTATCTGACCGGTCCCTGGAGTGTTGTCTATGCAGTAGATGCGCAAAGCGGTGAAGAGCTTTGGATGTATGATCCTGAGGTCGAAGGCGCCTGGGCTCGAAAAACCTGCTGCGATGTCGTCAATCGAGGGGTTGCTATTGATGGAAGTCATCTTTTGGTGGGAACAATCGACGGGTATCTGGATGCAGTCGATGTAGAGACCGGCGAGCGGATCTGGCGGACAGATACACTGATCGACCGCGAGCGCGCCTATTCGATCACAGGTGCGCCGCGTCTCGCCGGTGATCTGGTGCTCATCGGCAATGGTGGCGCGGAGTTGGGTGTGAGAGGCTATGTAAGCGCCTATCACATCGATAGTGGTGACCTTGCCTGGCGATTCTACACCGTACCGGGCGACGATGACGACGAGTCTGCAGCGATTGCCGCGGCCCGTGAAAGCTGGGGCGCCGACACACGCTGGGAGTTTGGAGGCGGTGGCACCGTCTGGGACAGCATGACCTATGATGCCGATCTTGGCGTCATCTATGTCGGCGTTGGAAACGGGTCACCATGGCCGAAGTGGGCTCGTGATCCAGCGCTTGGCGACAATCTCTATCTATCGTCCATTCTCGCTCTGAGAGCTGAAACGGGTGAGCTTCTCTGGCATTATCAGACGACGCCTGGCGACAGCTGGGATTATACGGCAACCCAGAACATTATTCTCGCTGACCTCGAGATTAACGGCGAAGTGCGCAAGGTTCTGATGCAGGCCCCGAAGAACGGGTTTTTCTACGTTATCGACAGGGTGTCTGGCGCGCTTCTTTCGGCTCAACCTTATACGCATGTGTCCTGGGCGGATGGCGTAGACCTTGAGACCGGTCGCCCGAGAATCCGCGAAGGCGCCCTTTACGGAGAAACGCCTCGGGTCGTCTGGCCGGGAACGCCGGGCGGGCATAACTGGCCACCTATGGCGTTCAGTCCTGAGACCGGCCTTGTTTATATTCCTGTTCTCGAAATGCCTCAAAAATTCTCTGTGGCGCCAAAGGGAGAGTTCCTAGCTGACACCATGAACGTGTCGGCCATTGTCAACGCGCCGCCTTTTTCGTCTGACGATCCTGCTGTTCTGGCTAGCGACCCCCGGCCCGTTATGCGCTCAGTCCTGAAAGCCTTTGACCCTCAAACGGGTGAAATAGTCTGGCAATCAGATGATATGGCCTGGTGGGGAGGTGGCGTTCTGGCGACTGCCGGCGGCCTTGTTGTTCAGGGGAGCTCTGACGGCCATCTTCGATTTTTCGATGCGACTACCGGTGATGTGCTTAAGGACGTCTTCACGGGTACCGGCATAATGGCGCCGCCTGTTTCTTACGCGATTGGCGATGATCAATATATCGCCGTTGCAGCTGGTTATGGCGGCGCGCAACTCGCTCGCTTGTTTCCTGGAATGGCCGCTCTGGAATACCAGAATTCCGAGCGATTGCTTGCGTATCGGCTGGGCGGTCGCGATACGGCCCTGCCAGAGTTGCAGGAGCCCGAAGAACGATTTCCGGTTCCCGACGACACGAGTGATGACCCGGATCGCATCGCAGCCGGCATGGCTCATTTTCGCAACTATTGTGGGCGCTGCCACGCGCCGATGGGTGCGCCAAATGGATATCCTGATCTCTGGAATCTCTCGCCAGCATCTCACGCCTCTTTTGCGAGCACCGTGCTCGATGGCGATTTTGCCTATGCGGGAATGGCCGGATTTTCGGATGCATTGAGCGAAGAAGATGTCGAAGACCTTCGCGCGTTCATCGTCTCGACACAGCGGCGACTTAGGGCCCGGCAAGAGGCTCAGACACCATGAAAAGACTTATCCGAACAGACTTTCAAAACAAATGTGCAGGAGCAAAATCATGAAGCTCAACTCACTACTTCTTTCTGCGTTGCTTGGTGCCAGCCTGGCGGCATGTGCTCCGGAAGGGACCGAAACTCCGCCAGTAGAGGAGCCCTCTTCACCAGTCGCTGAGCAGTCGAGCCTTGAATGGACCAAAAACGGTTTCGGCGACATGGAGCAGCGTTTCGCGCCCGTCTCTCAGATATCGGCGGAGAATATCGACGAACTCGGTCTTGCCTGGAAATATGACGACTTTGTCGTTCGGGGGCGAGTTCACCGAGGCAATCAGGGGACGCCGCTCGTTGTAGATGGCGTCATGTATTTCACGGGGCCCTGGAGCGTTCTCTATGCCGTTGACGCCAAAACGGGTGAAGAACTTTGGGTCTATGATCCTGACGCGGAAGGCGCCTGGGCACGGAAAGCCTGTTGCGACGTCAATAATAAAGGCGTCGCTTATGAAGATGGTGTCCTCTATCTCGGCGTCGTCGATGGTCATCTTGATGCGATTGATGCTGCGACAGGTGAGCGTATCTGGCGCACGGAATCGATCCCCGACAGGTCCCGAAGCTATACAGTTACGGGAGCGCCTCGAATTGCAGGCGACAATATCGTCATCGGCGCTGGAGGCGGCGATTTGGATGTTCGCGGCTTCTTTGCCGCCTTCGACAAAAAAACTGGCGAGCAATCCTGGATTTTCTACACGGTACCCGCCGCTCCGGAGCTTGGCGATGAAACGCCTGCCATCACACTTGCGCGGGAAACCTGGGGTGATGATGCGCGCTGGGATATTGGACTTGGCGGTGCAGTGTATGACTCCATCGTCTATGATCCGGAGCTCAACCTTGTTTATGCCGGTGTTGGAAACGGCGTGCCGCACCCGACATGGCTTCGAGATCCGACATATCAGGGCGACAATCTCTTCCTTTCAGCCATTGTTGCCGTCGATGCAGATACCGGCGAACTGAAGTGGCATTATCAGACGACACCAGCGGATGACTGGGACTTCGGGGCGACCCAGAACATGATCCTCGCTGATCTCGAATTTGATGGTGAGCCGCGCAAGGTCCTCATGCAGGCGCCCAAGAATGGCTTTTTCTATGTCATTGATCGTGAGACAGGTGAGCTTCTGTCCGCAGAACCATTCACCACCGTCACATGGGCCAGCCATGTCGATATGGAAACCGGACGCCCGGTTCTGATTGATGATCTCAAATATGAAGACAGTCCGAAGGTGATCTGGCCGTCAGTTTCTGGCGGACACAACTGGCAGCCAATGGCCTACAGCCCGAAAACAGAGCTGGTTTATATTCCCGTTCTCGAGGCGCCAATGAAGTATGTGGGCTATGACGGAGTAGAGTATCAGCCAGCCAGTCTGAACGAGGGCAAAGGCCCCCCGCTTATGCCGCCTTTCGACCCATCTGATGCTGATCTTGTGGAGGGGCAGCCAGAACCCACAGTTCATTCTGTTCTGAAGGCCTGGGATCCAGTTAAACAGGAGACGGTCTGGCAATCAGAGTATCAGCCGTGGTGGAGCGGAGGCGTACTGGTCACCGAGGGCGATCTCATTTTCCAGGGCGCGCCAGATGGCTTGTTCCGTGTCTATGAGGCGACAACCGGCGAGCTTCTGAAAACAATCGACACAGGCATCGCGATTCTCGCGCCGCCGATGACCTACACGATTGATGGCGAACAATATGTTGCTGTCCTCGGTGGTCTGGGTGGATCAGAGAGCGCTTACTTCCCGGACAAGGCAGCGGCGCATCTTTATGAGAACCCTGAAACCCTGTTCGTGTTCAAACTGGGCGGAGATGACGTGGAACTACCTCCCGCACGCGTCGAGCCCGAAAAGCAGCCCGTTCCGGAGCCTGTAGAGGTGAGCGCGGATGTCTTCGATCGAGGCGCTGAACTCTTCTATCATAATTGTGCGCGCTGCCATTCCTATCGCGGATCGCCGGGCGCGTATCCAAACTTGTGGAACATGTCACCAACCTCGCATGACAGTTTCATGGGAACGCTGATGGAAGGTGACTTCGCCTATGCTGGTATGGCCAGTTTCGCAGATGTGTTGAGCATGGACGATGCAGAGGCCATCCACGCCTTCTTGATCAATGACCGGGTCGCAATGGCCGAAGAGGGTGATCAGGCAACCGGAACGCGCTTCCAGGATGTTGACTGAGGCAGATTTGTTAAACCTCCGGAAGGTGACGTTTTCTCCCTATTTTAATCACCTTCCTTAACTGAAAAGCCGGGCAATTCGCCCGGCTTTTTTTTTGACTTTTCAGTTGTTCGGGGTTGCCGTTGCTGGCTCTCAGTAGCTTGAAGTCAATGCTATGCCGACCGCAAATCCGGAGTCGGTCACACTGGTAATCACGCCATTTGAGATGTCGTCGGCGAAACTGTCCTGATTGGCCCATTCATATCGGGAGAAAACACCGAATTCTGTATTGCCAAACAGTGGGCGAGAGGCGCCCGCCTCCACACCGGCATAGGTGCGATTTTGTGACCCGTCACCGGGTTCAACAAAGCCGAGGCGTCCCAGTGTGTAGAGTGTCCAGTCTGATACGAGCCATTCCGGACCGGCTGTGAACTCCAGCCCCCAGTCCTCAAATTCTGCGTCGTAGAATGTCGCGAGGGTAGGTGAAAGTGCCTGGTCGAATGTCAGCGAACCGGCAATCTCGAGGCTTTCTTCGGAGGCTTCGCCGGGATAGGTGAGCCAATTGGCGGACACATCGGCGCTGTAGCCTGGCCCATCCCATGCTGCACCAATTGTATAATCGACCTCTTCATCGAAAGGCTCGCGGTCATCGCCGACAGGATTGATCAGGCTGACGCCACCATACAGGACGACGCCGGAAATTTCTTTCTCTGCGCCCAGAGCTGCAGTCAAAGTCGCTGCGCCGAGCTGTTCGCCGCGATCGATAAACATTGATGCCAGACCAACCTCGCCAGTGAAGGCCAGAGACTTGTCATCATCCTCGGCAATTGCGCTGTCTGACAGCAAGGCCAACAGGCCGGCAGACAGGCTGTTTCTGAAAGTCTTAAGCCCTTTTTGAGCAATTGGATTGAATTCTTCTCTCATGTTTCTAGCCCCCATGTTGTTCTGGCATCTGGTCTGAGTTCAGCCCGTGGCAAGGCAGGGGCTGAACTGATTAGTTGCCAAAGGTGAGATTATTCAGGATCGACGCGCATATAGCTGGACGCTTTTGTCGGGTCGCCTTCGCCGCGATAAACAGACTTCGCCGGATAAGGGTAGAAGATCCGTTCGCGATAATTGCGAGCGCCTTCTTCGTCCGACATCATCAGGTCTTCAGGTGGCGCGCCGCCTTCGACCCAGGTTTCGAGCGGGCTCAGTGCGTCAAACAGGTGAGGCCCGTGGCCGCCGGAGCCGTGATGCATTCCCGGTACAAGATAGAGCTGGGCAAATTCGGCGGTTGCTTCTGGTCCGCCCATGAATTCGGTCATCTCTTCGAACCATTCAATCGTCGCCAGCGGTGAGATCAACGCATCTGCCCAGCCATGCACGATGATCATTTTCCCGCCGCGCGCCTTGAATTCAGTCAGGTCAACGCTGTCAGGGTTCATCATCTTGCTTGTTCCGACCATTTTTTCCTTGTCTGTCGGATAGTGGAAGTCACGCCAGTCATAGCCGGGGCCAGGAGGGTCATCCATCACCATGTAGCGGATGCCGGAAGGTGCAGCTGTATGAATGAAGGTGCGTTCGTCGGCGCCGCGGACTGGCAGGAAAGTACGTGCCCAGTCTGACTCGGTGCCTGGCATTACGCGCTCAATTACGTACTGGCCATACTCGTCGTCATGAGGTGCCTGATACATTTTCCGGACAGCTTCGACCTGTTCCATGTTCAGACATTCATTGAGCAGTTCAGATTGGCCGTCTTTGCAGAGAAGCTCGATCGGATCGAATTCGCAGACCAGCGGATCATCAATGATCGTGTCAACAACACCATCAAGACCATCGCATTTCGCTGTGACGGCTTCGTCAATCAGCGGTGCCTTATCGCTATAGATTACTGGTTCGAAGTCATTTTCCGGATAAACGGCACTCAGCACCCAGGTCAGGTGCACGGCATTCTTCTCATTATACGGGATGACCGGCGCTTTGACGATGATGCCGTCGAAATCTTCCGGGTAGCGCTGGGCTGTCATCAGTCCGGCATTCCCGCCCTTTGAGAAGCCCGTGATGTAAGAGTGTTCGACGGTGTCGCCATAATACTCGGCGGCGATGGCCTTGCCGATCTGTGCACTCAGATGGTTGGCTTCATAGGCGAAATTGATCTTCGCCCGTTCGTCATGATAGCCCCAGATGCCGTCAAAAGGCGCCTTGCTGTAGTGACCGCCATCATTCGTGATTGTGGCGTAGCCATCATAAAGGCCGGGAACCGTCGTATCCAGATGAACCACACCGCACCATGCATCGCAGGCTGCCAGCATGAAGTTCTCATTCCACTTGTCTGGCGGCGGCAACATCAGTGAAAATTTGATGTGATTGGTGATATAGCCTTCAACGTGGCAGTGCTCGGGAAAGTACTCCATGCCATTCGGCGTGGGATTGCCTTGTGAGACGCCTCGCTTATGGAAAAAACGCGTTTCACGCGCTGTTGCCTCGCGCGCTTCATAGTACGTCACGTTGACGATATTGGCTGGCATATCGGCCGCGCCTTCGAAATTCACCAGTCCGATCGCCTGACAACGTCGCGACGGATCTTCGATCTCCGAGAGTACAATTTGCGCGCTAGCGGGCGCGGCGACGGGAATTAACCCGGAGCTCATGGATGCCACAACGGCAAACTTCATGAGGTTGTTTTGAAAATGTTTGAATAGCTTCATTAGAGCCCCTCCGGCAGTTGATAACCTGAGTAAGTCATAATTTTCGAAATTTTAAAGAGCAATTCGGTAAAAAGCGGCCAAAAACACATATTTTTGATAAATATATCGAAAAAAGAACTGGACTGGTTCGAAAACGTCCGTCATCTTTTACGTACTCAGAAATTGGCGGAGGGGCCTTATGAAGATAAACATTGTCGCAATTTCGGTTGGTGTTGCTGCGCTTGTCGGTTGTGCCACTCAGGCGAATTCGTCGCCGGCAGAGATGCACAGCTCTTTGGATGGCGAAAAGGTCGGTGAAGTTTTTGCCAAACCGGGCAGGATCCTGACGCGGATCGGGCGTGAGTTTCCGGCTTTTGACACTGACTATTCCGGTGAACTCGCCCTCTATGAATTCCGCAAATGGCTCAACCCACTCACGGAACTTCGTTTGCGCTATGACGAGGCGACCGCTACGCCGGAAGAAATCGAAGCCTTCATAGTCGCAGGTTTCGAGATCGCTGATGCAGATGGTAATGGTGAAGTCAGTCAGGATGAACTCGCCATCTATTTCGGTGAAATAATCTGAAGCCTTAGTGACATGGCAAAAATTGAAAGACCGCCCTCTGCAGGGCGGTTTTTTTGTTTGGCAGGGCCTTAATATCTCGGTGGCCTTGATTGCACGCTTAAAATTTCGAAAAAATACATAAAAAGTTGGGACAGCGATCCATAAATGACAAAAAATTATATAAAATATCGAAAATTATGAGTGTAATGAAGTTTGGCCTCCATTAGGCTCTTACCGAATCCGGCCATTATTCGGACTGTGTGCAGACTTGAGGATTGATGTGATGAAAAGAGTAGGCATTTGCTTAGCTGTTGCAGGGCTTGCCTTAGCGGCGAGCGCAGAAGACTTATCTCAAACAGACCTCCAGGCGGCTCTTGATGAGCTCCGTTCGCTAAAAGAGATGCAAGCCGCAACCGATGCCCGCATTCAAGCACTCGAAGAGGTCTTGCTACAGGGGGCGTCTTCTACAGTGCAGCAGGCCGAGTCGGATGCAGACGTCATGCGCCTTGCCTCGACAGCGCTCCCTGAAACGCAAACTCCTGCCGAAGGAGCTCCTGATAAGCTGGCGCAGACTGCTGATATGTTGTTGCGGTTTGAAGGGAATTATTCCGACAGCTCGCGAGCTGACCGTGAACGCGGAGTCATGCGCGCGCGTTTGGGTGCTACCTATCAGGTAGACGATCGGATGGAGGTCGGAGCACTTCTCGAAACCGGGGATTCAGAAGACCCAAATTCCGGCTATCTCACTTTCGATGAGTTTGCCGACGATTTCGAGATCAGCCTCAGCAGAGCCTATGTAAGTTATGATCTTGGTGGCGTGAACATCATTGGTGGTAAGTTTCCAAAGCCGTTCCGCAGCACAGATTTGTTGTGGGATGGTGATGTCAATCCAGTTGGTCTGGCGCTTCAGTCCGACTGGCAGGTGTCCTCAAATTCATCAATCGATTTGAGTGGAATTTATTTTGTCGTCGATGAAAATTCGACCGGCCCGGATAGTCAGATGATTGGCGGACAGCTTGCCTTTGATTCAGGCATTGGCGAGGCACTCAGTCTCGGTCTGGCACTGGGATACTATGATTATGAGCTCGACCATGTCGGTGGGGCTGATGGTGGTGACTTTCGCAACAACCTCCTGAACACTAATGGTGGTTACCTGTCAGACTATGATCTGGTTGATGTCCTGGCTTCGGCGACCTGGTCAGGTCTGTCAGAGCGCTGGCCTGTCGGGATTGAAATTGACTATGTCACGAATACAGGTGCGGCTGTCGATGCCGACACGGCAATCGGCGTAGATCTCGATATCGGCAGGACGTCGCAGCCTCACGATTGGGGCATGTCTTACGGTTATGGCGAAGTTGGGGTCGATGCCGTTCTTGGCGCTTTCTCCAACGATAATTTCGCAATCGGTACCAACTACATGGTTCATGAGTTTGGAGCGTCCTACCTCTTGACTGAAAATGTTACGCTTTCGGGGGCGCTGTACCACTACAAGCCACTGAATTCGCTCTATGCGGCAGGCTTCATGCCTGACGAATGGCTCGACCGGCTGCGGCTCAACGTGTCGATAGCGTACTAGAAAAATCCGTCTTAGGTTTCCGGATCGCCATGTGTGAGGTAGTCCCACATGCGCTCAAAGATCCGGCCTTTGTCGGTGGCTCGCTGGCGAGCTTCATCCTGGCTGAGTGTGGGGGCGGAATCTGCCAGTCCACACTTCAGCGCTTCCAGTTCAATACGCGCGGCGTCTTCTGCATACCAGGCAAGAACGACGGCTTTTTCGAGACTGTCAGACGCCGTCACCAGACCATTGCCACGCATCAACAGGGCAGAGGCGTCGCCAAACATCTCAGCCAATTGTTCAGCTTGCTCGTCGCTTCTCAGAAGCTGAGGGTCATCCCAAAACGGAAAGCCCGCATGAAAATAACTACCAAATCCATGCCGTATGCGTGGCGACTTTCCGAGCGCTGCCAAGGCCATTGAATTCGGGGGCATGGTGCGCGTAATGCCACTGACATCGGGACGGCGCTGATAAATTTGCTGATGGATTCGTACTTCGCCCAATACACCTTCGGGCAGAGGCCCTGAAACCGGCACAACAACGCCGTCCATCTCAGGAGTCACCAGCGCCATCGGCTCTGGCGCGCAGACGAGAAAATAGTCTGCATCCAGGCGTTGACTGCAATGTCCGTAGGCGTGCGCCAATCGAGCACGTCCGATAGCGCGAGCAGCCTTTCGAACGGTGATTTCTTGGGTCGGTGTTGGTTCAGGAAATGAGGACATGGCTTAAAGCAGAAAACTCGTGAGTGCGGGTAGAATAGCCACGAGGAAGATCGTGAACAATGTCACCGCGATGAATGGCAAGACGCGCCAGGCGATCCGTTCGGGAGATACGCCAGATGCAGATGAAGCGACGAACAAGCCTGCACCAACTGGTGGCGTAATCAGGCCGATGGCGAGGTTCAGGCAGACAATGACCCCAAACTGGAATGGATCGATCCCAAACTGCCGGGTGGCGATAGGCAAGAGCAATGGCACGATGATGATCAGCGCGGCGATACCATCCAGAAACATGCCTGCCATCAATAACAGCACATTCACCAGAAGCAGGAATGCGAGAGGAGAAGTGGCGGTGCTGGTAATCCAGTCTGACAGTGTTGCGGGGAATTGTTCGAATACGATCACGAAGCCGAAAATCTGCGCCGATGCGATGAGAAACAGGATAACGCCTGACGCCATCGCCGCGCGTTTGAGGCAGTCCCACAGGCTTGCAAGTGTCAGCTCTTTGTAAACAAACGTCCCGATTCCGAGCGAGACCAATGCCGCGAGGGCTGCTGCCTCAGTTGGTGTGGCGATGCCGAAAACAATACTGGTCAGAATGATCACAGGAACCAGCGCCGCGGGCAGGGCGCTGAAGGCCAGTTTTCGAAGATCTGAACTTTCCTGTGCGCTCATATTCTGCTGCGTTTTATCGGCCTCCTTGAAGGCGCCACGAAGACCAGCAATCAGGATTATTCCGAGAAACCCCATCAGCATGACCAGACCTGGCCCGATGCCAGACAGAAACAGATCTCCAATCGATATCTGCGCCAGAACGCCATAAACGACAAACACCATGCTTGGCGGCAAAACCGGCGCCAGAAGGCCTGCGCCGGTAGACAGGGAAACTGAAAATTCCTTGTTGTAACCAGCCTTCTCCATTTCGGGTGTGATCACCCTGTTCATCATGGAGATTTGGGCAATCGCTGACCCGAGAATGCTGGCCATCATGGCATTGGCGATCAGGTTCACATAGGCAAGTCCGCCACTGAGCCGTCCGACAAGTAATCGGGCGAGTGCAATCAGGCGTCTGGCGATGCCGCCTTCGCTCATCAATTCTCCGACCAGAAGGAACAGGGGCAGTGCGAGCAGCCCGTAATTCTCAAGCCCGCCGAACAATTGCTGGTGAAAGGCTCGAAACAGTACCGGATCACTAACCGTCGGGATCAGCACAAGCGTCATGGCAATCATCGCAAATGCGATCGGCACGCCGATAAGCAGGCAAACAAGAAAGACACCAACTCCAGCCATCAGGCCTCTCCCGCTTTCGACGTCGGCGCGATCAGTTTGACCGCGGCATGAAAGCACAAGGACAGGCTGAAGATTGGCATGACCAGCCAGAAGAGGGCTTTCGGCGCTTCAAAGGAAGCGGTGGGCTCTGAATATATGAAGTTCAGGTTTCGCTCGGCGAACAGCTCTGCATTGCCACCTGATGCCAGTATTCCAATCGGATCAAACCAGATCCAGGCGCAGATGATCAGCGCGATGCCAATCGCGAACAGGATAAGTGTCACCACGACATCGAGTATACTGCAGACCTTTTCGGGCAGAAACTTGGTCAGAATGTCGACCGCCACGTGTTCTGAGGATTGCACAGCGCTGCCGGCAGCAAGAAACGCCATCCAGACCATGCAATAGATCGCGACTTCATCGACCCAGAAGACCGGGATACGAAGCATACGAACCAGGATATTGAGCGCGATCAACAGGCAAAGCAGGCCGCAAAAGATACCCGCAAGGAGGCGCTCGGCATTGCCAATCGAGGCATCCAGTTTTTGCAGCGACGACTTCCAGCCAGCGGCAGTTTCACTCATATCGAACTGCCTCCCGTCAATAATTCGGCTTCGGCTTTCAGGTCGCTGATAAACGGGCTGAGGCGCGCCCACTTCTGTTCCCACAAAGCGGCGGCTTCGGCAAAAAAGCTCTCATCGGTTGTGTTGATCTGAACGCCTTCGGCTTGCAGTTCGTCGCGGAATTGGGGATCCAGCGCCGCATAGGTGTCGCGTAGTTCGGCGAGGCGTGCTGACATGATATTGAGAAGCAGGGCCTGATCGCTTTCAGAAAATGACACCCAGCTCTTCTCTGACGCCACGGCGACCATCGGGAAGATCATGTGATTGGATTCCAGCACTGACCCGGCATGTGCGAAGAACTTCTGTTTCAGCGTATTCTCAAAGTCGATATGCATGGCATCCACCTGGCCATTCGCGAAAGCATCATAGAGAGATGACAGCGGAATGGGGGTTGGAGCGGTGTGGGCAACTCGCCAGAAATCGGTCAGGGGCTGATCGGGTACCACGCGAACTTTTCTGCCACGCAAATCGCTC
>NZUJ01000034.1 GCA_002701295.1 Ponticaulis sp. | reverse complement strand
GTCTTCGCTGGCCTCGACTCTATTATATCGCGCGCGTCCGCACTCACGAGCGATCCATCCTCGACGCTGCGCAAAGCAGATTTCGTGTCATCGGTCCAGAACGTCTTTGAAGACATCAATGGCGTGTTTTCCATGATTGATGGGCTTCGCGATGAGGCCAATCAGAAACTCTACAGTTCCATCGAACGGGCGAACTCCCTGATGGATCAGATCGCATCTCTGAATACCGAAATTCAGCGCTACACACTTAACGGCTCAGATGCCAGCGGCGCTGAAACCGAACAGAGCCAGCTTTTGAATGAGCTTTCTGAGCTGATCGACTTCAAGGCCACGCCAAGGGATTCAGGCGGCGTAGAGCTTCGGTCAAACACGGGGCTCCTGCTGGTTGATCATCGCGCGGCAAGCCTGTCTATGGCCCAGTCAGATACGGGCGCGCGCTTTTCTGGTGTCAGCATCACACCCGCCGGATCAGATGCCGAACTCGACATCACACGTCAGATCAGCGGCGGTGAGATTCGCGGTCTCCTGACGACCCGCGATTACGACCTGCCCGAACTGACATATTCCCTGGGTGAGTTCGCCTCGCACCTGGCTGACAGTCTGAACCAGGCACACAATGAAGGCACGGCCGTTCCAGCGCCGACCTCCCTCACCGGGCGGAATACAGGTCTTCTGGGAACGGACTCCCTCAACTTCACCGGTGCAGCAACTTTTGCGGTGGTTGGGTCCGACGGCCGGACTGTTGAATCCGTGCAGGTCGACTTCGATGCTGGCACAATGACCAATTCAGGTGGAACGGTCACGGCAATCGGCACCGATATCGCAAGCTTCGCCGCGGCATTGGATACGTCGTTTGGCGCGAATGCGAGCGTCAGCTTCACCAATGGCCAGCTCAGCATGTCCGCGACCGGAACCAATGGTCTCGCCATCGCGCAGGATCCGACCAACCCATCTGATCGTGCGGGACGTGGCGTCTCAGCCTTTTTTGGTCTCAATGACATCGTCTCATCAGGCAGCCCGCTAAAGTATGAAACGGGCCTTCAGGGCACGGATGCTCACGGCTTCACATCCGGCAGCCTGACCTTCGCGCTTCGCAACGGCAATGGCGATGTTCTGCAGACGATCGACTATACGCCCACACCGGGCGCCACCATGGATGACATCGTCAACGACCTCAATTCGACCGCCGTTCTGGGCAGCTTTGCGACCGCGACGCTGGATGCGGACGGACGACTGAAAATCTCACCGAACTCGACTGGCTCAACAGCAATTGTTGACGTGGTTGACGATACCACGCTGCGCGGAACGACCGGGCTGTCCATGTCGGACATGTTCGGACTTGGCATTGAGGGCCCCGCCGAACGTGGCAGATCGATTTCCGTCAAGAATGACATCGCTCTGAACTCATCTCGACTTGCAACGTCTGCGTTCGATACCACGGCCACAGCCGTTGGTAGTCTCGGTGTTCCGACAGGTGGCAATGGCGGCGCACTGGCGCTTCAGGGCGCGCTGAACGGTTCGGTCAATATGCGCACCATCCAGGGCGCAGACTATCTGAACCTCTCAATCACAGACGCAGCTGCACAGGTCGCCTCTCAGGCCGGTAGCAGGGCTGAAACCTATGAAACCCGCGCTGAAGCTGCTTTTGCGCTCCGCGACGAAGCCCAGACGCGTCGGGCGTCAGTCGAAGGCGTCAATCTCGACGAGGAAATGGTCAACATGACCATCTACCAACAGAGCTACGCCGCAGCGTCTCGTTTAATCCAGGCATCAAAGGACATGTTCGATGTCCTGTTGAACATGACATAAGGGCTCTGAAACATGACACGCATAGCTTCCAGCATGTTCAACGCCAGCGCGCTCGCTGACTTGCAACGTGCACAGCGCGATCTCTATGACGCTCAACGCAAGACGGCGAGCCAGAAAGAGGCCGATGACCTCAAGGGTTACGGCCAGAATGCGCGGAACCTTGTGAGCCTCCAGCGCATGCGCGCGCATTCCGATGCTTACACGGAATCAGCAAGCGAGCTGACGACACGTCTTGAAATTCAGGACTCTCAACTCGGACGTAGTGCTGAAGTTGTCGGTGCACTTCGCGAAAAACTCACCGAAGCGCTGGCTCTGGGCGATCTGTCCAGTGTCGCTGCGGATCTCGCCAACACGTTCAACGACATTAAATCGTCATTCAACGCCACTCTGGGCGGCAAATACCTGTTCGGAGGCACGGCGTCCGATCAGGCACCAATCACCGCAACGAACATCAGCGATCTGGCCAATAATCCGCTCGCCGACGCCGTCAACAGTGATGGCAAAACGGTCGAAGTGCGTATCGCCGAAAATCGTCAGGTCAATGCAGCGCCACTGGCGAGCTCTGCCGCGCAGGATATCCTGACCGTCCTTCGTGATCTTCAGATTTTTGAAGAAGGCGTCGACGGCCCCTTCACAGACAATCCGACCGAGGCGCAGAAAACGGCCATTCAGTCAGCCATACTGGATCTCAAACAGGCGCACGAGGGGCTTCTGAACGTTCAGGCCAGCAATGGCCAGGTGCTCAACCAGACTGACGAAATGATCAAGCGCCACACCAATGAGAGCAATCTGCTCGAATCTCTGGCTGCCGACATCACAGACGTTGATCTTGCAGAAGTCGCCGTCAAGCTGAACCAGGCGCAGCTGCAATATCAGGCCACGGCATCTGTCTTCAGCACGATCCAGGGATTGTCACTGGTTGACTATCTGCGCTGATCTGTTGACCAGCGGCTTGCTCAGTTAACCACGCGGAATTTTCGGCGATCGAAAAAGCTGAGTATGGTTTTCAGGTCCTGTCCGCGTTTCAGAATCACACCTTCCGCTGACAGAATGGACCACTGGCCTTGTTTTCGCGCCAGAGCGGGCTGCTTTTCGATCCGATACACCGGCATTTCAGCCGCATGCCTGAAGATCGAGAAGATCGCGCGGTCTTTATGCATGTTGAGGGCGTAGTCTCGCCACTCTCCTGCAGCGACCATGCGGCCATATATTCCCATGATGGCGTCCAGTTCCAGTCTTTGAAAAAACACCGGCGTTACAGACTTCTGGTTGGGGGGTCGTGTTTGAAGGCTCATTCTGTTATAATGATCTCCGATTTTGCGCAGGCCAGTCTCATGGCAATATTGTGACAGAAATTTAATTGAAAACACAAACTTGCCGCAAATCATCCCCTTCAAAGCCGCTTCAAATGCCCAATATCTGTCTAGTCGGGCGCCTGATTGAAGCAGTTCCAGACCCATCAGCCCCCCAGCCCCCTGGGCGCTTCGGACAGGTGGCCCGACACCCATCTGGGTTATCAGATGAACTCCCCCAAGAAAGCGCGTTGCTGAGGCAGCGCGCTTTTTGGTAAGAATTTCATGCGAGTGTGCAGATGTTACGGTAGGGGTACTCTGTGAATAGCGTGGTTTCAGCCAGACAACTCACCAAGCGCTATGGACGCGCGACAGCGCTGAGTTCGGTGAGCTTTGAGCTGACCAGCGGCCAGATCACCGGCTTGCTCGGCCTGAACGGCGCTGGCAAATCTACCCTCTTATCCATTCTGACCGGTCGCCTCATTCCTGATGAGGGCCAGGTTAACTATGGTGAGCTTGCGCTCGCCAATACGCCGATCGCCTGCCAGTCGCGTTTCGGTTTTCTTCCCGAAGGCGCCCCCCTGTTTGACGATCTCACCGTCGAAGCGCACCTAAGGACAATTGCCGGCATCCGAAATCTTCCCGCAGGTCAGATCCCGGGCGATGTCGACACTGCGCTGACTCGGTACGAACTGTCAGGGAAACGCGACACCACAATCGATACACTCTCCAAGGGCTATCGTCGCCGCGTCGCACTGGCGGCGGCCTCACTGGGCAAGCCCGATATTCTGTATCTGGACGAACCAACCGACGGGCTAGACCCGTTTCAGCGCGACCGCGTGCTCGACCAACTTCGGGCGTCCCGCGGTGATCAGACCCTCCTCATCTCGACCCACAGCCTTGAAGAAGTCGAAGCCCTCTGCGACCGCGTACTGGTCCTCCATGACGGTCGACTCGTTTTTGACGGCACGCTTTCTGAGCTCATCGGTTCATCCTCAGACGGCCATATAAAGCAGGCCTTCCAGGCTCTGATCACATCAGGTGAACGCGCCGCATGAGCGCGTTTTTCGCCATCTGGAAACGCGAACTGAGGGCCTATTTCCTCGGCCCGCTCGCCTATGTTTTTCTGGGCGTCTACCTGCTTCTGTCGGGCCTTGCCACATGGAATCTGGCCCGGTTGTTCGACACGGCACGTGTCGATATGCAGCCCTTTTTCCAGTTTCAGCCCTGGCTTCTCGCCTTTTTCGCTGCCGCTATTGGCATGCGCCTCTGGAGCGAGGATCTTCGCTCTCGCACTGCAGACCTTTACCTCACCTCGCCCGTCAGCCTGACCGTGGTTCACCTCGCCAAGGCCGCAGCGGGTTTGACTGTTCTGGCGGCCGCGCTGATTTCCAGTTTTCCTTACTGGATCGCGCTGACCTGGCTCGGCTCGCCTGACCACGGTCTGATTGCGCTCAGCTATGTTTACCTTTTGCTTCTCGGTACGGTCTTCCTGTTCGTCAGCATGGCCTGGTCAGCAACCACGCGCCATCAGGTGATCGCTCTGGTGCTCAGCATGTCGACCAACCTCCTGCTTCTCGTGCTGAGCCTCAACCTCGTTACCGACGGCATGCGAAGCCTACTGCCACCGTCTCTGACGGGCTGGATCAGAGCCTATGGCATGATGGATGTGCTCGTCTCTGCCTGGCGAGGCGTGTTCCGACTATCTGATGTCTTCACCCTCATCGCTTTTGCAGGCATTCTGGCGCTGGCGGGTATAACCATCATGGAAAACCGCCGGTCACCGGGCTGGTCTTCATCCTCGGCACGCTGGGGGGTGGCTTTTGTCGCGCTCCTGTTCCTGGCCTTTCCACTGGCCCGCAACCTCACGGAATCAGGTCTCAGCAGTGCGCGTTTCGATGTCACAGGATACCGCCTCAACACGCTTTCCCCGGGCGCGAAGCAGATCGTGCAAAAGCTGAAGGAACCGATTGAGCTGACACTCTACTATTCCGAAGACATTGGCGCAGACTACCCCGACATTCGCGCCCATGCCGATCGCGTTGAAGCGCTTCTGACAAGCTTTGCTGCCCAGTCAGGTGGCAAGATCCGGCTTCGGACCATCAATCCTGAACCCTTTTCTGCTGGCGAAGATGAGGCTGTTGCAAACGGCATTTCAGCCATCCCGACCGAAGGCGTCGATCCGCTCTATCTTGGCCTTTCAGGGCGCAATCTGGTCGATGATGTTCAGTCAATTCGCTTTTTGTCGCCTGAACAGGATGATCAGCTGGAGCTGTCGATCGCCCAGCTTCTGGCGTCACTGGATGCGCCCTCAAGGCCCACCATCGGCATCCTGTCCGGTATTCCTGCGCTCTCACCAACCGGGCAGACCGCGGCGACTCTACAGAGGCAAATCGAAGATCAGTATGCGGTGCGCTGGCTCTCTCCGGCGGATTACGCTCTCCCGAACTCACTGGACGCGATCATTATCGCACAGCCGCCACAACTCTCGCTCCAGACCTTATACCTGCTCGACCAGTATATTCTGGACGGTGGCCACGTTCTCATTCTAACAGATCCTGCACCAATTCTGCATGACCGGACCGACCTTCCCGGACGTTTTGTCGACTGGATCGGCGATTGGGGAATCGAACTATCAGATGACATTCTGGCCGATGACACTCTTGGCCTGCCCGTCACCGTGCAGACAGCCTCAGGGGTACAAACTCTTCAGCAACCCGTCTTCCCGGGATTCGGTCAGGCGCAGTTTAATACGAATGATCCGTTGACCGCAGCACTCCAGCGCACCCTGAATTTCGGCACACCCGGCTGGATTTCAGCAAATCCGACGCGCGGGCTCACGGCATCAGACCTGATCACGACAACGGGCACCAGCGCCCGTGTTCCGACGCAAGCCTATCTGGACGGCGACCAGACCCCATCATCTGTGCGGCGCCTCATGACACCGCTGAATGACACAACCTCTGTTGGCGTACGCCTTACAGGCAAGTTTCCAAACCGCTTCCCGCTTCGCCCGGATGTCGACTTCCCGGATGATCCCGTTCTGTCTCGCCTTGCTCAGGCCGAATGGCAGGCACGCCCTCATCTTGAGGGCGCCTCTGAAGAGGGGAGTGTGATTTTGATCCACGACACAGATTTCCTGTTCGATCCCTTCTTCACCAATCCACAAAACGGATCAGAACTGGCCGATAACGCCGCGCTGATCCTGTCTGTCCTCGATGAGTTTGCAGGCAATCCAGATCTGGCAACACTGCGCGCTCGTCCGCCCGCCATCAGGCCAATGACGCGCGTTCTGGATCTCCGCAGGGCCGCCGAAGCCGACTATATTGCCGAGGAAACTACGCTTCAGGACGAACTCGCAGATCTCGAATCCGCTCTTGATACCGCGAGCGATGAAACCCGACCTGCAGCACAGGCTGCTTTTCTCGACGCGCGAAAATCGCTCAGAGCATTGCAAGCCGATTTCCGCCAAAAGCTCGATTCGCTTGAAACTTGGCTCAGATGGTGGACGCTTTGGTGTCCTGTTCTGCTCGCCTTTCTCATGAGCGGACTTATCCGCTTCATTGGACGGAGGCGCCCGTGAACAGCTTGCAATTCAAGCCCGGTCGCAAAAGCGTGCTCATCCTGCTGGGGTTGGTCATGCTTGCCGCCCTGGCGAGCCTGGTTATAACGCTCACCTCCTCCGGCAGTGGCGGCTTTGAACAGGCCAAAGCCCAGCCGATATATAAGTCTCTCCATCTCGATCAGGCCGATACCATCAGCGTGAAGACATCAGACGAAGACTACACGCTGACGCGCACTGATGATGGCTGGGTTATGCCCGAAAAAGCCAACATGCCTATCGATGGCGTGAAAATAGATCGCCTGTTTGCCAGCCTGACGAGCGCGCAACGCACGCAGGCCATGACGCAGCTGCCAGAGCGTTTTGATGAACTGGGTCTGGGAGACCCTGAAACCGGCGGCTATGGCGCGGCCGTCTCACTCGATACAGAAGACATTGTCTGGATTTTCGGCGTCAAAAATGGTCAACAATACGCACGCAAACAGGGCGAAACCCAAACCTGGAAGCTCGATGCGCTCCTCCCACCACTTCACAGCCCCCTTTGGTGGCTTGATGCATCAGCGCTCTCTCTTCCCGAAATAACTCTCCCGATCAGGCAGCTTTTCGTTTGGGTCGGTGATCTTCGATCAGACGTTTCCACCGCAGCGGATCGCGCGTCGTTTGCTGACATCTATGCCGGACTGAGTGTCGAGGATGTCAAATCAGTTGATGCGCAATTCGGAACGCGACTCGCCGTGTTTCAGATCGCCTATGGCGCCTTTGAACTTCAGTTTTCACTCGTTGAAGACAAGTCTGAGAACTGGCTGGTATTCGGTCCGTCCAAATCCTCGACAGACGTGACGTCGACTGCCTATCTGATTGATCCGCTCGACGCGTCAGATTTGCTGTCTTTCGCCGAATAGCGACGGCTAACCCGAAACGCCGGAAACCAGACCAAAATCCAGAATTTCGCCCGTTGCGCTTTCCTGCACAATCACCACACAGGCCTGCGCTTTGCACTCGAATTCGAAACGCTCAGGCTCCAGACCATCCCAGTCACCAATGCGTTTGAGGCTGGTAGCGAGGTTCATATGGCGAAGCGTTTGCCCGGCATTTCTCCCGCGCTCCGGCGTAAGTTCCGTAATGCCCGGCAGGTAACCCGCCAGCCACACCGCTGATGATCCAACCGGCTTGTCGCTGCCGACGACAACGGTGTCACCGGAAATTGTTACGGTTAGCTCGGGGGTCACTTCATGGCGAACCATCTCGATCTTGTCGCGGATGTTCTCAGGCGAGCTTCCGGTATTCTGCACGCAACCATCGATGACGACTTGCGGCGTGTAGGGGCCGCGCAGATCAAAACTGTCGGCATAACGGCGCTGGCGCTCCAGAATGCCAGGTCCGGCATAGGGCTCTTTCACCCCGATATACTCCCAGTAGGACACCGACCAGACGAGCGGAAATACATTTTCCGTCTCAGCCATGTCGATCAGGGCTTCATTTGCCGCCGGGCAAGCGCCACAGCTCTGGCTGGAGAACAATTCGACAATGATTGGCTTCTTGGCTTCAGAGACAAGAGGCTCAGCCTGCGCCATCAAACTCATCGGAATCAGAGCAGAGGCGAAAAAGCCGGTCAGGAAACGTCGGAAACTAGGGGTCATACAATTCTCTTACAGAAGCTCTGTCAGGCTGACGAATCACTAGCCTGTGAGACCGGTGCGACTAATTGGCGCCAGTTTGCGAAGAGAGCCACAAAAACACCCGGCAAACATATGTCTGCCGGGTGTTTTGATCAGTAGGCGGCCAGATTAGCCGTTTCGCGCCAGATTGCGCAGCACGTAATGCAGAATGCCGCCATTCTTGTAATATTCGAGCTCATTCTCGGTATCGATCCGCAGAAGCGCGGTCACGGTCTTGGTCTCGCCATTCGGGAACGTGACCTCAACCTCCACATCCTGCCGCGGCTTGATGTCGGAAATGCCTTTGATGGTGACCGTTTCATTGCCGACCATTCCCAGATCGGTCCAGCCTTCGCCTTGTGGCAATTGCAGAGGCAGAACGCCCATACCAATCAGGTTGGAGCGGTGAATGCGCTCAAAGCTTGAAGCCGCAACTGCACGAACGCCGAGAAGAATTGTTCCCTTCGCCGCCCAGTCACGCGACGAACCAGTACCATACTGCTCACCAGCGAAGATCACGAGATCTTTGCCATCGCCCTGATACTTCATGGCCGCGTCATAGATATCCATGACCTCGCCGTCCGGCCAGTGTTTGGTCACGCCGCCTTCCGTGCCCGGAACCATCTGGTTCTTGATACGGATATTGGCGAAGGTGCCGCGCATCATGACTTCATGATTACCGCGCCGCGAACCATACGAGTTGAACTCGCGAATTGGCACGCCCTTATCCTGAAGATATCGACCAGCAGGGCTGTCCGCTTTGATATTGCCGGCAGGCGAAATGTGGTCGGTTGTGATCGACTCGCCGAACAGGCCGAGAATATTTGCGCCGACAATGTCGCCAGTGACTTCTGGCTCCATGCCCATACCTTCAAAGTAAGGCGGGTTGGCGACGTAAGTCGATTCCGGCCAGCCATAGGTTTCGCCGCCCTTCACCTCAATTTTCTGCCAGTGCTCGTCGCCTTTGAAAACTTCGCCATAGCGCGCGTCAAACATTTCCGGGGTCACACAAGACCGGACAACCTCTGTGATCTCTTCATTCGACGGCCAGACATCAGACAGATAAACCGGTTCATTCTCATCGTCATAGCCGATCGGATCACGCGTCAGGTCCACATTCATCGAACCGGCCAGCGCGTAGGCCACCACCAGAGGCGGGCTCGCCAGATAGTTCGCGCGGACATCCGGGTTCACGCGGCCCTCAAAGTTCCGGTTACCGGACAGAACTGATGTCGCAACCAGATCGCCATCCGCGATGGCTTTTGAAATCTTCTCAGGCAGTGGGCCAGAGTTACCGATACAAGTCGTACAACCATAGCCCACCAGATCGAAACCGAGCTTGTCGAGATCATCCTGCAGACCTGCCTTGGCCAGATAGTCTGTCACCACCTGTGAGCCGGGTGCGAGCGATGTTTTCACCCACGGCTTCACTGTCAGGCCACGCTCAACCGCTTTTTTCGCAACAAGACCCGCAGCCACCATCACCGATGGGTTTGACGTGTTGGTGCAGGATGTGATCGCCGCAATCACGACATCGCCATGGCCGATGGAATACTCTTCGCCTTCCACCTTCGCCCGCTTGGTTGCGACGTCGAGCTTGTCGAATTCCGTACCCATAACTTTTGCAAATGCATCAGACGCATCGTCCAGAATGATGCGGTCCTGCGGACGCTTTGGTCCGGCAATGCTTGGGCGGACTGTCGAAATGTCGAGTTCAAGTGTGTCGGTGTAAACCGGGTCGCCCATATCGGCGCGCCACAGCCCCTGTGCCTTCGCATAGGTCTCGACCAGATCAACCTGTTCCGCAGATCGGCCAGTTGTTTTCAGATAGTCGAGCGTCTCGTCGTCAACCGGGAAGAAGCCGCAAGTCGCGCCATATTCCGGTGCCATGTTTGAAATCGTCGCCTCATCTTCCAGCGACAGATTGGCGAGACCTTCGCCATAAAATTCAACAAACTTACCGACGACGCCTTTCTGGCGCAGCATATCGACCACGACCAGAACAAGGTCGGTCGCAGTCACGCCCTCACCCATTTTGCCGGTCAGTTTGAACCCAATCACTTCCGGGATCAGCATAGAGACAGGCTGGCCAAGCATGGCCGCCTCGGCCTCAATACCGCCGACGCCCCAGCCAAGCACAGACAGGCCATTGACCATTGTCGTGTGCGAGTCCGTGCCCACACACGTATCCGGATAGGCAACAGTCTCGCCGTCTTCCTCTTTCGACCAGACGGTCCGGGCAAGATATTCAAGGTTTACCTGGTGACAAATACCCGTTCCCGGAGGCACAGCGCGGAAGTTTTCAAACGCCGTCTGGCCCCATTTCAGGAACTCATAACGCTCTTTGTTGCGCTGATATTCACGCGCCACGTTCTTCTCGAACGAATCCGGTCCGCCAAAGAAGTCGACCATGACAGAGTGGTCGATCACGAGGTCTACCGGCACTTGCGGGTTGATGGCTTTCGGGTCCGCGCCGAGCGCCTTTGCAGCGTCGCGCATGGCAGCCAGGTCAACCACCGCCGGAACGCCGGTAAAGTCCTGCATCAGAACGCGGGCCGGGCGATACGCAATCTCGTGTTGAGCGGAGCCTTTATCGGTCAGCCATTTGGCAAAGGCCTGAATGTCTTCCTTCTTGACCGTGTCGCCATCTTCAAAGCGCAGCATGTTCTCGAGAAGAACCTTGAGACTTGCCGGCAATTGCGACACATCGCCGAGTCCGTTTTTTGATGCTTCTTCAAGACTGTAATACGTGTATGTCTTTCCGGAAACATCGAGTGTCTGTTTGGACTTGAAGCTGTCGAGAGATGCCATTGGCCTTGTCTTCCTTTCTGCGATAGTGCGGCTTGCCTGCACGGGCTCAGAGTGGATAATCGTTGGTAAGTACATATGTTCCCGGCACCATGTCCGCAATTCGTCATCGACCAAGGAATGAGTAATTAGCGTGATAAATCGCGATTCAGACGGTCAGATGGCATTGAAATTACGGCAATTGACGGCTGTTCGCGGCTATACGCTGCTTTTTTCAGGCCTCGATTTCGACCTCGCTTATGGTGAGTTTGCCGCTTTGAAGGGCCCGAACGGGGCAGGAAAGACCACACTTCTGCGCATGGTAGCAGGTCTGATCGCTGCCGAATCCGGAGAAATTGAATACAGCATTCCTGACGAAGCGCCGGCGCGCGGGATCTATTATCTCGGTCATGAGCTCGGGCTTCGACCTAACGAAACGCCACTCTCACATCTTCGGGACTGGGCAGACATGCACCACCAGCCGCGCGAGCGCATTCTGCCTGCCATCGACAGACTTGGGCTGACATCGCGCCGCGAAGTCCCGGCCTGGTCGCTTTCTGCCGGGCAGAAAAAGCGTGTCGCCCTTGCGCGATCGCTCGTCGTGCCTTGCCCCATCTGGCTTCTGGATGAACCCGCATCCTCTCTGGATGTTGGCGGGCAATGCCTCCTCTGCGAGTTGATGACGGAACATCTCAATTCGAATGGCGCAATCCTTGCCGCCCTTCACGATCCGATGGACCTCGAACCATCTCGTGTGCTCGATGTCGGAGCATTCGCACCATGAAGGGTATTCTGGCCATATTCCGAAGAGAGCTCGTGCTCGCCTGGGCAGGTGGGTCAGGACTGTTTCTGCCTGCTGCCTTCTTCGCAGGAACCATTTTTCTGGCGCCCCTCGGCGTTGGCGCCGAACCCGGACTTTTGTCGCGCCTCGCCCCCGGTTTGATTTTCGTTGCGCTGTGTCTGGCCTCACTTACAACGCTTGAACGCATCTTTCAGGCTGACCTCGAAGTGGGTGCCCTCGACCAGCAACGTCTTTCCGGCCTGTCCATGGAGCTGATTACCGTCGTGAAAGTTCTGGCGCACTGGCTTGTCTCTGGACTGCCCATCGCCCTTCTCACGCCGGTTGCCGCCGTCTTCATGCGCGCTGACACGGTGACGCCCATGACCATTCTTCCGGTGTTTCTGGGCAGCATCACGATCTTTTTATGGGGCGGTGTTGGCGCGTCCCTCACCGCAGGCCTGCGGCGCAGCGGCCCGCTGGTTGCGCTCCTCGTTCTGCCTCTGTTTGTGCCGGTTGTGATCTTCGGCGCAGAAGAACTGAACCATATTCTGACCGGTCAGACATTTGGCGCCGGACTGACCCTGCTCGCCGCCAATACGCTCGCCGCACTTGCAATCTCACCTTTCGCCATGGCGCTCGCGCTGAAGCTGGAGTAAAGGCAGGTCCCATGTTTTCGACCTTTGCGAATCCGCACCGTTTCATGAGCCTGACCCGGCCATTGCTCCCGATTCTGACAGTCGTGGCAGCAGTAATGCTGGCTGCGGGCTGGATCTGGGCAATCGGCTTCGTTCCGGATGAGAAATATCAGGGCCCGACCGTTCAGATAATGTATGTCCATGTGCCGGCCGCAATGGTCTCGCTTGCCGCCTATTCCACAATGGCAATCTCCAGCCTTCTGTATCTGATCCTGAAACACTCGCTTGCAGATGTCGCTGCGAAATCAGCGGCGCCCATCGCGGCCGCGCTGTCTTTCATCTGCCTTGTCACCGGCTCGCTCTGGGGACGCCCGACCTGGGGCACCTACTGGATCTGGGATGCTCGTCTCACCAGCATGTTGTTCCAGCTCTTCCTGATCCTTGGCTATATGGCGCTTCGGTCAGCCTTTCAGCGAGAGCAGGAAGCCGCACGCGCGGGAGCGATCCTCTGCCTGGTTGGCGCAGTGAACCTGCCCATCATCAAGTTTTCCGTTGAATGGTGGAACACACTTCACCAACCGGCCGGCTTTATCAGCCTGACCGGCGACTCGAGCCTGACGGCTGAATTCTTCTGGCCACTCATGTTCAATCTGATCGGGATGATGGTGTTGTTTGGGGCCTTCCTGATCGCGACCATGCGCTCGGAAGTCTACAAACGGCAGTATGAAGCCAAACTGGCCAGACTGAACAGGAGCACCTCATGACCGGTGAAGTCACAGGCGGCAATTTTTTCGTTCTGGCGAGTTTTATTGCGTCCGGTGTCACAATGGCAGCTCTGGCTGCGTGGACGGCAACGCGTCTCGCTCAGGCCAAAAAGAAACTGAACATGCTCAACCAGACGGAAAATCCGAAGGACTAGTCCTTCTTCTTTTTCTTCTTGCCGTCTTTTTTCTTCTTCTTTTTCTTTTCGTCGTTGGTCTTCTTTTTCGCCCTCACATCAACCGGTGAATCGAGCTCTTCAAACTCGATACCTTCCACATCAGCGAGCAGACCAAGAATACCGATGAAGGCGCGACGGCGGTTTTTCGGCAGCATGGCGAGGATTGCATCGTCCGCCTTCCGCACAATTGGTGTCGACACGTCGAGAGCTGCACGGCCATCATCGGTGAGGTGTACAGACTTGGCGCGCGCATCCAACTTGGCCTGGCGGCGTTCAAGCAGTCCGCGACGCTCCATGCGTTGAACCATGTCGGCCAGTGTCGACCGGTCAATGCCTGTTGTCTTCACGAGGTCAGACTGTGAACAGCCTTCCTGTTCACGGACCGCCGACAACACCGCGAACTGGCGCAATGTTATGTCTGCATCACCCATGCCTTCGAACTGTTCAGCAGCGAACTGCTGCGCTCGATGAAGCAAATGGCTTGCGGATCTGTCCAGACTGAACTGGGTTTCGGTCTCAGCTTCAATCACAATAGTCTCCCGCTATCCATCGTGTTCATGGGTGAGTCGTGTTGCAAGTTTATATCCGAAATGTTTCAGTCGCGTGAAACTGATCGTATGCTGATGTTTTAACAGTTTCACGCCGGAAAACAATTCCTGCTTGCGAACGGAAAACCAGAGATGAGTAAAGCTGAAGCCCGGTTCAAACTTGCCGTTCCAGACGGTGATGATCGCGAACGTCGGATGTGCGAGCGCTGCGACTTCATCGACTATGTGAACCCGCGCATTGTCGTTGGCTCCATCGCGACCTGGGAAGACAAGATCCTCATCTGCAAGCGGGCCATCGAGCCGCGCCTCGGCTTCTGGACCCTACCCGCAGGATTCATGGAAACGGGTGAAACCGTGGAAGAAGCCGCCTGCCGTGAAGCTGAAGAAGAAGCCTGCGCCGACCTCGAAATAGAACGCACACTGGCGATTTACTCCATTCCCCGCATCAGCCAGGTACAGATCATGTTCAAGGCAAAGCTTCGCTCGCCCGATGTCGCTCCGGGTCCGGAAAGTCAGGAAGTTAAACTTGTCACCTGGAACGAAATTCCGTGGGCAGACATGGCCTTCCCATCAGCTGTCTGGGCGCTGAAGCAATGGCATTCGCTCAATGGCGAGACATTCCACCCGCCTTTCGGCAATCCGTCCGAAAGCGATCACATGACGCGTTAGGCCTCGGCCTTTTCCTCGTCTTCAGGCTGGATCCAGTGCTTCATGGTGTATGGCAGGTTTGCCGCCATGAAAGCCGCAACCACAACAAAATTGCCAAGTTTCATCCAGGCCCAGACGGATTCCTGATCGCGGGAGCCAAATTCGATCCCGAAAATGGAATAGGCCTCAGTCGGCACAAAGGTGATCCCCAGAAAGGTAAGTGGCGATTCCGGAAGCGGACAGAAATACCGCCAGAGAAACTCATTGAGCAGCGCCAGAAAGATAAAGAACAGCCCCCATCGGAAGGTCAGCGTATTCCACGCGAAATCCGGCAGTTCAAACGCGTGTTCCAGCATCATTTTCCAGAAATTTCGGCCAACAGCCAGACCGCCCAGAAGTACAATCGCGAAGAGGGAATTGATGATGGTCGGCTTGATATAGGCAAAGGCTTCCTGCTGAAGCGCGATCGTCAGCACACCGAAAAATCCGACCACACTGCCTGTCAGGATTAGCATTGGCGGAACTTTTTCCTTGTTCGCCAGCTTGTAGATGATCACCGCAGCGGTGGAGACCATCAGTGCGCCGGTGGCCCAGAAAATTGCCGCATCGCTTGTGAAGGGTCCGTCCCCTTCTGGGAAGAACCGACCCATGATTGTGTAGGTCGCAATGAAGGCAATGGTTGGCCCGAGCTCCGCCCACAGGCTGGTAGCGGATTTGGCTTTTTCTTCGCCGGAAGTTTCAGGTGTGTCTGTCATAGGGCTGTTTACGCACTATTCTGTTGAGGAGTTCAATCAGAATCGCAGCCCGCACCTAAAAACGCGTCAACGACCAGCCAGCCACACCATCAGAAACATTGGAACAAACGCTACAGCAGCAATCAGCCCGAAAAGAATGATGACCGGATAGGGCTTTCCAGGTTCTGACTGTGAACCAGCGTCGACTGAAGGCTGGTTGGTAATTTCAATACCGGTCACAGAACCTTCAGCCTCCAGATATACCAGATGGCGAACATTGCAGCCACGCCGGCACAATAGACAAGAAAACTACCTTTCAGCTCTGCCGTTCGTTCCGTCTGTTTCGCTTTCAATGCCGCCTTCTGAGCGTCTGACATAGAAAGGCGCGCCAGATAGGTCGGTGCGAAACACAAAAGCCCTCCGACCACGATTAATCCCCACCATATAGCATTGCTCTCTCGAAACTCCGGTAACTGATGCCGAACGACAGCTACAAGAATTCCCATGAGAACGAAGCTGAGCCCGAACACCAAATGCGTCTTCAGGTCTGCACTAACGCGTCGCTCCTTCAAGAACCGGGTGATCGCGAGGCTGAAAAACAACCAACCGCACACGGCTGGAACGAGGATTGAACTATTCACACCGCTGGCGCTGTCAGGTTCGACAGTCATAGCCAACATGACCACGAGTACACCCGTGAACGCCAAAGCGCGCACGTAGAATGGCTCAGAAAACTCTGTTTCTGGCGTTTCCTCTGGCGGGTCTGAGAATGCAATATTATCCGACACGGCTTCTACCCTATCCTGAATATCTGACCGATATCACGGAATTGGAGAACGTCGAACCGACTAGACGATTTGTTCGTCCTGATTGCGGGATCGGATCCTGGTCAGAATCTTTCCTGCCATGCTGCGTGCACCTGCTGCATTCAGCGACACCACACACAACGCATACACCAGACCGCCTGTGCCAGCCTTGAGCGCCAGCTCAACCAGCCCGCCAATTGCCGGAACAATCTGGACAGCGCCAGCCATGGCGATACAGGCCGCCAAAATCTTCGCCAAATCCATCACCGGGATCGGCAGACGAACATGCTTTCGTCCGAACACGGCAAGCAAAACAACACCCATCACATAACAGGCAACAGTCGCATATACCGCGCCCATCAGGCCTATACGCGGCAGCAAGACAATATTCAGACCAATATTCGCCAGCGCGGGGATCAGCATCAGGATTGCACGCTGCGCCGTTTTCCGCGCAAGCTGGAAGGCCTCAGAGAAATAATGGATGAGTAGACCATTGAAGAAACCCGCTGCGGCAATCCACGGAATGATTTTCCGGGCCTGTTCGCGAAGATCTTCACCAATCATCACCTCCGACAATGGTCCGGCGACAATCGCTATACCAACAGCCGCCGGAAGCGCGATCAGCAGGATGGACTGCGCCATGCCGCGCGCGGCTTTTTCAGTCTCCTCTTTGCCGTGCTGTTCATACGCCGCCATGAGAAGCGGTGATCCTGCCATAGCCGCCCAGGCGCAGATCATCAGCGTCGTCTTGTCAGCGACACCATACCCGGCCGCATAGGCGCCAACGGCCGCCTCATCAATAAAGAAGGCGATCAGGAAGCGATCAGACGCAGAGAGAATAAGGTCCAGCACCAATGCCGCCGCAATGGGCAGACCATAGGCGAGATACCGTTTGGCATTTTCCCGATGAACTGGCGCATTCTGTGAATGCCGGAACAGCCAGATACCTTCGGAAAGCCCGGCAATCGCGTAAGCAATCGTAATCCCCACCAGCGGCGCGGCTGCGCCAAGCCCCGAAAATGCTGCCAGCAAAGTGCCCAGAATGAACCCGCCGGCCACCCGGCCCATTTCCACCATGGAATAGCGTTTGATGCGTTGGCTCGCCTTATGGTTCTGTTGAGCAATATTGGCGATCACCGACACCGGCATCAGGACGAGCAGCCAGGGCAGGATCGACTGAAACTCCGGCGCGTTCGCAACCATGAACCACACAATCCCCAGCGCCAGAAAGGCTGGCATAATGGAGAACGTGCTCAATACCATCGTGGTCCGGTAGTGGACGGGAAGCGTGCCATTCGCATTCGCCTCGCCGTTAAACCGATAGCCCGCCGCCTCCACCCAGGTCAGTGTGAAGGTGTGCAAGAGGTGCATGGTAGAAAGGGCCAGTGCGTATCGGCCATATTCGTCGGCGTCCAGAAGGCGCGTATACGCGAACACTGTTCCGAACTGAACAATGGCGGCCACCAGATTGACTGGCAGATAACCGAATAAATGGCGGATCAGATTGGGCAAATCCCGGCCTCCTCAAGGCCAGGGTTTTACCGCGGATGTTTCAAGACCAGATTAATCTGAATGGACAGATTCCCGCGTGTCGAACGTCTCACGCGCTTCCAGAACACATTTCATGTTATCCATGCCCCATGTCGAGATGAGGTGGATCGGTTCACACAGTGATTTCCCAAGCTCCGTCAGACGGTACTCCACGCGCGGCGGCACCTCCTGATAGTCATAGCGCGAGATCAAACCATCCCGTTCGAGGGAACGCAGCGTCTGGGTCAGCATTTTCTGACTGATACCATTGATCATACGCATGAGTTCGCCATTTCTCAGGACTGACTTCTGACGCAGAGAGTGAAAGACCAGAAGCTTCCATTTATCGGCCAGCATTTCCATCACCATTCGGGATGGGCAGACCTCCAGCTGGAGACCCTCTGGTGGAATTTCGTCAGTCGTCTTGAGCATTTTCGGTCTCCCGT
>NZUJ01000033.1 GCA_002701295.1 Ponticaulis sp. | reverse complement strand
TCAGAAGTCGAAAAATGAGCGATTGTTTCTCCTGTTTTCGCGCTTTGGATGACAAGAAGCAGATCACCAACGCCTAATTTCTGACATTTGCGTCCACTGGGTAGAATCCTCCTGTTTGACTTTGAAAAAAGCTCAAAAAATGAGGTCGTCCCTCAATTATTCGGCACATTCTGTGACCAATGTACAATCAGCAGACACTGGCGCGCGATTATCGCGATTGTGGGATTGCGACCTCCGGAAATTTGTCTAAGGTCGCCGCGTGTCGCCCGCTGGGCGAGGAGGGTTGTTCCGGGGTTTGGGGACGAAATTTCGGTTCAGAAGTTGAGTGTACGTCCTTCTGGAGGATGAGTTGCAAAGTGTTGGTTCGGTGTCAGGTGCGGGTGAAGATGTCATGGTAGAAAATGAGCCCGACAAATTCGAAGGTCGAATTACGAGCATGATGCATGAAGCCATGCGGATCGGTGTTTTCCGTCCGACGAGTTTTCGTGCGTCGACCGGTCTTCAGGGGTCAGATGTTGAGCTTTTCGCTCAGCTTATGGAAACAGGTGGTCGACCAGAGGCCGGGACATGGATCGAATTTGAAGCGGACTTCTATCTGTCGAGCAATCCAGACGTCCGTGAAGCGGGTGTCAATCCGCTTGTCCACTATGTCGAGCACGGCTGGAAAGAGGGTCGTTATCCAACGCAAAACCTTCTGCGCCGAGACGTGGTGTTTGTTGAGCAGACAGGTATGTTCGACTTCCGCGGATATGGCAGCAAGGTATCTGATGAGGCCCGCCGGATGGGGCTTATTGAACACTATCTGACATCGGGGTGGCGAGAAGGCCTTGAAGGTATTGTCGATTTTGAAGATCGTTTCTATTATGAGACCTTCCAGAAATCGCTCGAGCCATTTTTCGTTCCGGCCATTCACCATCTGAAACTGGGCATTCGCCTGGGTTTGCCGAAAAACTCTCAGGAATTTGCTGTCGCCGCGAACATCGTCGAACGGTCTGAAGTTTTTGATCAGGATTATTATTCGGTCATGTGCGGTCGCGAATTCGCGACCCGCAAGAGCGCCGTCACGCATTATCTTTCATATGGCATGCTCAATGGCATTCCTTGTGCCGCGGAATTCAATCAGGTTCTTTATCTGAAGTCTTATGCTGACATTCAGGCGGCAGGTGTTCTTCCAATCATCCACTATATTGAGAGTGGTAAGGAAGAAGGCCGGATGGCTTCGATCTCCAGTTCGTATGTGTTCAAGCCTGGTAGCGTTTCGATCGACCCTGGAAAGCCAAATCTGCTCATTGCATGTCATGAAGCATCGGCAACAGGTGCGCCGCTTCTCGGCCTGGCGCTGATTAAAGATCTGAAGGAAGACTTCAACGTCATCACGCTTCTGCACCATGGCGGTGCGATTTTTGATGAGTTCGCTAAAGTCAGTGTTCTGATCGGTGACGCCCGCGACAGTCTTCATGATGGCTATCGCTTCCTGCTGGAAGACCTGAATACCTGGATGCCAATCGACTTTGCCATCGCGAACTCGGTTGAGTGTGAAGAGATCAACCGCGCTGCAGCTGATCTGGCGATTCCAAGCATCACGCTTCTGCATGAATTCGCTGAATATACGCGGCCTCAGGTGAAGGTTGCGGGGCCGGCGTCCTGCGCAGATGCTGTGGTTACACCTGCCGAGATCGTCAAGCAGTCCTTTGTTGAGCAGAATAAGGTCTACTATAATGGCTCACCGCGTAACGTACTTGTGCGCCATCAGGGGCGCGTTGAGCTTCCGCGACGCAGCAAATCCGAAAAAGTAGATGTCAAAAAGCTCGAAAAGCGGTTTGGTATTGAAGGCAAGAAGCGTCCGAAAATTGTCATGGGCGCCGGATATGTGCAGCCTCGGAAAGGCGTAGACCTTTTCATCCAGACGGCTGTTGCTCTGCGGGCCATGACTGATGATGACTATAAATTCGTCTGGGTTGGCGGCGGCTGGAACCCGAAAGACGATATGGGTTTCTCCGTCTGGCAGAACGCGACAATTGAAGCAGCTGGTCTTGAGGATATGATCGAGTTCGTTGACGAACTTCCTGATCTGGACTGGGTGTTCGATAACACCGACGTGTTCTATCTGCCGTCTCGTCTTGACCCGTTCCCGAATGTCGCAATCGACGCCTTCATCAAGCGTGTTCCTGTCGTTTGTTATGACAATGCGACAGGTATCGCCGAGTTTATCAAAGACCTTTCGCCATCTTCCCGCGTTGTACCGCATTCTGATTGTTCGGCGGCGGCCAAAGCGATTCTCGAAATCAGCGAAAAAGGCAAGAAAATCAGCGAAAGCGAGGCCAAGGGTATTCTGAAGGCGCTCGACTGGTCCGATTACGTCAATTATCTGAAAGACCTGATGGTCGAGATCCGTTCTCGAGACTTCGACCCTGAGGTTGATCGGGATCGCCTTCCGGTCTCAGATCCTGAGTTCCTCATTTTGGGCGATCGTTTCAGAATGGATCCGACCGTTGATTTGCGTCGGCGCAAAAAATCGCTTCACAACGGTATTTTCCCATTCGAATTTGCTCCTGGCTACGACCCCGCGCTTGGCAAAGAGGTTCCTGTCGGGGGCGCAGAATGGTCAGAGCCTATTCTGCCGTCTCACACCGTTCTGAGAATGCCGATCACGCGGACGACTGCACCAGACAATCTGATTGAGACAGACAAGAAAATCGCGATTCAGATCCACATGCACTATGAGGATCTGAGCCCGGAGCTTGCTGAACAGTTTGCACCGTTTGCTGAGTGTGCTGATTTCTACATCTCCACCTCTGGCAAGGAAAAAATCAAAGCCATTGAAGACGCATTTGACGATTTCAAATCTGTCAAAATCGCAGTTGGCGATAATGTCGGTCGTGACGTCGGACCTTTGATCACACTCTTCAAGGATGACCTCTCCAAAGGTGGATATGACATCATCGGTCACTTCCATTCGAAGAAGAGTCTGGAAACGGCCGGGGAAGACCTGGGCAAGAAATGGCGGACTTATCTCTATAAAAACCTGGTCGGAAATGCTGTTCAAGCGCAGTGGATCGTCGATCAATTCTCTTTGCTTCCGAATCTCGGACTATTGTTCCCAGAGTCCCGTCACATCATGGGCTGGAATGAGAACTTTGATCATGCTCAGGAGCTGCTGGAGAGAATCGGCTTCGATCCAATGCCGGCACGTCTGGGAATTCGCTTCCCGGTTGGAACCATGTTCTGGGGTAGTCCGAAGATTTTAGAGCCTTATTGGAAGGCCGACATTAAATATGATGAGTATCCGCCAGAGCCTCTTCCGGTTGACGGCAGTATTCTTCATGCTTTCGAAAGGCTGTTACCTGTCGTATGTGAGCGTCAGGGCTTGGATTGGGCTACAGTTTATCGCGCTGACATTGAGCAATGGTGATTTTCAGCTTGAAATAGAGAGTGAATAAGGGAAACCTGTCAGTTCATTGTTTAATGGTGTTTTTATCAGCGTGTAGTGTTGGGAGTTAAAATTGGCACAAAGGATTTTGCTGCACATCGGTGCGGTTAAAACGGGATCATCGGCGCTTCAGTCAGCCCTTGTTCGAAACAGGGATTGGCTCAGAAGCCAGGGGGTCCTGTATCCTTCGGATGCAAGTGACGCAGATGCACAGGCTCTGAAAATTACGTCCGGCAATGGTATGAAACTGGCTTCAGCGCTGAATCCAAATCTTCCATTTGCCAAAGGTTACAATGCTGAAAACGCATTTAATGAAGCAGTTCACCATGCGACACAGACACCAGAGCACACGGTTCTGTATTCCAGTGAGCAGATGAGCTTTCTGGATCCAGGCAAGCTTCAGGAATTCAACGACGTTTGTCAGGCGTCAGGCATTGAGCTAAAAGTGATCTTCTTCTTCCGGAATATCACTGAGCACGCTTATTCCTCCTACAATCAGATGGTGAAGCGCCATCTCTGCACGGATAGCTTCGGTGAATTCGCCAAGACGCGATATTTCTCCCGTTTTGCGGCTATCACAAATGGCGTGACTGGCGTGCTCGGCGTTCCGGGCTTCATTGCGGTCAATTATGACAATGTGAAGAGTGCAATTTTTGGCAACTTCATGCGCGCGATCGGCATTGATCCAGACGGCTCTGAAGAGATGGAAGAGCGGGTCAATCGTTCCTTGTCTCGCATCGAGCTGGAAGTCATGCGTGTTGTAAATAAATCCATGACGAGCGAAGTCGATTCAAAGTTCGTTAGCGATGCCATCATTTACAACAATCCTGAGAAACGGACCGAGGCTGCGATTTCCGAAGAGGAAAGAGATTTTCTGGTTCAGAAGTTCCGGGGGCAGGTCAACGAGGTCAATGGTGTTCTGGGTGCAGAAGTACTGACCTTGATCAGCGACGACGTGAGTGTTGCCGAAGCCGATGCTGTCAGCTTGTCTGAAGCAGAAAGTGCATACGCATCAATGTTCTCGGCGCTCTATAAGCGTCTTTTGGAAATGTCCAAACCACCGAAGAAAGCTTGATCTTCGGTTTGAGATTACTTGGAATAGTTCTGAATGCAGCAGGATCAAAACCTTGATTTCTGCTGAATTTTCGGGACTTTTCCGTGAATTCCATTCTGCGTTTATCTGAGTTTCTCGAATTCTGGAATTGGTGATTATCGATTGTTCGGCAAGGCCGAAAATTGCTTAAAACTGAGATGTCTATCGTTGTTCTGAAGGTTTCTCTCATGTAAATGGCTATGAGTGGCGCAGAAAGGCATAGGGATAGTGTCAGGCGCCGCTAGGGGGGACAAATTGTTCAGTTTTAGTTGGGGATGTCATGAACATAGCTAGAGTAAGTAAACTGCTGGGTCTCACAAACTGGCAGGAAGAGGAAGCAACAGTTGAGGTCAGCACCGCTGCTCTCAAACGTCTGATTTCCAGAGCCTATCCGGCTCAAATGGAGTTCGATGAGGACTGGTATCGGGAAACTTATCCTGACGTGGACCAGTCGATCACGGACGGCACGATCAAATCGGCCCAGGAACATTTCATTCACAACGGTTTTTATGAGAACCGTCTACCGAGTTCGAAATTGTTTGACTCCAAATATTACTATCAGGCCAACGAAGATATTCAGACGGCCTTCCGAAGCAACGACAAGAACAAACTGTTTGATCACTACATCAAGGCAGGGATTACAGAAGGTCGTGCTCCGAACAAGGATTCAGAGAACATCTGACATCCTGAAGTCTATCCGATGACTTCTCAGATAACCTCTTCGTCCCCGAGGTGATTCTGAAAAACTCAGCTTAAATAATATCGAACAGCCCTTGCGGGGGTTGTTCTCTCGTTCGCACCGCTGTTCAATCGTTTCAGGATTTGAAGAAATCTTTCAGAGGCCTGATCAGATATCGGATCAATAGGGAGCAGACAGCTGACCGCCATGGAAATTACTAGGCTGGATATACCTGAAGTCGTTTTGTTAAAGCCCAAAAAGTTTGGCGATGATCGCGGGTTTTTTATCGAAACCTGGAACAAGAACCTGCTTCTTGAGCACGGCCTCGATTTTGATTTCGTACAGGATAACCACTCACTTTCAGTCCAGAAAGGTGTGCTGCGAGGACTTCATTTTCAGAAGCCGCCACATGCTCAGGACAAGTTGGTTCGATGCACAAAGGGTTCCATCCTTGATGTGGCGGTCGATATCCGCAAGGGCTCACCAACTTACGGAAAATATGTTTCGGCTGTGATCAGCGAAGAAAATTACACCCAGATTCTGGTGCCCAAAGGCTTCGCGCATGGGTTCATCACTCTGGAGCCGAACACTGAAGTTCAGTACAAAGTGACGGCTTTCTACTCGCCGGAGTGCGATGCCGGAATGCTGTGGAATGATCCTGCGATCGGGATCGAATGGGGGATATCAGAAGATGAGGTCATCCTGTCTGCCAAAGATAAGGTTGCGCCGCTCATGGCCGATACCGATGCCGGTTTCGTTTATGAGGAATAAGCAACTTTCTGCATTCCAACCTGAGATGCGCTTGATGTCATGATCGGGGTGTTTGGGGCTAATGGGTTTATCGGGACGGCACTGGTGCGAAGACTGGTGGCTGAAGGGCATTCTGTCCGGGCGATTTCCCGCAATTTCAGCGAAGGTTTTCTTGAAGAATTTGGCGGAAAGGTCGATATTCAGGCTGTTGATTTTCTGGATGAAACGGCAACAGCGGAACAGCTCAAGGGGCTGAGTGTTGTCTATCACCTGATTTGTATGACGAGCCCGGGCTATGGCAATACGCAGCTGATCTCGGATATCGAGAAGAATGTGATCCCCCACATTGCGTTCATCAAGCATGCGATTGAAGCGGGCGTTGAACGGTTCGTTTTTCTGTCTTCTGGCGGAACCGTCTACGGAACGCCGCAGGCGATTCCGATTCCGGAGACTCATCCGTGCAATCCAATCAGCTCCTATGGCCTGACCAAGTTTGTCACGGAAAAATATCTGCAGATGTTTGGCGATGTGGACGATCTTGACTACGTCATTGTGCGTTTATCCAACCCATTTGGGCCAGGACAGGTGTTCAAGAATAGTCAGGGACTAATTCCGGCAATCATCGAAAAATTCAAACAGAATGAACCCGTGACGATCCTTGGCGATGGAAGCTCAGAACGAGACTATATCTATATTGATGACGCCATTACGGCGCTGGTCAAGATTGTCGGAAATGACCAGGTTGCGAAGTCGGTTCTGAACATCGGAAGCGGTAAAGGAAAGTCTGTTCTGGACGTTGTCGGTGCCGTCGAAGCCGCACTGGGGCGCGAGCTCGACAAGAAATTCGTTGAACAGCGTGCGACGGATGTGAAGGCCAATATTCTGGATATTGCTTCAGCCCGGAAAAAACTGAACTGGTCGCCCGAAACACGCTTTGCAGAAGCCATCAATTGGACTGTTCAAGGCATTTCTGGCGTGCAATAAAAACTGAGATGTTGCTCGCTTGGCGAGCACTGTCTGGACAAGTGTTTTATTGGTGTGCCTGTGTCGAAAATCTCTTCTCTGATCCGTTTCTACACGTCACATCCCGTTCTTCTGATCAAGCATTCCGTTAAAGCTGTTCTTTTCGTTCTGACGGGGCGCTTCAAAGACCTGAAGAACTATTCTGAGTCAGCGACCAACGCGATCCAGAAGGAAAATGACCAGTACATCGAAAATGACCGTGCGCGCCGCAAAGCACGCAGCCTGTTTGATCAGCGAAAAGCTGTTCAGGAAAATTATCCCGGTAGTCTCGTCAAACTCCTGCTTCCGTATTGTGATGACCTGCTCATTTTGGAAGTCGTGAACGACCTGCATCAACAAGCGCGTATCGTCATGGCGCATGTGCTTAAAAAATACAGCCTGTTCGACGCCGACTTCTATAGGAAACGCTATCTCGAGGGACATGAGGGCATTACGCCTCTCGATCATTATATCTCCTCGGGCATGGATTTCGGTCTCTGGCCTAATGCATTCTTCGATCCGGCCGAATACGTGCTTGGAAATCCGGATGTTGTGAACTCGGGTCTCGACCCGATTCTTCATTATGCCCTGATCGGATATAAGGAGGGGCGCAGTCCGGGCTCATTTTTTGATCACGCCTTTTACAGCACGGCATATCCTGATGTCGAAAAGACGGAACTCCCGCCTCTCGCGCACTTTCTGAAGTTTGGGCGACGAGAAAACAGAAAGCCGATCCGTTACGCTTCGTCGCGGCGCCTTTCAGGTGCGAATGGAGATGAATACGGAGAACAGGTTCTCAAGCGGAACCGTGGGGTTCTGCTGCTGGTAAGCCATGACGCCGAAATTGGTGGCGCGCAGACGATCATCAAGAATCTGGCACGCTGGCTCATCTCGAGCACCCAGTTCGACGTCAAACTTCTCTGCATGAGGGGCGGGCCGGATATTGGCGTGTTCGAGAAAATTGCGCCGGTGTTTGATTATGGCGGCCACGTCAAAACGCTTGGCGAAGACAAAGCAAAGCACGAGCTTGAAAAGTGGATTGGTGATGGCGTGCAGGCTGTTTTTCTCAATTCAGTCGCATCAGGCGAGTTCTTTGATGCTTGGCAGACTGATGCACCGGTTGTGTCCTACATCCATGAGCTGACCAAGATTATCGACCATTACGGTGACAATGTTGGAAAGATCATATCAGGGTCTGACAAAGTTATCGCCGGCAGTGGTGCCGTACTCAATAATCTTGTCAATAATTACGGCCTTCCAGCCGAAAAGGGGCAGGTGGTTTATGATTTCGTCGAGTCGTTCGATGAAGCGCTCCTGTCAGACTTTGGTGCGAAGTCAGAAGCAAAAAACAAGATTGGTCTGGATGAAGAGACGTTCCTGGTTCTTGGATGCGGAAATGTTCACTGGCGGAAGTCGCCTCAGAAATTCATCGACGCAGCAGACGAACTTCGCAGGCTAACGGACAGAAAATTCAAGTTTATCTGGATCGGCGGAGGCGAAGATTTCGACGAATGTGTGCTTCGCGTCAAATCTCTTGGACTCACTGATGTCGTTGAGTTCGTCGGACATCAGGACGACATTCAGCCATATTGCGACGCGTGTGATCTGTTCCTGCTGACCTCAGAAGAAGATCCGTTTCCATTGGTCTGCATGTATGCCGCGATCTCCTTTGCGCCGGTCATCTGTTTCGAAGACGCTGGCGGCATGCCGGAATTCACACAGCATGATTCTGGCGCAGCAGTGCCGTTCATGAATATCGAAGCAATGGCGGAAGCCGTGCACGGATTTATGACGGATGACGCCAAGCGCAAGCAATTCGGAGAGAATGCCCGGAACCTGGCACTGAAAGAGTTCACTATTGCGAGTGCTGGACCGCGTCTCTTGCACGCAATTCGCGAAGCTGCTGGCCTTGCGCCGAAAGTGTCGGTCATCGTCCCGAATTACAATTATGCCGATTATCTGCGCGAACGATGGGACACCATCTGCGGCCAGACCTATCAGGATTTTGAAGTCATTTTGCTTGATGACCAGTCAACGGACAATTCGGTCGAGCTGTTAGAAGCCTTTGTGCGGGAGCGCCCGGGCACGACGCTGATCTGCAATGAAGAGAATTCGGGTTCGCCGTTTCGACAATGGATGAAGGGCATTCAAACGGCTAGGGCGGAACTGATCTGGATCGCTGAAGCAGATGATTTCGCCGAAGCAGAGCTTCTCGAATCGCTTCTACCGATGATGGACGATCGGAATGTGTTCCTGTCCTATGTCAAATCTGTTCCGGTCACGTCAGACGGTAAAATCGCAGGCGACTACGAAGAGCTCTATCTGAACCGGATCAATGAGGGCCGGTGGAGTGCGCCCTACCAGTGCAGTGACCACACTGAGGTCAATGAGGGTCTGGGAATCGCCAACTGCATTCCGAATGCTAGCAGTGTCATGCTGCGAAAATTCGAGCCCGAGCCTGAGTTTATTGCGGCCGTGTCGGACATGAAGTTGTGTGGCGACTGGTTCTTCTATCTTCGCGCAATCTATGGCGGCGAAATTGGATATTGCAGTCGGGCGCTCAATTATCACCGGCGACACGCCAATACGGTCACAAGTCGAATGGAAGGCAGTCCACAATACTTTGATGAGCTGCAGACCGTTCGCAACTTCGTGACGGAAAACTATCGCCAGACTGGCGCTGCGGAAGAACGCATTCGGAAATTCGTGATCGAAGATCTGGACAGGTTTGGTATTTCTGATGCCTCTCAACGAGACAAGATCCTGAGTTCTGCGACCAGACGTTCTGACGAAAAGCAGCTGCCGACACTGGCAGTGGTCGTTGCTGATCTCAGCCCGGGTGGTGGACAGGTATTTGCCGTGTCACTTGCCAATGGATGGGCCGCCAGAGGTGGTCGCGTGTGCCTGTTTAATTTGGGTCAGCTGCCGAGCCATGAATCGGTCCTCGGGCGAATTGATAGCCGCGTCGTCTATTACGACCTTAATACGGTTGATCGTCGTTTCGAGGAGATTGTCAGCGAATTTGATGTGGATGTTATTCATTCATCGATCTGGTGGGGGGACCGGTTCGTTCACGACAATATCCACCGTGTAGACCCGAGCATTGGATGGATCGTGTCTATGCATGGCTGTATAGAAACCATTCTCGATGATCCGGATATCGACAAGTCATTCCCTAAGCGCTTTGACGACATGAAGCGAAAGGTCGATCACTGGGCCTATACGGCAAACAAAAACCTGCGTGTTTTTGACACCTACGGAATGCCAGAAAGTATCAGCCGGATTGATAACGGAATCGCGTCGAAAACCTCTCAGGGGCTCAGCAGGACGGATTTGGGTGTACGTGAGGATGCTCTACTCCTGTGCCTCGCAACACGAGCTATTCCGGAAAAAGGCTGGTATCATGCCGTCGACATGGTGAAGGCGCTGAACGAAGCAGGGATTGCTACAGACCTTATGCTTATCGGTGCGGGCAAAGCGGAAGAAACCCTTCGGAAAGCCGCCCCGGAACATGTGCATTTCTTCGGACAGGTTGCCAATCTTCAGGATTATCTGGCTGCGGCTGATATTGGCTTATTGCCTTCTTATTTTCAGGGGGAGTCCTTCCCTCTGGTGATGTTGGAAATGATGGCGCAGGGAAAGCCAGTCGTTGCGACCGACATCGGAGAGATCGAAGCCATTCTCGGCACCGAGAAATCAGAGCGCGCCGGTCTCATCGTGCCGCTGGTGAATGGTGAACCGGATGTTCCAGGCTTTGTTCGGGCGATTTCCGAGTTGGCTGACGCGCAAGTCCGGCAACAACTGGGGCGGCAGGCTATTCAAAGGTTTGAATCGAACTTCACGATGGACATCATGCTGGAGAAATTCGAGTCGCTTTACGAAGAAATCCTGTCTGAAAAGCGTCGCACAAAACCTGCAGCCAAAGCGCTTGAGAAAGCCTGAAGCGTCTGTCTTCAGGCGTGATCGGCCATGTCTTCGTCTTCATCCACGGCGTAATACTCGTCCATACGTTCAAAGGTTTCTTTGACGTCACCCAGGAACATCTGTTGGCCCTTGTCGAGCCATAGAGCCTTGTTGCAGAGCTTTTTAACGAGCATGCGATTGTGGCTGGCGATCACTGAAATCCCGGCATCGGCGAATGTCTTCAGCATGCGCTGATTGGCCTTTTTCCGGAATTTCGCATCGCCTGCGCCAAGCCATTCATCCATCAGAAGGATGTCAGGGCGAATGGCGGTTGCAACGGCAAAGTTCAAGCGCATCGCCATGCCTTGGGAATAGGTGTTGATCGGCATGTGAAGGAAGTCGCCCAGTTCGGTGAAGTCTTCGACGTCTTCGACCAGTTCTGCGATGCGCGACTTAGAGTGCCCGGCGAGAAGCGCCTGAAGGTAAATATTGCGGTATCCGCTGGCTGTCGCGCGCATACCCATGCCCATTTGAAACAGCGTCGCGATGCGGCCTTCGACCAGAATATCGCCAGAGCTTGGCTTGTAGATGCCTGCCAAAACACGAAGCAAAGTCGTTTTGCCAGCGCCGTTCGCGCCAATCAGAGCGAGCCGGTCACCCGGTTTCAGGCTGAAGCTGATATCGCCCAGAGCCGCGACGCTTCTGATTGATTTGTTCTTGGACTGGATCTGCCCCATCAGGCCGGCTTGTTCCTCATCGCGAGAGCGGGCGCCTTTATGGCGTGCGCGCGCAAACACGGGATAGGTCAGGCCGACATCTTTGAGATAGATACAGATTTGTTTTTCAGTTGGGGTCATAGCCAGAACGCAATCTTCTTATGGGTAAGTCCCAGCATGATGCCTGTGATCAGGAAACCGCACAGGCTGATGATTGATACCACCATCCATTCGTGCGCTGGAAAACGTGCTTCGAGCAGCGGCAGGCGAACGATCTGAATGAAATAGGTGAACGGATTATAAGTGAAGATGATTTCGCCATAGGCGCCAATCAGGTTGGCGCGCCACAATACCGGTGTGAAAAAGAAAAAGAGCCGCATCATCGCGCTGGTGAAGTGTGCAATGTCGCGATAGCGGAGCGCAATTATGCCAAAAAAGATCTGAACCCAGACCGTGTTCAGCATGATGAATATCATCGCGCCGACAGAATAGGCGATCTCGAGCGCGGTCAGGTCTGGCGACAAACCAGCACGGAAGATGATCAGCACAACAATTGTGACACCTGCATGGATTGCAAGGTTCAGACAGTTCCGAACGGTCGCCTGATAGGCGAACACGCTGAAGGGTAGTCGCGCAGCCTTGATCCAGTTGGCGTTCATCGTGAACGTTCCAACCCCCTCAGATACGGCATTGTTCATCTGCAGCCAGGCCAGATAGCCAATCGTGATATAACAGGACTTCTCTGCCCATCCATCGCCAGCCAGTCGGCCGACAATCAGGATATAGCCGCCAAGGAAAAAGGCATAAGAGATGGCAATCCAGTAGAGCCCGAGCCCGGCGCGGAAATAGCGCTGCTGCAGGTCTTCTGAGGCGAAAGTCGTCCAGATCTGGAAGCGTTTGAGGCCCTCCCACATATCCTGAAACCCCAGGAGAAGGGGGGAGACTTCCTTGGACTTGATGAGCTTGCGAATCTCTTCGTCGCTCATGGTGTCGATCGTCGTTGCGGGAGTTTGCGTCTCGACAAGCTCAGTGTCGGGAGACGTGATCTCGCTCGTACGCGTTGGTGTATCTGACATGGGCGGTTGAGTTCCTGAACAAAGGACAGCGCCGGATCCGAGAACGGAGGACGAGCGTCAACACAAGGGGCGGTGACTGCCGTCTATCTGCTTTAGATGTACGAAATCCAATAGCATTTGAAAAGACAAATTACCGTTAAAACACAGGTTTATCGGGCATTTAGTAGGGGTTGGAGGCATCCGAACATGTGATAGAGCGAGCTTGCCGGTGATTTTCCCGTAGGCGGAGTGGAATCAGATACAGGATGATCGGTCCAGTAAGGGCGCAATTTGCCCTCAATGGTCATATATTGCGTCAAAGTCCGGTCAATCAGCTCATATGCTTCATGGCACCGCGTGTCCGATTCGCATTCAAGAAGATACCGGATCGCTTCGGCTTGAGGCCATAGCCGGCTTGATGTTTCCGGATGCGGCTCGCCGTTGGTGTAGACAAAATCCAGAAGCAATCCTGTATCGGATGAGTATCCATATTCATCGCTGAAAGCAGACAATAGAGCAGGGGCGCTTGAAGCCTGCCCGGTTAAAGCTTCGTACTGATTGAGGAGCGTCGCCCACTCATAGAGGTGTCCGGGCTCGACGCAAAGAAGGACGTCGGAAGGATCCGTTTTGATCAGCGAGAGGTCGTCTTCGAAGTGTTCGCGAAGCAGGCCATTCTGCCAGAGAGAGTCATGAAACAGGTCCGAGAGCTCGCTGGCGAGAGCAGCGAAGCGTTCATGCTGGTGAAGCTTCATCCAGGCCATAGCCGCTTCGAACAGATGCATATGCGGGTTCGCGCGCCGGGGGCTTCCGAGTGACTGCTCCTGTTCCAGAAATCCGGCGACAGGGTGGCGGAGTTTGGTGTTCACGAATTCCAGTCCGGCGTCTGCGAGCGCTTTCAGTTTGGTGTCACCGGTCACCTTGAAAGCCCATGCTAGCGCGAACAACACAAAAGCATGGTCATAGAGATCAGCATGGCGGTCAATCAGCTCACCATCCGGGCTGAGAAGGTGTCCGAACCCACCATCTCCGCGAGGGGCCTTCGTGGCCAGCCAATCGAGAGGATAGGCGAGAGCCTCATCTGCGCCAGCAAGACCCAGAAGGCTCGCATGCGCGAACACATAGGTCTGGCGCGCCTGAATGCGAACGCGACGGTTCATCTCTGTCAGCGGTGTTCCGTCCAGCGCGACGGCCTCAATCGCTCCGCCACGCTGTTTGTCCACGCCGTCATGCATCCAATAAGGAAGACATGTTTCCGTCAGCCAGGACACGCCACGCGCAGCAAGAGGGTGTGAGGGGAGAATCATAATCAGGTCCGGCGAAAAACTCTCAGGTGAACTCGGTGTCAGCTAGCGGAAATCGCGGCTATTGTCAGTCCATCTTATGCCGCACAATTGCGAAGCTGTGTTTGAACGCCTAAATCCAATACAGCTATAGACGAATTGTCGAAACTGAGTTAGTCACCCTGCCTTCACCCCCAAAAGAGAAGCTGAACGCATGTCGGAGAAAAAACCGCGCACAGGACCGATTACCTTTCTGAAACAGGTTCGTTCAGAAGGGTCCAAGGTAACATGGACGTCTCGCAAAGAGACCACGGCGGCCACCATAATGGTGTTCATCATGGTTGCGATCGCCGCGACTTTTCTGTTCCTCGTGGATTTGGTCTGGAGCATTATCATCCCGATGGTCACCGGGGCTTCTTAGGAGAAACTGGCATGGGACAAAAAGATACAATCAATCCGCGCTGGTATATCGTCCACGCATATTCCAACTTCGAGAAGAAGGTCGCCAACTCGATTCGCGAGCAGGCTGAACTGAACGATCTTGATCACCTGATCGAGCAGATCGAAGTTCCGACCGAAGAAGTTGTCGAGGTGGTTCGTGGCCGTAAGCGTACACGTGAGCAGCGTTACTTCCCGGGCTATGTCCTGATGAAGGCTGTGCTGACCGACGACATTTATCACATCGTCAAGAACACGCCGAAGGTTACAGGCTTTCTGGGCGCCGAAGGCGGCAAGAAACCTCTGCCTGTGTCAGAGCGTGAAGTTCAGCGCATTCTCGGTGAAGCTGAAGAGGCGCATGATCGTCCGCGTCCGACCATCAGCTTTGAGATCGGCGAGCAGGTTCGCGTCAATGACGGCCCGTTCCAGTCTTTCGAAGGCTCTGTCGAGGAAGTCGACGAAGAGAATGGCCGCCTGAAGGTTATGGTGTCGATCTTTGGTCGCGCCACTCCGGTCGAGCTGGAATACGGTCAGGTCGACAAGATCTCTTAATTCCGCTCATCCCGGCGGCAGCCCTGAGCCCGTTCTATGTGATCCGTGAGGATCACGAGAACAATCCAAAATGGCCAGAGCCGCTATGTGGCGTGAGATCAAAAAACTCCCCCAAAACCCGGCCTCGCGCCGGGTTTTTTGTTTCGCATCAGGGAAGGGCGCGGCGTAACAAGATGGCCTGTTCGGCCAGGAGGTCGTCTGTCGGTGTCTCGCTCACCATCACACTCAGATAGATGGAATTGGCGAAAGCCTTGGTGTTGTGAAGCGCGATCAGGCCAGCTTCATTGGCATAAGGCTCCCGCCATCTTTCCTGGCGCAGGTCTGGCTTCAGAGCGCGAAAGAAGTCTGTGGCCCGATCCTCGTCCATCAGTCCGGAGCGGGCGAGGAAGATCACAGGCCGGGCGAGACGCTCGGGCTCACCAAACCTGTACGCCACGCCATCAACGGGAGCGATCTTCGCATTGATCGCCTGGAGCATGATATCAGCCTCGTCATAACTCGCGCGATCACTCAGCGATAGCTGCATGAACAGATCAGCCGTGTGCGCCACGCCATGGCGCCATCCGTCGATCTCGTTGAAGCCGCGATAGTCGGTAAGTGCGTTCAGATAGTCTGCGCCCAGCTGTGCCAGCAGAACGCGTTCGTCTGACGTCATCCATGCCGATACCCTGTCGGTTCGCGCAATTTCGCTCAGGGCAAGAATGGCGAAAGGCCCCTGAAAGCCTTGTGCATCCTGATCTGCCGTTTCGACCATGCTGGTGAGTTGGTCTTTGAGGCGTCGAAGGTCGTCCTCGTCTGGCGGTGTCTCGCGAAGCATTTCGGCCATCACCGTATAGCCAATACCATCACGGATATCCGGCGTCTCATGAGAGAGGCATGCCGCCAGTTTGAAGAATGAGCCAGTAGTCGCGCGATCGACGTCGTCTGGTGTCGTATAGTCACATATGTCTTCAGGCTTCGGCGTTTCACGGGCAGCGTTCTCAGATGAAGCCGGGGCTGTCAGAAAGGGAATCAAACACGCGGCAAATATCAGATGTCGATTTGAAGGTTTCATCTCTTGAGCCTCACGCGACTATGGGTGTTTGGCAATCCTGAATTGATGCACTACGAACCTTGGTGCATCCTACGCGTCATGAGGTGACGCAAATTGATGTAGGTGCCATCTATGTTCCTGTTTCTTGACTTGAAGATGACCATTTTAATTCGCGGCCTTGTTTTGTCCGGAATCTCGATTGCAGCATTGGATGGAGTAGCCACACCGCCAGCTATGCATCATCCGAATATTCAAATAGGTGATCTGTGCATTGAAATGGTGGATCAGATTAGTCGTCAGGAACCTGAATACTCTGGGACCTATGAAGTATTTCAGAATAATGGCTCTCGGCATGATCAAATGGTCTTTCCACAAATTGGAGAAGTGTCCGTGGTTCAGAGATATGTGGCCTCTGGATCCTGCAAGGAGAAAGATTTTGGCGTCCTCGAGTACGGATCTCAAGAGTATGAAGTTTCAAATTGCTTTTCTAACGAACAAAGAAAACTGTCATTATATTATTCAATTAAGCTATCCCCTTACGATGAAAACAATCTCTTCAGGCGAAGGTTTCTAGCAGGTGTTTCTTACTGTCCTGTAAGTCGTCAGCATCAAGGAGGCGGACGATGGCACTCTATCCGATATACAAACATTGACGGATGAATTGTCTCGTTCGCTGTTTGAAAAATGGCTCATCCAAGAGCAATCCGACGCTTTGCATCGCGTAGGGTGCATTCCGCGAAGCAATGCACCCTACGCGTCACGAGGTGACGGGTGCTATCTCGTAAGGTTTCTTGGCGAATACTTATGACCATAAATCTCTTCGTGCGGGTCGACATAAGCTGAGACCAGATCAATGCCCTCCTGATACATTGTGAAAATAAGGTCTTTGGAGATAAAGATCCGGCTGTTTGCCGGATGTCGCCGAAGATGAAAAGACAAGTCAGGCTTGAACACTGCTCCAAACTTGACCGCCCCCCCACCCCACAGATGATTTTCAGGCTTGGAGCCGTCCCAACCGGCTGGGCGCCGCCAAATCATATGAGAAGAATCATAATCTATGTCGGATTCGTCCAAACGAGCAGGGTCAAAGAGCAAATACGGCAATTCTTCACCAGTGCTCACGTCATGGAGACGACACTCCAATATCCTTTTTTCGGCGATCGGTTCAAACCTGTTCACAAGGTCAAACGTGCGCTGGTCCATCAAAAGAGAGTTCCAAACCAGAGCGATAGCCGGTCGACCGGAAGAGTTCGCAAATCCCAACTCAGGATTCAGTCCGAATAATTTGAGCAATATCGGCTCAGCGGGTCGATACTGCTCCGGAACCTCCTGAAAACCAGCTCCGGAACCGAATCTTATAGGACGGGGAGCATTGCTGAAGGAATTAAATCCTGCCCAATCAATGAATTCCATAGTCCATGCCCCGCAATCGCTGTTTTGAAGTTCCCTTGCCTCATATCGGGGATCGAATAGTACAGGCTGCACACTGAATTGCCTCAATGAGATTCCACGCTGTCTCGCCTCTGCATCCTGCGACAGGATCGCACTCCTATGACGATCTGAAATGTCACTCCATTCAAATGTAGGCATTTTCCATTTCCGAGAACAAATAAACACCCAAGCTCACCGCTCTCTCCCTGCTTCAGTAATCCGATGCTTTGCATGGGGTAGGGTGCATTAAGCGGAGCGAATGCACCAGAGAAAAACCAAACCCGCTGATTTTCAGTCCTAGACGTAGTCCTGCAGCCAGATACCCATTGCGAGCCTATCCATAGAAAGGATTCTGGTTGCTGCTGGTGCATTCGCTGCGCTTAATGCAACCTACACGTCACGGGGAGACGCAGTCTGGAAGGAGATGCCCATGGTATCTTATATTAAAATTTTCACTCCAGTGATCTTGTTGATCATTTCTGCCTGCGCGGTGGATTTGGTATCAAATGAAGATAGCTCACCGCGATTGAATACAATGCATGGAAACGCGCAATTTGGAGACTTAACCTTTGATATGTCTCAAATGAGATGGGTGCACCCACTAGGAAATTTCTCATTCAAATCGTGTGAAAGTGAAAGGTTTTACTGTATAACTGACAGTTGGATTCCTTTTATTTTGCCCAAAGATTGCAATGAATTAAAAGGTGTATCTTCGATAAGCTCCGTGCATGCAGGGGACGAATATAGAGTGTTTGCGTTGCAATCGCCGCATTATTTTGCGATAACTCCTGTTGATCGCAATTACTTAGTATATGTGGTCAATGGCAAAATTGGCGTCGAACAGATATATTTTGATGTTTCAGGCGGCACCGATTTGGCAGCAATTATTGTAAATGATGGAGTGTTGGCGGCTGGAAGATATCTATACCGGTCAACTCAGGTGAAGTCCGCATTTGGTTGTACTCCAATTTTAGAAGCTAGTTGAACAATGGTAATCCGATGCTTTGCATCGGGTAGGGTGCATTCCGCGACGCAATGCACCAGAAAAACTCTTTCCCGTATTTTCCCGTAAGCAAAGCTGAAGACGCAACGCCAACCGCACGTATGACTGGTGATCTCCGTCGTCCCTCGTTCCCATGGGGTAAGAAAGGCTGTCAAACTTATCCAATCCCGCCATGCCGACGCCATACTCGCCGCATGAGCCCCGCAAACCCATTCATGAAGCCTCACACCGCATCTGGCGTCGGGCAGTTGATCGCGCGCTTTCTGGAGCGGCTCGCGGCCTGCCTCCTGCGCCTCGAAGCGAGCGGCGAGACCTTAGCGCCAGCCGACCTCACCAACTGGGTCGTTTCGGCTGACGCGTTGGTTCATGGCTATGTTCGCATGCATACGGCAGAGCAGCTCACCCGTGCCGGATACTTTGAGGCTGCTCGCGCCATGCGTACTTATGGGGTTTGCTCTCGCGAACCCGCGTTTCACATAGAACACGCTCAGGGCTGCACGTCCGTCACACCCGCAGACCTTCTCGCGCGGCTCGAAACCATCATCTCAAACTTCCAACGCGCCGAACACATCGCAAGCGTCCTTGCTCGCATGATCGTCTGGGTACTATCCTATCTTACCCCGGAAACGCGTGAGCGCCGCGCTTACACTCTTTCTGTAGGCCCAATTCGTAGGGTGGGCGTTCGCCCACCAAAAACAATCCCGGTGGGCCGAGGCCCACCCTACATTTGGCATCTGCCTTTTCCGCAGATACCCGTGAAAACGGGTATCCACACCTCAGGCTTTTCAAGTGGTTTGTCGTCAGAGGTGTGGCCGTTCGACGGCCAATCGATTCACTGGATCGATTGGTTACCGGTCTCTCTCTTCGCTAGTGTCGTCGGCAGATAGAACCCGGCTCCATCTCTCGCGTATTGAGCGATTTCCAAACGTATTCAAACTCTT
>NZUJ01000032.1 GCA_002701295.1 Ponticaulis sp. | reverse complement strand
CTGGTGTCGTGGTGGTCGTTGTTTCTGGTGACTCGGGTGCGCCACATGCTGCAAGGATTAAGGCTGCGGCGGACGTCAGGAGCAGATGACGCATGAAATATTCTTTCCTCATGTGAAAAACTGACATGAACTTAATCAAAACTGGCGTCAGGAAAACCTGTTTTTCGATAAATCTTGATTCGAGGGGCATGTTGTCATTGTCAGTTGACGAAGACGCGAAGTAAATCTCAACTGGCGAAATTCACAGGAGGGTTACATGAAATCTGGGGTTCTTATTGCTACTCTTTTTGCGGCACCGCTACTTCTTAGCGCCTGCGCGAGTACAAACGCAGATGGATCGGCAAAGAAACCGATGTCTTCGACCATAGGTACGAAGGTCACGACCAATGAAGATGGTGAGGAAATCATCTGTCGTCGCGACTATGCGACTGGATCGCGTGTTAAGTATGAAGAACGCTGCGGGACCCAGGCTGAATGGGATCGGCTGTCCGATGCCAATCGAGATGGCCTCAAGGACTGGACCGGAGAGCGCGCTGTTTCCTCCGAATAACGGGGTTAGACGTCGCTGAGGCGCTCAAGAATTGATTGGGGAAATCTGCGGCGTTCATAAATTTTAAGGTCTTTATTAACCTTTTCTTTGGATTCGTTAACTTCAGGCAAATGCGGAGTAACGGATCATGACCGGCCTCGAGGCTCTTGATATTGGGCGGGAAGCCCTGTGGACGACCGTCATGATGGCCGGGCCTGCAATGATCGTCGGTCTGCTCGTTGGCGTCGGGATCGCGTTGATCCAGGCGCTGACACAGGTGCAGGAGATGACCCTTGTCTTCGTGCCGAAAATTGTCGCCATTTTTCTCGCGCTTCTGATCTTCCTGCCGATGATGGGCGGGCTGATTGCCGTGTTTGCACAAGACACGTTTGCCCGCATCGCCAGTATGTGATGGAGCCGCTCCTGCCATATGTCTGGGCGGGAAGCCTTTTGTTTGCGAGGATCGGTTCGGTTCTGATGCTCGCCCCCGGTTGGGGTGAATCTGCGGTGCCTGCGCGTTTCAGGCTGTCAATCGCGCTTCTGGCTGTTCTGGCGCTGGCGCCAGGTCTGTTCGGCAGCCTGCCAACACAGCCGCCGACATTTGGTGAAGCCCTGTTTCTGATTATTGGTGAAGTGCTGATTGGTCTCATGATGGGCGCGGCGGCGCGCATGTTCATGGCGGCTGCATCCATCGCCGGACAGGTGACCGCCATGCACACAGGTCTTGCTTTCGCCATGCAGCTCGATCCGATGCAGCAATCGCAAGGCAACGTGCTCAGCGCGTTTTTTTCTCTGATCGCTGTTGTGGTCGTGCTTGCTGCGGGTGTGCACCGCTGGATGCTGGAAGGCGCGGTCGAGAGCTATTCGATGTTTCCGCCGGGCAATTATCCGGACATGGCCGACGTCGCTGAATATGGCGTGCGGGCATTCGTTGAAACTTTCCGGCTTGGACTGCAGATGGCAGCTCCTGCCATCGCATTCGGTTTGATCTTCAATCTGGGCCTTGGACTGGCCGCCCGGCTGATCCCGCAGATCCAGATCTTTTTTATCGCGCTTCCCAGTTCCGTCATGATCGGCCTGATCATTGTCATGATGGGCATGGGCGCCGGGTTTCTGACCTGGGTGAACGGATTTGAGCGCTTTCTGGCGACGGGAGGAGGCGGCTGATGGCTGACGACCAGGACAAGAGTCAGAAGACCGAAGAACCCACCCAGAAAAAATTAGACGACGCGCGAAAGAAGGGTGACGCTGTTCGCAGTCAGGATGTGCCCATCTGGTTCATGATGATGGGCATGGCCTTATTGATCGCCGCCTCCGGGCCGCTTCTGCGTATGATTGCCGAGCCGCTGGTCAGCCTGATGGACCATCCACATGCGTTTCGGCTCGACGGCGGCGGGGTCATGCAGCTCGCGCGGTCACTCGCGCTTGCGGTCGCGCCTGCCGCTGCAATCATTTTTGGTATTCTCGCTCTGTCGGCGCTGATGGGGCACCTCATCCAGAACCGTCCCAATTGGACGATGGAGAAGATGAAGCCGAAGCTTTCGAAACTGTCACCGATGGAAGGTTTCAAGCGCATTTTTGGGCCTCAGGGCCTGATGAACCTTTTCAAATCCATTCTGAAACTTGGCGCGATAACCGGTGCGCTGGCTTATGCTGTCTGGCCGGACCGCAGTGTGTTTGAACGTGCTGGCGCCATGGAAATCGCAGTGCTTGCCGGCGCTCTTCAGGAAATGGCCGGACGATTGCTGATCGCCACGTTGGTGGTGGTCGGCCTGATCGCTGCAATCGATTACATCTTCCAGAAGCAGCAATTCGATCAGCGCATGAAAATGTCGCGTCAGGACATCAAGGACGAGCACAAACAGTCTGAAGGCGACCCGCAGGTGAAGGCGAAAATTCGCCAGCTCCGTCAACAGCGTTCACAACAGCGGATGATGGCTGCTGTGCCGGATGCGACCGTGATCATCACCAACCCGACGCACTATTCAGTTGCCCTTCGCTATGACGACGAAACACCGGCGCCGATATGTGTCGCAAAAGGCGTGGACGAACTGGCGCTGCGCATTCGGGAGGTCGCTGGCGAACACGATATTCCCCTCATCGAAAACCCACCACTGGCGCGTGCACTCTACGCCCGAATGGAAGTCGATGAGGTTATCCCACAAGAACATTATCAGGCTGTCGCGAAGATTATCAGCTTCGTCATGCGCACCCGTAAAAAGCCGAAAGGTGCGGTGTAACATGACGAATGCATGGCCCTGCCGAATCGTGACATTGTAAGCCGTTATCAAGTGAGTACGCTCTTATGACTGATGCACCGAATTTGCCCGAAGAACTGACGTCTGCCGCTCCGAAACCGAATGAGGAGAACAAACCGCAGTCGGGTGGACTGGACTTGTTTCAGGCCATGTTCTGGCTGTCTCTGCTGATTGCCGTCGCGGCGGCATGTATCGCCATTGTTCGTCCCGACGCCGTGGGGCAAACCGGGCCGGTTCTGCTGATCGCGCTGGCCTCTGGAGGTATGGTGTTTCTGGTCTGGGTTCTGCGGGGCGCCGGAAAGCGACTTGGTCTCTTCCCATCACGAGGTGCTGCAGAAGCGGCTGTCTCAGTTAAAAAACAGCCCTATGCATGGATCAATTCGCTCGATGAAGCCGTGATCGTTACCGAAGCGGGCGGTGGTCCGGTTTCTGCGAACGAAGCCTATCTCTCTATGATGAAGGATCTGGGCGCTCACACCGAAGGTGAACGCACCCTGACAGTCGATCGTCTGTTCGGATCCAATCCAGGGCTCAGCGCCCCAATCTACCGGCTCTCTCGCGCAGCGAATGCTGGTCAGACCCTGCATGAAGTTCTGCCGGCTATCGCTATTGGCTCAGAGAATGTGCCGGTTCAGTTTGAAGCGACTGTTTCTCCGCTCTCTGAGGGGCGCACTCTCTGGCGCGTGCGCCGCCTTGCTGGCATGAGCATGGCGCTTGGTGCGACAGATACGCGGGCTCTCTTTATCGAGGAAGCACCGCTCGGGTTTTATGTCGCCCGTGCGAATGGCCAGGTGACTTACATCAATGCCTGGCTGCGAAACTTCCTCGGCCTTCCTGATAATTTCGGTGACCTGAAGGTTGATGACATTCTTAAACCGGAATCCCTCAAAATGTTTCGTCGGGATCGCCGGACAACAGACCCGCTCTGGCTCGATCTGCATTTCCGCAGCCGGGATGGTGTGGAAACACAAATGCAGACCGCGACGACCTGGACCGGCAAAGGTGCTGAGTCTGTTTCGCGATCCATGGTGTTGGCGCCAAGCGTTTCGAAGTTTGGCGCGAAAGAGCGTCTCACAGCAGTTTCTGCATCGCGGCCGCCTCGCGGGGAATACGACCCGTTGTTCGAGGATGCACCGTTTGGCGTCGCCCGGCTTGAAGGCGACAGCATGGCGACGGCCTGTATTCTCGATACCAACCGGACTTTGGTTGAAATCACAGAAGGCGGCGCCGTTCCTGGTGGTCGTTTTGTCGACCTTTTTGAAGGCGACACGCCAACGACAGACGTAGCAGATCTATTGCGGTCTTCCGTAGAGGGTCCGGTTCTTCTGCATACCAAATCCAAGCCGCGTCGTGCCGTAAGCGTTTATCTGGTGCTTGACGCGGGCGGGCGTCCAATGGCCGCTTATGCCATCGATGTCTCTGAAGAGTCTCAACTGAAAGACCGTCTGGTACAGGCTGAGAAAATGCAGGCGGTTGGCACGCTTGCAGGTGGCGTGGCACACGATTTCAACAACATGCTCACCGCTGTCATGGGCTTCACGGACAATCTTCTGGCGCGACATCCGGTCGGCGATCCGAGCTTTAATGATCTTCAGGAAATCTCTGAAACGCTGACCCGCTCTGCGGAGATGGTGAAAATGCTGCTCGCCTTCTCGCGTCAGCAAACCTTCAAGCGTCAAATGCTGAACGTGTCGAATGTTCTTAATGAGCTCAACTATCTGATCCGGCCATTGCTGGATGAGCGGGTGACGCTGAAACTGCGCCACGGACGCGACCTGCCGATGATCCGCGCTGACAAAGGCCAGCTCGAAAACGCGATCATTAATATGTCGGTCAATGCGCGCGACGCCATGATTGAGAAGGGTGGCGGCACGCTGACTATTTCCACCAGTCGCACCACCGAAGCAGATGCCGCGGAAAAAGGCTTCGAGTTTGTCGAATCGGGCGACTATCTCTGCATCGAGATCGCCGATACAGGTACGGGCATGCCGCCTGAGGTGATGGAAAACATCTTCGAGCCCTTCTTCACAACGAAAGATCAGGGCAAGGGAACAGGCCTTGGCCTCGCCACTGTTTACGGTATCGTGAAGCAGTCTGGCGGCTATATTCTGCCCACCAGTAAGGAAGGCGAAGGCACCAGCTTCTTTATCTATCTTCCGGCCCTTACTCAGGAAGAAGTCGATAAAGAACTTGCGGCCATGCAGCCTGAAAAATCTGCTGAACCCGCTAATCGTGCGCCGCGCGATCTTGCTGGGCGCGGCCTGATCCTGCTGGTCGAAGATGAAGATGGCGTCCGCAACATCGCGGTTCAGACGCTGAAGGCCCGCGGCTATGAGGTCATTTCTGCGGCTGACGGCGAAGAGGCGCTGGAACTCATTATGGACCATCAGGGTGAAATTGACCTGATGATATCCGATGTGATCCTGCCGGGAATTGACGGCCCGAATCTATTGAAGCAGGCCAAAGAATATCTCGGCAATGCGCGGGTCATGTTCATCTCGGGCTATTCGGAGAGTGACCTGTCCAAAACACTGGATGAAGAACGCGCAATCTCCTTCCTCGCCAAGCCGTTCCGCATGGCGAAACTGGCGGAACGCGTAAAGGAAGAACTCGAAGCCGCCTGATCTAGCGTTAGATGAATGAAGAGAGCCCTACATCTTGTGGGGCTCTTTTTTGTTGTGTTTCCTATTTGTTCTCGTGGAACAAACGTGGTACAAACGACTCCAATTGGAGGGTTTTCGGGCTGGTGATGGCTCCGAGACTCACATACAGTAGGAGACAGATTTATGGGACAACCGGCACTTCGAGTCGTGGAAGGTAACGGCGTGGACAAGCAGAAAGCACTCCAGACAGCACTTGGTCAGATTGAACGCAATTTTGGCAAAGGCTCAGTCATGCGACTGGGCGACAATCAGGCAATGGATATAGAAGCGATTTCAACAGGTTCACTGGGCCTTGATATCGCACTTGGTATTGGCGGTCTGCCGAAAGGGCGGATTGTTGAGATTTATGGTCCGGAAAGCTCCGGTAAGACGACGCTCGCACTGCATTGCGTTGCGGAAGCGCAAAAGAGTGGTGGCGTGTGTGCATTTGTGGATGCCGAGCACGCGCTCGATCCTGTGTATGCGGGCAAGCTTGGCGTCGATCTTGATGATCTTCTGGTCTCGCAGCCGGATACTGGTGAACAAGCCCTCGAAATCGCAGACACACTTGTTCGTTCCGGCGCAATCGATGTTCTCGTCATCGACTCGGTTGCGGCGCTGACACCGCGCGCGGAACTCGAAGGTGAGATGGGTGATTCTCTTCCGGGTCTTCAGGCGCGTCTGATGAGCCAGGCGCTTCGCAAGCTGACCGGTTCGATCTCCAAATCGCATTGTATGGTGATCTTCATCAACCAGATCCGGATGAAGATTGGCGTCATGTTCGGAAGTCCGGAAACAACATCGGGCGGTAACGCGCTGAAATTCTATGCGTCTGTGCGTCTCGACATCCGACGTATCGGTTCGATCAAGATCCGCGATGAGGTGGTTGGTAACCAGACCCGCGTCAAAGTGGTGAAAAACAAGGTCGCGCCACCATTCCGACAGGTGGACTTCGATATCGTCTATGGCGAGGGCATCTCCAAAATGGGCGAGATTCTCGATCTTGGTGTGAAGGCTGATGTCGTTGAGAAATCCGGCTCCTGGTTCTCCTATAATGGCGAACGTCTTGGACAGGGCCGGGAGAACGCGAAAATCTTCCTGAAGGAAAATCCGGTCATTTCAAATGAGATCGAAGACCACATTCGAAAGCAGGCTGGCTTGCTCGATGATGTGATGCTTGCCGGCGAGGAAGATGAAGATGGTGGCGATACAGCCGTGAATGAATAGGCGATAACCATCTCGCCGGTTGGCGAATGGGTAAGTCAATTGTATATCCGTGAATTGGTGCTGCGCCCGGGTTTCGGGCGCAGCTGCATTTTGGCCTCAGGATATGAGTAGCATGACGAGCGTTTCGGATATTCGATCTGTTTTTTTATCCTTCTTTGAAGGACGCGGACACACGGTAAAACAATCAGCGCCGCTGGTTCCAGAAAACGATCCGACCCTGTTGTTCGTCAATGCAGGCATGGTTCCGTTCAAGAACATCTTTACGGGCCAGGAAAAGCCGTTTGCGCCTCGTGCTGCGAGCTCTCAGAAATGTGTGCGCGCGGGCGGCAAGCATAACGACCTCGACAATGTCGGCTATACGGCCCGACATCACACCTTCTTTGAAATGCTCGGGAATTTTTCCTTTGGAGACTATTTCAAGGAAGAAGCCATCAAGAATGCCTGGGATCTCGTAACGGGCGAATTTGGTCTCGCCAAGGACCGACTGCTGGTTACCATCTACGCAGATGATGACGAGGCGTTCGATCTCTGGAAAAAAGTTGCGGGTTTCAGTGATGACAAGATCATCCGGATCGCAACATCAGACAATTTCTGGTCCATGGGTGATACCGGACCATGCGGGCCATGTTCTGAAATCTTCTATGATCACGGCGACCATATCTGGGGCGGACCCCCAGGTAGTCCGGAGGAAGATGGTGACCGGTTCATCGAGATCTGGAACCTCGTCTTCATGCAGTTCAACCAGATCAGCAAGGGCGAACGCGAAGACCTTCCGAAGCCAAGTATCGACACGGGTATGGGGCTCGAGCGGATTTCAACGATCTTGCAAGGCGTTCACAACAATTACGATATCGATCTCTTTCAATCGCTGATCCGGGCGGAAGAAGAGGTTTACAAGCGTAAGGCCAAGGATGATGACCTGGCCTCATTCCGCGTGATTGCCGACCATCTTCGATCGTCCGCTTTTCTCCTTGCGGATGGCGTCATGCCGTCAAATGAGGGCAGGGGCTATGTCCTGCGTCGGATCATGCGCCGCGCCATGCGGCATTCGCACCTTCTTGGTGCCGAAGAGCCAAAAATGCATGAACTGACTGGCGCGCTGGTGTCTGAAATGGGCGATGCATTTCCTGAACTCAAACGCGCTCAGGACATGATCACCGCTCAGCTCGAACAGGAAGAAGCCCGTTTTCAACGGACACTTGGGCGCGGTCTTGCTCTGCTCGAAGAGGCAACCGGCGGTCTCAAAGAGGGTGCTGCGCTTCCCGGTGAAACAGCCTTCAAACTTTACGACACATATGGCTTCCCGCTCGATCTGACGCAGGATGTGCTCCGCGGGCGCGGTCTTACGGTCGACACAGACGGGTTTGATTCTGCCATGGCCGAACAAAAGGCGTCGGGTAAGGCGAACTGGAAAGGCTCTGGTGATGCCGGGTCACAAGAGGTCTGGACAGAGCTGTTTTCGCGTCTCGGGCCGACGCACTTTACTGGCTACGCGCACGTGGCGGGCAAAGGCGAGCTCCTTGCGATCGTGCAGGGCGGGGAAACAACTGACGCGGCAACCGGTGGTGAGATGGAACTCGTATTCGACGAGACGCCATTCTATGCCGAGAGTGGCGGCCAGGCTGGCGATCATGGTGTGATCCGGTTTGCAGACGGAGCAGAGTTTGAGGTTAGTGACACGCAAAAACGCGCCGGCGGCGTGTTTGCCCATGTCGGTAAACTGATCAGCGGTTCAATCACGATCGGTGACAAGGCAGATCTGTCGATTGATCTCGAACGACGTTCAGCCATCAAGGCAAACCATTCAGCAACCCACCTTCTGCACGCCGCGCTCCGTAATGTGCTCGGCACGCACGTCACGCAGAAAGGTTCGCTCGTTGAAGCCGACCGCCTTCGGTTCGACTTTAGTCATGGCCAGCCGGTCACCAAGGATGAGCTGAAGGCGATTGAAGATCAGGTGAATGCGGTCATCCGCCAGAATAGTGAAGTTTCGACCGCTGAAATGGCGCCGGAGCAAGCGATTGAGAATGGCGCACTTGCGCTATTCGGTGAGAAGTATGGCGATATCGTGCGTGTTCTGACCATGGGCGATCACCTTGAAGAAACCAGCCATTACTCCATGGAATTCTGCGGCGGAACACACGTGTCACGCACGGGTGATATCGCGGTCTTCACTATTCTGACTGAAGGCGGTGTGTCTTCCGGCATTCGCCGTATCGAAGCTACCACAGCGAAGGCCGGGTTCGAACATCTGCGCGGACAGGCGGAACTCGCACAATCGGCAGCAGATCGCCTCAAAACACCGCTCTCCACTCTGTCTGACCGGATTGGTGCGCTTCAGGATCAGCGAAAAGAGCTTGAGAAAGAACTTTCCGAGGCCAAGCGTCAGCTCGCTATGGCTGGCCCGGCCACTGGCCCCGCGCAAGGTCCAGAAGAGATTAATGGCCTCAAACTGATGGCCCGTGTTCTCGATGGCGTTCCGGCTAAAGATTTGCGGTCACTGGTTGATGAGGCCAAACAATCACTCGGGTCTGGCGTTACGGTTTTTGTCGCTGTGAATGATGGCAAGGCCGCTGTTGCGACAGGTGTTACCAAAGACCTTCTTGATAAGGTGTCAGCGGTCGATCTTGTGAAAGCAGCTGCAGGTGCAGTTGGCGGAAAGGGCGGCGGCGGTCGTCCGGATATGGCGCAGGCTGGCGGACCAGATGGCGATAAAGCAGACGCGGCTCTGGATGCGGTGCGTGAGGTGCTGAAATCTCTGTAAGCATTCGGGCCTACCAGGAAGACGACCTGCCTTTCCTGCATGAGATCAACGTTGCCTCCACGCCTGGAGTCAGCGATGAGACTGAAGAAGCCCTCGCCAGGATCATCTCGATCTCTACCTGCCTCGTTCTGGTGGACGAGGCAGAATTCGCCATCGGTTTCATTAATCTCATTGAACCAGGTACGATGGCGTATGCCAGTGCTAATTTGCGCTGGTTTGAAGCCTGGTTAAAAGTATATCCGCAGCGGCTCATCTATGTTGACCGAATTGCGCTCCACCCGGATGCGCGACGAAAGCGGTATGGAAAACTGCTTTATCAAGCCGCATTCGATGCGTTTGATGGCTATGAGTCGATCGGCTGCGAGGTGAACACCCTGCCGGATAACCCCGGGTCTCATCATTTTCACAAGCAGATGGGTTTCAAGCGTGTCGGCGATCAGACTTTTACACCTGAAAAAGCCGTCGCATATTACGTGCGTCAGCTCTGAGCAGACATGAATTCGGGTGCTGACACAGGATTGAACGGTCCGAATTGAGCCTCGAAGGCAGCGCGTAGCGCAATATCCACATCGGACAAGCTTACAGGTAGCCCCAGATCCACAAGGCTCGTCACCCCAAAACGCGGATCGGTGACGCCGCAGGGCGTGATGCCTCCGAAATGTGAAAGGTCGGGTTCAACATTCAGGCTGACGCCATGAAAGCTCACCCATTTTTTGAGACGAATTCCGAGCGCTGATATTTTGTCTTCGCGCAAGTCGCCGCCACTCACTGTACGATCCACCCAGACGCCAATCCGCGGATGTGGTCTGCAAGCGCCTTTTACATTGAAAGCCGCGAGCGTATCGATCACAGCATTTTCAAGCGCCAGCACAAATTTGCGGACATCGCGCTCGCGCTGTCGCAGGTCTAGCATGACATAGGCAATACGCTGACCGGGGCCATGATAAGTGTATTGCCCACCACGCCCTGCATCGAAAACGGGGAAGCGGTCGGGCTGCAAAAGGTCTGTTACCTGAGCGCTCGTTCCTGCGGTATAAAGCGGAGGGTGCTGAAGAAACCACACCATCTCATTTGCTCTACCCTCAATTATGTCCTGCACGCGCTGATCCATGAAGGCCATGGCATCAGGATAGCTGACGAGTTGGTCACTCACCGCCCAGTCAATTGGAAAATCAGCCTTCAGGGGCACGTGTCTTAACTCCTCAGTTACCGGCACAGACGACAATCGGGTTTCAAAGAAATGGTGCTCGGATATGTCGCGTCAACTCGATGCCGTCAAAGTAGAAATAACGGTGATCCTTGGACGCACCAAACTGCCCATGCAGCAATTGTTGCGTATGGGGCGTGGTGCGGTGATTCCGCTTGATGTGCGCGAAACCGATCAGGTCTGGATTCTGGCAAATGACTTCCCGATTGCCAAAGGCGATATCGAAATCGAAGGTGAACGCATGTCCGTGCGCGTCACCGGACCTGCGAATGTCGAGGACTATAAGGCAGCTTCCTGAGACTTCTGAACCAAGGCTGCGAATTTCTTGAAATTGGGACTTCACAAACACTTAGGTTTCGGGTTATGAGCGCCGCTCTGTTCGGCGTGCGGCCGTGGCGGAATTGGTAGACGCGCAGCGTTGAGGTCGCTGTGGGGCAACCCGTGGAAGTTCGAGTCTTCTCG
>NZUJ01000031.1 GCA_002701295.1 Ponticaulis sp. | reverse complement strand
GTTGATAACCTCGACGATACCTGGACATTCACGCCGGATGCGAACGACGATACGTCGGTCTCGTTCACCTATGATGTGACGGACGGCGATTTGTCGACGACAGCGACGGCGACACTTGATCTGTTGCCAGTGAATGACGCGCCTGTTGTTTCTGGCCCGGTCACGCTGACTGCTTCGGATGAGGACGCGACACGCACAATCACGCTGGCTGAGCTTCTGGCGAATGCGAGCGATGTTGATGGCGATACTTTGTCAGTGGCAAATCTCGTGGCGTCCTCTGGTTCACTGGTTGATAACGAAGATGGCACCTGGACCTTCACGCCAGATGCGAACGACGATACGTCAGTCTCGTTCACCTATGATGTGACAGATGGTGAGTTCACGGTTGCCGCTGGTGCGGCTTTGGACCTCCTTCCAGTGAACGACGCGCCCGTCGTTTCAGGCCCAGTCACGCTGACTGCGTCTAACGAGGACACGACACGCACAATCACGCTGGCCGAGCTTCTGGCCAACGCCAGCGATGTGGACGGAGATACGCTGTCGGTGGCGAACCTCGTGGCCTCTTCCGGCACGTTGGTTGATAACCTCGATGGGACCTGGACATTCACGCCGGATCAGGATGACGATACAGGCGTCACCTTCACATATAACGTGACCGACGGGGAACTCTCCGTCGCATCATCAGCATCGCTCGATCTTTTGCCAGTGAATGATGCGCCCGTCGTTTCAGGCCCGGTCACGCTGACCGCGTCTGACGAGGACGCGACACGCACAATCACGCTGGCTGAGCTTCTGGCGAATGCGGGCGATATTGATGGTGATACTTTGTCAGTGGCAAATCTCGTCGCCAGCTCTGGTTCACTGGTTGATAACCTCGACGATACTTGGACATTCACGCCGGATGCGAACGACGATACGTCGGTCTCGTTCACCTATGATGTGACAGATGGTGAGTTCGCGGTCGCCGCCAGCGCGACGCTGGACCTTCTGCCTGTGAATGACGGTCCGACTGTTTCTGGCCCGATCACCTTCGATGCGATCAATGAAGATTGCGTGCGGGAATTCACCTTGGCCGAGTTGCTCGCGAATGCCAGCGATATTGACGGCGATACGCTGTCGGTCGCGAATTTCACGGCGTCGTCCGGTACCTTGGTCGACAACCTCGATGGGACCTGGACATTCACGCCAGCGGCCAACGACACCACGGACGTCACCTTCAGCTATGATGTGACAGATGGCATTGCGTCGGTCGCCACGACCGCGACGATGGATCTGTTGCCGGTGAACGACTTCCCGACGATTGCAGCGCCGGGAACGCAGAACTTCTTCATCAACTCCACAGGCAATACAATTTCTGGCCTGTCGTTCGCAGATGTCGAAAGCAATGCGATCACGGTAATCCTGAAGGTTGAAGGTGTCCTGACACTGACGCAGACTGACGGTCTGTTCTTCTTCGAAGGGGATGGCACCGAAGACGCCCAGATGCGCTTCATCGGTACGGTAGCTGACGTGAATGCAGCTGTGGCGAGCCTGACCTACTCGCCGCTGAATGGTGATGCAGATGGCGATACGCTGGAAATCAGCGTCCGCGATGCAAACACCTACCCGACAATTCCAGGAAGCTATCCGGCCGTCATCAATCTGTCTGATCTGTCGGCCGCAGATGGTCTGGTGCTGCGCGGTGGCGAAGCGGGCGAGTGGGCTGGCTATTCAGTATCCAGCGCCGGTGACCTCAACAATGACGGCATTGATGACGTCATCATCGGCGCGCCACACGGACATGCCGAGGCTGGTCGCAGTTATGTCGTGTTTGGCAATGACTGTTTCGACACGGATGGCGTGATTGATCTGAGTGCTCTGAACGGGCGCAATGGTTTTGCAATTGCAGGTCTCGACCCTGAAGATCAGCTGGGCTGGGATGTGTCTCAGGCCGGTGACGTCAATGGTGATGGCATTGATGACATCATGGTTAGCGCGCGCGGTGGAGACCCGAATGGCGTTCCAAATGCTGGAGAAACCTACATCATCTTCGGCGCGAGCGATGTCGGTTCAAGCGGTAATCTGCAGCTGACGGCGCTCGATGGCGCGAATGGCTTCGTGATCAACGGTATCGATATGCAGGATAGTTCGGGCCTCTCGGTTTCGGCCGCAGGCGACCTGAATGGTGATGGCATCGCGGATATGGTGATCGGTGCCTTTGGCCCTGAAAACATCGGCGCGTCATCTGCAGGTGAAATCTACGTCGTCTTCGGCGAGACGGGCCTCGGTGCATCGGGCGAACTCGAACTGTCTGATCTTGATGGAACCAACGGCTTCATCATCAACAGCGCAGGTGCGACAGACCGGGCGGGCATGTCTGTCAGCAATATTGGTGATGTAAATGGCGATGGCCTGGACGACCTTCTGATTGGTGCAGACCTTGGCGATGCGAACGGCATGACCAATGCTGGTGAGGCCTATGTCATCTACGGTAACACGGTTCCATCGGTCACGGGCACTTTCGATCTGAGCGACCTTGATGGCACGAACGGTTTCGTTCTGAATGGCGCTGCGCGTGGCGATCGTGCTGGTTTTGAAGTCTCGGATGCCGGTGACATGAACGGCGATGGCTTCAAGGACTTCATGGTTGCGGCGGTCAAGGCCGACGGCAATGGACGTGATTCGGGTGCTGTTTACGTTGTTTATGGTGGCAGTGATCTGGCGACGACGGGTCAGTTGGAACTCTCAGCTCTTGATGGCACGAATGGCTACCTGATCAATGGTCTGAATGCTGGTGACTGGGCGGGTTATTCTCTTTCTTCCGCGGGTGACGTGAATGGTGACGGCCTGGACGACATCATCATTGGTGCAAATCAGGTCGACGCAAACGGCAACGTCGATGCAGGCGCAAGCTATGTGATTTTCGGAAACACAGTCCCGAGTGTGACGGGGGCATTTGAGCTGTCTGATCTCGACGGAACGAACGGGTTCGTGATCAATGGCACGGATGGAAACGACCAGTCAGGAGCAGCGGTTTCGGCCGCTGGAGACGTCAATGGCGATGGCATAGCTGACCTTCTGATCGGTGCCTATCTCGGCGATGCCGATGGCGCGACGGATGCGGGCGAAGCCTACATCCTGTTCGGGGCGACCGATATTTCTGAAGGCTTCATCACGCACAATGTGACGATCAATCTCAACAATAATGTCCCTGTGTTCACGTCAGCTGATGTTGCTGAGATCGTTGAGAACACGACCGCTGTGATCGACGTCGACGCGACGGATGTTCAGGGTGATGCCGAGGGCGCAGGGCTCAGCTATGCTGTTTCTGGCGGCGCTGACGGCTCTCTGTTCACAATCGACAGCACGACAGGTGAACTCAGTTTTATCGCTGGACCGGACTATGACGTTCCCGTCGATGATGATGGCGATAATGTCTACGTGGTTGATGTCACCGTATTTGACAGTCATGGCGGAAGCGCGACCCAGACAATCTCCGTGACAGTCACAGATGTTGATGAGGCGCCGGTCGTGTCTGGCCCAGTGGCGCTGACGCCGTCTGATGAAGACGCTACGCTTCTTCTCACGTCTGCGAGCTTGCTCGCGAATACGACAGACCCGGAAGGGGGCCTGCTGTCGGTTCTGAACCTCGTGGCGTCTTCGGGCACGCTGGTCGATAATCTCGATGGTAGCTGGACATTCACGCCGGATCAGGACGATGACACCGAAGTCAGCTTCACTTATGAGGTGACTGACGGCACGTTCACAGTCGCGGCCTCTGCGACGCTTGATCTCACGCCTGTGAATGATGCGCCGACATTGGTGGCTCCAGCTGGTGCGCGTGCACGTTTCAACTCCACTGACACCCTGATCGAAGGGCTATCGGTTGGAGATATCGACGGCGATACGCTCACGGTTACCCTGTTTGTAGATGCAAGCATCAGCCTCGGTATCACGACGGGTCTCACCTTTGCTCAGGGTGACGGCGTTGATGATACTGTGATGGTGTTTTCAGGCTCAGTCGCCGACATCAATGCTGCCCTGGCGACCCTGACCTATACACCGCTCACGGATGATATCAGTGATGATCGTCTGAATATCCGCGTAGAGGATGGAACGGTTGGCAGTAGGGTTTCTGCTCCGGACCGCGCCAGCGGCACTGTGGACATCGACGTCTATCGCGGTGTGCATGATCTGGATGCGGATGGGATCTCAGATCTGATGTTCCAGGCTCTGGGTGCTCAGTCAGTCTATCGTCTGATTGATCCGACTGCAGCAGCATCTCTGACGAATGAAGGTCGGGCCAATAGTTCCTCTCTCGGCTATGCAGATTTGAATGGCGACGGGATCGATGACCATGTCCTGAAATCTTTCAACGGTGCACACATCGTTCAATATGGCGGTGATAACGCGCAGTCAGCGAATATCGGTCGCGGAAACCACAACATCGTTGGGTTCGCTGATCTGGATGGTGATGGTGCCGCCGAGGCCGTGGCGCAGTCCATGGTGGCAGGCAATAACCGCCTCTATATTCTGGACGACCAGTTGAGCACTGCGATCAATCTGATGGTTTCCAATCAGACCGTGCTGGGCTTTGGTGATTTCAACATGGACGGTGTGGACGACGTCCTCCTGAAAAGCGCCGGGGGAAATGCTTCGGTCTACAGTATGATTGGTGGGTTCAGCCCGGTCGCAGGTCTCGGATCGTCTGCTGCAGTTTCCATCTCTGACTTTGATGGTGACGGTGATGATGATCTGGTCGCAAGAGATCTTCTGACCGGACAGTTGAACCTTCACCAAGGCGATTCCCTTGCGCCACTCAACTCCGTAACGACGCTCGGATATGCTTGGGATACAGTGGTTGCTGCTGCCGATTTCGACGGCGACGGTGCTACCGACCTCCTGATACGCGGCGCGTTCAATGGAAACCTGTGTTTGCTCACCGAAGGCCTTACTCAGGAAACAATGCTCAACTACATCAACTTCAGCTTTGAGGCGATTGGCGACTTCGATGGTGATGGTGAGGCGGACATCCTTCTGCGGACAACGAATGACAGGGGGCGGATTCTTTACTCTGGTCAGAATGAGACCGGGCCTCTGACCGCAGTCCTCGCGGGAGATGTTGTTTCCGTTGCGGATTACACCGGAGACGGCATTGACGATCTTCTGATCATGGATCGCGCAACTGGCGCTTATTCCATCCTTGATGTGATCACCGGAACGTCGACGGCGCTGAGTGCGACGCTCAACAATGCTGACGTTATCGACCCGACGGGTATCGAGACGCTGGGCGTTCTCAATTCCGGGGTCGTTGGCGGCAAAAGCGGTTCAGAGATCTCTGGCAAGATGAGCGATCCGCTCGACTATGTGACAGGTCAGGCGGATGCAGTTGTCGCGACAGACGATCCGGTTCGCGGCGATCACACGGCCTTTAGTGTGGATGGTCATGACTGGCTCGTTTGATTCAGAGTTGGCCCGGAAATCAAATTGACGGGAGGGGGCTGAGCAATCAGCCCCTTTTCTTGAGACCTGTCCGAGCTTCCCTTGGGTCATGCTTGATCAAAAAGCGTTTCCGCGATGTATAGAGCGCAGATACGGAGATCTTCATGTCAGCCTTGCGCGCTCTTCCTCACATCAAGCAAACACTTCTGAATTCAGCTGGTATTTCGGAGTTTTTCGGGCACCCCGCATTCCCGGACTTCGACGAAGATGTGATGAACATGGTTCTCGAAGAGGCGGCCAAGCTAGCTGACAATGTGTTTGCACCGCTCAATCAGCCTGGCGATCAGAAGGGCAATACACTGAAGGATGGCGTTGTCACAACGCCGGACGGATTTAAGGCGGCCTATGAGGCCTTCCAGGAAGGCGGATGGTCTGGTTTGCCTTTCCCCGAAGAGTTCGGCGGGCAAGCACTTCCGAAGGTCCTTTCAGCGGCCGTCATGGAAATGATGATGTCGGCCAACCTGTCACTTAGTCTCTGTCCAACGCTGTCTTCAGGGTCAGTAGACGCCCTCATGAGTTATGGTTCGGAATTCCAAAAATCGGTCATTCTGCCGAAAATTGTTTCGGGCGAATGGTCTGGCACGATGAACCTTACAGAACCTCAGGCGGGCTCTGATGTGGGCGCGCTGAAAACCAAGGCAGTGCCCAATGGCGATGGGACTTTCGCCATCACGGGGCAGAAAATCTACATCTCCTGGGGTGAGCATGATCTGACGGAAAACATCATCCACCTGGTTCTTGCACGACTGCCCGATGCGCCGTCGGGTACGCGTGGGATTTCACTTTTCCTGGTGCCGAAATTCACAGTGAACGAGGACGGGTCGGTTGGCGAGCGGAATAGCGTCAAAGCCATTGGACTGGAGCACAAGCTCGGCCTGACAGCGTCTCCGACTTGCGTCATGGAATATGACGGCGCGACCGGCACTCTGGTTGGCGAAGAAAACAAGGGCATGGCGGCGATGTTCGTGATGATGAACAATGCCCGCCTTCAGGTCGGTCTTCAGGGGACCGCACTTTGCGAAGCTGCCTATTGGCAGGCGCTCGACTATGCGGCAGACCGTGTGCAGGGCAAAGCGGCAGGCATTGAGGGCAATGCCGCCATCATCCACCATCCTGATGTTCAGAACATGCTCATCAGAATGCGTGCCTATGCAGACGCCGCAAAATGTTTGTCCTATGAGGCCCTCAAAGCAGCTGATCTTGCCGAAGCCGGAAGCGATGAAGCCTCGCGCAAAGCCGCCAAATTCAAGGAAGACCTTCTTACACCCATCGCGAAATCCTGGCCGACAGACGCTGCTGTCGACATGACCAGCCTTGGTGTTCAGGTCCATGGCGGCATGGGATATATGTCAGACACACAGGTCACGCAGATGTATCGCGACTCGCGTATTCCGCCGATCTATGAAGGAACTAACGGTATTCAGGCGATTGACCTTGCCGGTCGCAAACTGGGCATGGCGGGCGGACAAGCGATCCACACCTATTTCGATGAACTCCGGGCAGAGATCGCAGAAATGGACACAGCAGCGTCAGATGGTCTTGCCGAGACGCTGTCTGCAAGTCTCGATCTGATGCAGGAAGAAACCCGTTGGATGCAATCGCAGAACCAGCCATTTTCATCCCTCATGGGCGCCACTGCTTATCAGAAGGAAATGAGCGCGCTGATCGCAACGCATTGTCTATTGAGGCGTGCACTGAAATCCAAGGCCGCAGGCACGTCGGAAGCCGATGCGCAGCTCACGCTCGCGAAGGTTTTTGCTGCGTTTGAGCTTCCTGGTCACGCCGGAGCCCGTACCCAGGTTCGGCTTGCAGAGGTGCTGAGTGCTGACGCCAGTCGCGAGTTGGTCGGGATCTGACCTGTCTAATGATCTGATGAATTTCGGACCTGTTTTCAGCCCGCTTTATCAGTTCAGAAAAATTTTATTGTAAAGGGTGATGGCTTTTTCCTCGCCGCACGTCTGCGCATTTGCAGACAGGTCATGCCGAGGGGAAAACCAAGCTGGCCAGTTGTCTGTTCTCTTTAGGAACATGCAGATGACACAATGGAAGTCAGGGCTTATTTCAAGCGCGGCAGCGCTCGCGTTCGCAATCACACTTGGTCCTCAAAATGGCTTTGCTCAGGATGATCAGGCAGACACAAATGACGTATTGACCATCGACCGCGTGACGGTAGTGGGCTCTCAAATTGTCGGGGCACAGATAGACGGCAGCCTGCCTGTCACCGTCGTCGGGGCGGATGAGCTGGCAGCGATTGGTTCGCTCGACGGTGATGATTTATTTCGGTCCATCCCGCAAATGGGTGATGTCGGTTTCAACAGCACGACCAACACCGGCGCAGGCGTTAACGCTGCTCGTGGTGACGTTGCGTCCGTGAACTTGCGCGCTTTGGGCACTGGTAACACGCTCGTGCTTCTCAATGGTCGCCGTATGGTGAACCACCCCGGCACTCAAACTGAAAACCTCGTTCCTGTAACCACTGTAAACGCGAATGCCATTCCTGTGACGGGTATTTCCCGCGTCGAGGTGCTTCTTGATGGAGCGTCTGCGCTTTACGGTTCTGATGCGGTTGCCGGCGTGGTGAATACAGTTCTGAAAGACGATTTCGACGGCTTTTCAGCGTCGCTGCGTTATGGCCTCGAGCCAGAAACAGAGGGCGATGAATTCAATTTTTCGTTCGAAGCAGGCAAGAATTTCAATGACGGCCGCTCGAATATTGCGCTGTTCGGCTCCTACACCGAACGCGATATGGTCATGGCGTCAGAATACGGCTTCGCGGCAAATGCCGATCTGATGCCGCTTCTTCCGGAAGACTGGGCGGACGACACGCAGTTCCGCAACACATCGGTCAACGGTCCCTGGGCGATCTTCAACTTTATCGATCCGACGACGGGGGCCTTCACGCGTGCTCCGGGGATCAACAACTCATCAGGCTTCCATATTCAGACAACAGATGATGATGGCTGCCGCGTTGATCTTGGCAATGGAATTTGTATCGACGATTCCAGTTCGTCAGGCGGCGTACCGATCCGCTATAACACGAATGCAGATACGTCGATCATCAATGGCGTTGAGCGCCTCAACCTGTTCGGCACGTTTAACCATGACTTCCTGAACGGTCTGGAGTTCTTCTCTGAAGCAGGTGTCTATCTGGCATCGTCGACCGCACAGCGAGAAGGTTCAGCGAACCTCACAGCGGACCGGACACTTGTGCCAGCGGAAAACTACTACAATCCATTCGGACCATTGGGATCGCCAAACCGAATTGATGGCATTGGCACGCCTGATGAGGGTTATGATCTCGAACTGCGCTACTACCGCGTCGTCGACGCCGGTCCACGCATGATTGAGGTCGACAACTCAAGCTGGCGTGTTGTTGGTGGTTTCCGGGGAGAAATCGGCAGTTTTGATTGGGAAACCGCGCTGGTTCACTCCAAGGCAAAAACTGACGACACGACGACACGTATTTCGAACACGTTGTTCAGAGAGGCGCTCGCTCTCACCACACCAGACGCATACAACCCGTTTAACGGAGGCGGTCTGCCATTGAGCGATTTTGGCGATGGCACGCCGAGCGATGCCGCGACCATGGCGGGCTTCATTGTGCCGGTATCTCGGATCAGCGAAACCTCGCTCACCTTGTGGGATTACAAGCTCTCCAAAGCTGACCTGTTCACGCTTCCGGCTGGGGGTGTTGGCGCAGCGGCGGGCGTCGAAATCCGCCATGAATGGTTCCGGGATGATCGTGATCCGCGTCTCGACGGAACAATCGAGTTCTATTCGCCTCTCACGGGTGAGTTTACTTCTGATGTGATGGGCTCGAGCCAGACACTGGACTCAGAAGGCGACCGCGATGTGTTCTCGGCTTTCGCCGAATTTGCGGTGCCGCTCGTGTCGCCTGACATGGATGTTCCACTGGTGCATTCGCTTGATGGTCAGGTGGCTGTTCGTTTCGAGGATTATGACCTGTTCGGCAGCGTCACGAAGCCAAAGGTTGCGCTTGCCTGGCGTCCGGTCGAGCCACTGCTGGTTCGCACGGCCTGGTCACAAGGCTTCAAGGCGCCCAACCTTCAGCAGCAGTATGAACTTGCTCTGTCACGGTCTAACAATCGCACCGATTATATTCAGTGTGAGCTCCAGGTTCGCTCGGGTGTTATCGCTGACTTCAATGCCTGTTCGCAAAGCGAAGCTGTGGTCAGTGAGCGCCAGGGATCGACAGAGCTTGGGCCTGAGGAGTCTGAGAACTTCTCCGCAGGCATCGTCTATGACTTCAGCTTTATTCCTCAGACATTCGGTGAGTTGCAGTTCACCGTCGACTACTGGTCGATCAGTCAGGAGGATGTGGTCGGTATTTTCGGCGACGACAATCACCTCGTCTATGATTACCTGCTTCGAACCATGGGCAGCGCAAACCCTGCTGTCGTCCGCGCGGCGCCAACTGCTGCAGAGGCCGCTGCTTACACGGCTGCGGGCCTCGTGCCATCCGGTGAAGTGCTTTACGTACAGGACAATTATCTGAACCTTCTGCCGCGTGAGGCTGAAGGCATAGATTATGGCGTCTATTACAGCATTGACGACACACCTGTCGGTGACTTCAGTCTTCGCTTCAATGTGGCTCAGCTTCTGACATTCAGTCAGGATCTGTCGCCTCGGGAACTTGCAATTCTCGCGGCTCAGGACGCCGGAGGGATCAGCTCAGTGGCTTCGCTTTCAGGTGTTGGTGATCTCATCCAGCAGGATGGTCGTCCGGAATGGCGCTGGAGTGCCTCGGCCACTTGGCGCAAAGGGCCGCTAGGTGCAGGCTGGTACACAAGTTTCGTGGATGACGTTTACGATACGAGTGCCACGAACGACACGACAGGTGAATTCTGGTCGGTCGACTCTGCGCTGACGCACAACGCCTATCTTCAGTACACCTTGTTTGACGCAACAGATGGCCCGCTCGAACTGCGGCTGGGCGCGCGCAATCTGTTTGATGAAGAACCACCACTGGCGGATGAGGATTTCGGTTATATGGGTAGCCTGCATTCGGCAAACGGCCGCCAGGTCTACGTCCAGGCGAAGAAAACATTTTAGTCAGTCATCGCACGATCAATGCACAACAGCCGCATCAAATGATGCGGCTGTTTTCAATTGAGTTGGCTGAGGATGCGCCTGGTCTCAGCGGAAGGCCGTTCTAACCCTGTTTACATATCGCCATGATCACGGGCACACTCAGCTGTGACAGCTTGTTTCCGGTTGTCGAAACGGGGTGGGAGATATGCTGAGACTGATCACGCTTTTGGCGTCTGCAATGCTTGCGTTAACCGTCGCAGCGCAAACAGCGAATGCCGAGACATGGCCAACAAAGCGCTTCGTCTTCAAAAACAAAAGTGCAAACTCGCCGCTGCCAGACGGCGTATTCGACGGTTATCCGGACTCCCACCTGATAGCGATTGAAGCTTATGAGAATTATCTGACAGAGGTCGCGGTCAGGTACGAAGCCATGGGCTTCAAAGCCCCCAAACTTCCGATTATTCAGAACGACAGCGGTGACGATGCTTATCTGATAAATGTTTATGATTACAGTGATGGAGATGGCGTCGCGCGGGTCGATCTCATGCCAGATATGTCCACGCGAATGCGCCTCGATTTGTCTCGGAATTTTACCGATGACGGCGTGGCACTCCCCATCACATTTGAACATCTCAGCCATGAGCTTTTTCACGCTGTACAACGTACGTATCAGCGGAACTACAACGACGATATGGGCCACTGGATCATGGAAGGACAGGCCCAGGCCGTGGGTATGGAAATGGCGCTCGATATTGATTGTATCGACGAAAATGCAGGCTCTGCTGAAGGCTATCGAATAGGTGGGCGCGCCTATTACCGTAATCTGGCAGAACCCAATATCGACAAAAAGGAAGATTATAGAAGCTCTGGCTTCTGGCGCTTCCTCGCCGAAATGCGCGCGGCATCGGCTATGAATGAAAAGGACCCGATTGAGTATAGGGATGAGCGTTGCGGCGTCACCCGATATCGAGCGGACTATTCGGTCCTCCATGACCTTCTGTCGGAACGATTTCAGGGCCCAGCCTCATCAAATGCTGATCTGCGCTGGATCGATAGAGCGCTGCGACAAACCACTAAGCTGAGCCTGCGTCGTCACTACGCGTCCTTCGTCGGACGGGTGATTGATTATGTCCCAGACAGGATGACGCGCGCCCCCAGCATACCCGTTGAACAAGCGAAAGAGGACTGGCGCGAGCTGCTATTTGGCGGTTGCCCTCATACCATAAACCTCACCGCGACAGCACCGATTGGGCAGGACGTCGCCAAGCTGGATCGCATCGCATCGCGTTGTTTCCGAGTGAAGGTTTTTGGCGAGGGGCGCGCCGACCTGACAATTCATATTCGGACCGAAACGCCTGAAGCGATTTCATCGCTGGTGATTTCAACGGCGGGCGGCGGTCAGGTTGCCGAGCCTGAGATCGTCGAGGCGCCTGTCGGTGGCGGCATTATGGGACGGTGGAAATTTCGGGTTGATGCGGGCAGCGTACAGACATTCCTGGTCTCGAACGTCGCCATCGACCCTGTCTCAACCAACGCTCAGGATGTTGTGATTGAAGCATCGACAAGCTACTGGGACACCAGCCTGGCCGAGCCGCGGCAACAGAATAGTCCCGGTCAAACTTCACCGGCAGGGCAAGAAACAGTTCGTAACCAGGTCAAGCAGCCAGCCGACAATGAAGTGGGAACAGCACTGGCGTCTCAGAGCAATCGGACGTCTGCGGGTACACAGTTGAGCATGTCGCCAGACAAACCGAGCTGCGCCGATTGGTTCGCTGAGAAACAATGCGGCCCGACAACCTCCATCATGCTCTCTCTCACGCCTGGTGCTTTCGGAAATATGACTGTTGCGTCGGGTTCAGGTGGCGGTTTGGCCCAGGTCATGGGTCAGTTCGTCGGGATCGCAGAAAATGGTCTGTTCGAAACCGACGCAGCCCTCAAGAAATCCATGCAGGAGATTTCTGACAAGCAAGGATCGACGGTCAGTATAGCCATCCCCTTCATCGATTACGGTTTCACGGGCAGTTTCAGCAATGCGGTCATTGAGGTGAATGGCGGAGCAGGCTGGGGAACACTTCAGGCTATTGGTCCTCGCGATGCGCAAATCGGTCGGGGACGACTGTTTCCAAAAAGCGGAAGGGTGAACATTCTGGAGTTCACCCCCTATATCTTGCGCGGCACTTATGCGGCTGATCTGACCGATCTCACCAAGGTCGACTTATCCGCTTTTGGCGATGATACCCCGCTACCCATTCATCGTTCTGTGAGTGGCAGTTTTATCATTTCAGCGCCCTGGGAGGGAGATCCGCGGGTCTCGTCCTACGTGCCAGACGGTACGAGCACGGAAACAATGTTACAGGACCTCTACCAGATGTTCCCGGCCATGCGGAACTTTGATCTTAGTGAACTGCAGGAGATGATCCCTGATGATGTCGAACTGCCGCCGGCGGCAGGTGACTTACCTTCGAGCGAGGTGGGAGGCTTCCCGGTTTGCGATTGTCGGTGTGATCCGAATATCGACCGGACCCGCGCGTGTCTGAAGGTCTGCAAGCCTGCCATTTTGTCCTGCGGTCAAAAGGTGCAGCTTGATAAAAGGATCGAACAGGCAAGCTATGAGCGGGATGCGCTCGTGGAAGATGTAGATCGGATGCGCCGCGACTTCGAGGATCACATGCGGGCATCGGGTATGGAGGAGGCGCACATCGCGCAGGTTCTGACAGAATTTGATGCGAAACCGTCCGCAGAAGACCAGCGCCGAATGTTGATGCAGGTCGGCATGGATGTTGGCTCATACGGGGATGACGAGGTCCAGCGTGCTGCAGCTAACCCGCCCAAGCCTGAAACGCGCGAAGAATATATCGCAAAGCTTGAGGCAGATCCTGATCTCTCCGATGCTCAGAGGGAACGGCTGATTGGTCTGATGGATGAAGCCTGGGCGGAAATGGGCGGCTGGCCGGAGTAAGATGCAGAAAAGGCGACAGGTGCTGCCCCGTCGCCTTTGGTTCTGGCGTTTAAACCGATCGCTCAGATGCCGCCGAAGGTGAGCGATTTGATCTCGAGATAGTCGTCAAGGCCATGGTGTGAGCCTTCGCGGCCCTGACCGGATTCTTTCACGCCACCAAACGGGGCCATCTCGTTTGAGATGATGCCTTCATTTATGCCAACCATGCCGTATTCCAGAGCCTCAGCAATACGCCAGCAGCGGGCGACATCTTTGGAGTAGAAGTAAGAGGCGAGACCGAATTCAGTATCGTTTGCGAGCTGAATGGCTTCTTCGTCTGTCTTGAAGGTGAAGACCGGCGCAACGGGGCCGAAAATCTCTTCGGAGAAGACGCGCATGTCGCGGGTCGCGTCTGTCAGGACCAGCGGGCGGGAATAACAGTCGCCATTCGGCGTTGACGGGCCCTCATGGACTTTCGCACCTTTGGAGACTGCATCCTCAACGAATTCATCGACCGTTTTGCGGGCTTTGGCGGAGACAAGAGGACCGAGGTCGACACCCTCATCCATGCCGTTTCCGACCTTCAGGGCATTGGTCGCCGCCAACAGTTTCTCGACGAAGGCGTCTTTGACGCTTTCGTGGACGAGAATGCGGTTTGTGCAGACACAGGTCTGACCGGCATTTCGGAATTTCGATGCCATCACGCCCTTCACGGCGAGGTCGAGATCGCCATCCTCAAAAATGATGAACGGCGCATTGCCGCCCAACTCCATGGAGAGGCGCTTCAGTGTACCGACGCACTGCTCGGTGAGGATTTTGCCAACCTGGGTCGACCCGGTGAAGGACAGCTTTTTCACGATCGGGTTGGAGGTCAGCTCGCCGCCAATTGCGCGAGTATCGCCGCAGACCACATTCACCACACCCGGCGGGATGCCGGCACGGTCGCAGAGTTCAGCAATCGCGAGCGCAGAAAGTGGCGTCTCGCTGGCTGGTTTGCAGACCACAGTACATCCGGCCGCCAGTGCCGGGGCGATCTTGCGGGTCAGCATCGCATTGGGAAAGTTCCAGGGCGTGATGAGCGCTGCCACACCGACAGGCTGGCGTATGACCACCACGCGCTTGTCAGGGGAGGGCTGGGTCATCACTTCGCCATAGATGCGCTTGGCCTCTTCGGCGAACCATTCGATGTAATTCGCGCCATAAGCAATTTCGCCCATGGATTCAGCAAGGGGCTTACCTTGCTCGAGCGTCAGGATGCGCGCGAGGTCAGCCTGATTGGCCATCATGACATTGAACAGGTCGCGCAGATGTTTCGCGCGTTCCTTTGGCGTTTTCGCGGCCCATGCGGGTTGAGCGGCATTTGCGGCGTCTACGGCGCGTTTCGTTTCGTCAGCGCCGCAATAAGCAAGCGTTGCGAGCGTGTCGCCATTCACAGGGTTGTCGACGGTGAAGGTCTCACCGCTGACAGCCTCAACCCATTTTCCATCGATATAGGCGCCTGTTTTCAGAAGCCCGGCATCGGAAAGGCCCAGATTGCTGGCCTGGCTCATATCATCCATGTGTTTCCCCTGACGTCTGTGTGTTTATTAGAATGCTGCTTCATAAATGGCGCGTGCGTCAGCCTGTTCGACCGGGCGCGGATTGTTCTTGAGAAGGCGTGTCTGCAGCATGGCTTCCTCGGCCAGAAGGTCGAGGTCGTTTACCAGAACACCAGCATCGCGCATACGTGGCGGCAGGCCGACATCAAGGCTCAGCTGTTCCAGTTGATCGGCAAACCATGCGGCTTTGCTCTCATCAGAACCGGACGGCACATTGTCAAAACAGATCGGTGCCAGCTCAGCATACTGGCTGGCCGCGGCAGACGCGTTGAATCGTAGCACGTGCGGCAGAAGGAGCGCGTTACTCGTGCCGTGCGGAATGTGATAACGCGCGCCGAGTGGGTAGGCGAGGGCGTGAACCGCCGCCACAGGGGCATTCGCAAAGGCTTGTCCGGCAAGGCATGCGCCGAGCAACATATTCTGTCGGGCTTCGAGGTTCTTTCCGTCTGCGATTACCGGCTTGAGGTTCTGAGAGAGCAGCTCAAGTGCCTTGATGGCGAGCATGTCTGAATACGGGTTTTTCTGAATGAGGCTGGTATAGGCTTCGATCGCGTGCACCATGGCATCGACGCCGGTTGCGGCCGTCACGATTGGCGGCAGGCCAAGGGTGAGCTCCGCGTCCAGAAGCGCAACATCAGGGAAGAGTTGAGGTGCAACGACGCCCATTTTCGTGCTGGGGCCGGTGGTGACGATTGCAACGGCGGTGACCTCTGAACCCGTGCCCGCTGTGGTCGGGATAAGGATCAGCGGCAGGCGTTCACCCTTGGCATTCCCAACGCCATAAATATCGTCGAGCTTTTCACCTGATTTCAGCAAGAGCGCGACGAGCTTGGCCGCATCCATTGAGGAGCCGCCACCAAAGCCGATCACGCCATCCGCGTCATTCTCGCGTGCGACATCGAGGCATTCCATAATCGTCTCGACTGGCGGGTCAGCAACGATATCGTTATAGATTGAATAGTTCAGACCCGTGCCATCGAGGCTTTCCTTGACGCGATCCAGAAGGCCAACGCTCACAATGCCCGGATCAGTGACGATCAACGGGCGCTTAAAACCCAGTCGTTCGCACACTTCAGGAAGGCGCTTGATGCCGCCAGCCTGATTGATGATGGACCGTGTTGTGGTGAAATCGAAAGCAGTCATCGTGAGGCGTTTCCAGTTTGTCAGGCGCCGTGCGTGAGAATTGCTTCCGCATCGCGGCACCAGTTCGTGATACCCTGATATATTATAGATTGAGGCTCTAACCTATAGAGGCCGAGCCTTCATCCCGCTTTGCTTCACTTTTTTGTCAGATAGATCAGGCGGTCGGATCGCCTTCGGTTTCCGCAAACTTTTTGCCGACGGCTTCCCAGCCCGCAAGAATAAAGGTCGACCAGAACTCAGCGGCCTGATCTGTCGTGACCTTGTTGAGGCGCAAGCTTCCTTCGGCACCCGGAAGTGCAGCGATGGTCATCATCATGCCGAGCCGCGCAAGATGGGGCGAGATTCCATAGCGGGCTGTCGTGCGTTTCACCCAGTAAGCCAGATTACCCTTGGAGAATTGTTCGACCATTTCAGCAGATTTTCCGCCAGCGGCGCGTCCTTCATTCATCAGGAGCTGAAGAAACAGTCCGCGTTCCTGCAGATATTCAAGATTGCGGGTCAGATAAATCTTGTGTGCCTCTTCGGTCGGGGTCTCATCCGGCACCAGGCCTTTTTGACGACCGATAATCCGATCGAATTCGCGTTGCAGAAGCTCCTGAAAGACGACGTCGCGACTTGAGAAATATCTGTGGACCAGTGGCCGACTGACTTTGGCTTCGTGTGCGATGTCATCCAGCGAGAAATTTGATGACTGGTGACGCAGAATGAGCGCAGTTGCGGCGTCTAGAATCAGTTCCTTCCGCAACTCCGGGGCCATGCGGGCTGCGCGTTGTCTTTCAGGTTTCTGCACCGTTGATCCTATTCCTTTTAAAGCAGTTCTAGCCATCTCACTAAATTTTGAACCTTGTCAAACCATGCCGGCCCAGTTCAGGAGGGCGTGTTAATTGACATATTGTCAATAATGCGGTCTTTTTAGATGCGAAACAAATATAATCTGGGAGGAGTAATGCTCCGGCGACTAATTATACCAGGACTGGCCGGCTTCGCGGCGATTGGTGGTCTGTTATCATATACAGCTTTTGCAGAGGGGGGTAAGTCTTCCTCGGCGATTGTGGTTGCGTCAAATGAACTCGCAACCGTACTGGCGCCTGAAGAGCTGGAACAAGTTGGTGAACGTGAGTCTTTCATCTCGGCCTATCGCCGTCTGACTGAGAGCCAGTATCGCCATGCCATCGCAGACATTTTTGGCGATGACATCAAGGTCGAAGCCCGGTTCGAACCTGAGCGGCGTGAAGAAGGTCTTCAGGCCGTCGGTAACGCTCAGCTTTCTGTCACCACATCAGGTCTGGAGCAGTATTATTCGCTCGCACGATCCATCTCTAGACAGGTGGTCAGTGCAGAGCGTGAAACGGATTATTTGCCTTGCGATGTGACCAGCAGCAAAGACGCAGCGCGTAAGTGTGCTGATGAGTTTGTTCAGGAAATTGGCGGCAAGCTTTATCGGCGTCCGCTGACGAAGGCGGAGCGAACGCTGACTCTGACGATCTGGGATGCATCGGCTGAAGGCAAGGACGACTATACCCAAGCCTTTGAACATGCGCTGACCAGTCTGCTGATTTCTCCTGAATTCCTCTTCCGCACGGAAGTGGCTGAACGGGTAGATGACAGCGATGCTTTCCAGCTGGATGCCTATTCGAAGGCATCAAGACTGGCGTTCTATCTGTGGGATTCACCGCCTGACGCTGAACTGCTTGAGGCCGCAGCGCGAGGTGATCTCAACACATTGGACGGCCTGAGCGTGCAGGTCGAGCGGCTTCTGGACTCACCGCGCTTTGATCTGGGCGTCCGCGCCTTCTTCACGGATATGCTGCACTTCGAATCTTTTGAGACACTCACAAAAGATACGATGACCTATCCAAAGTTTTCTCAGGCAGTGGCGGATAGCGCCCGTGAGGAAACGCTTCGTTTTCTGATCCAGCACCTTGTTGATGATGAAGGTGATTATCGCGATATTTTCACGACCAAGAAAACTGTCCTCAACCGCACACTGGCGGCTGTCTATAACGTGCCGTATCCGTCCCGTGAGGAATGGACAACTTATGAGTTCGATGAGGATACAGAACGTTCTGGCATTTTGACACAGGTCAGTTTCGCGGCTCTGTTCTCTCACCCGGGGAGCTCTTCGCCAACGCTTCGCGGCAAGCATCTCCAGGAAATTTTCCAGTGCACGAAAATTCCTGACCCGCCAGCAGATGTCGATTTCTCAAAAGTACAGGCAATTGAAGAAGGTACGGTTCGCGAAAGACTGGATGCGCACCGGACTGACCCAACTTGTGCATCCTGTCATATCCTGATGGACCCGGCAGGCCTTGCGCTTGAGAACTTTGATAGTCTTGGTCAGTTCCGAACCCTTGAAAATGGCGATCCGATTGACGTGAGCGCAGATATTTTTGGTCAGGAATATTCCGGCGCAACCGGTGTTGGCGAGTACATGAAATCCAACCCGCAGGTCGTGTCCTGTGTCGTTCAGAAAGCCTACGCGTACGGCAAAGGTCGCAAGAATGACTATCGCGAGGGCCAATTCCTGAACTCAAAAACAGAAGAGTTTGCAGACGCGGGATACCAACTCAAAGACCTGTTCAGAAGCCTTCTGACAGATCCAAAATTCTATGAAGTTGAAGTGCCGGAAGGGCTGTCGGCACGCACAGATTCAGCATCTTTAACAACTAAAGCCCCCGCAAGTGGAGGAAACTGATGACACGATTTAACCGACGCTCACTGCTTAAAGGCGCGCTGACAGGCGGCACATCGGTCTGCCTCGGACTTCCTCTGCTTGATCAGTGGATGGGCGCGCACGGCGAAACGCTTTCGGGCGGACAGCCAATCCCGACGCGCTTCGGAACCTATTTCTGGGGGCTTGGGCTGACCGACACGCCAGCAGGCGGCAGTCGCTGGGTGCCCACGAAAACCGGTTATGATTATGACATGATGCCAGAGCTCGAATCCTTTCGCGCTCTCAAAGACAAAGTGTCGGTTTTCTCGGGCTTTCGTGTGATCGGTGACGGCAAGCCGAATGTTGTTCACTGGAGCGGTCATGCGTCAATCCTGGCCGGTGGCGCACCCGACCGGACCGGCGAAATGATTGGCCCATCTTTTGACAACAAGGTCGCAGACGCAATCGGCGCAACGACCCGCTTCCGAAAGCTGGACATCACACCAACCGGCGACCCGAAGGCGAATTATTCGACCCGGACTGGCTCAGCCTTTGCGACGCCGGAAACAACACCTTTGGCGCTCTATACACGTCTGTTTGGTGAGGGCTTCCAGGATCCGAACGACCCTAACTGGGCCCCGGATGCGAACATCATGCTGCGCAAAAGCGTTCTTTCCGCTGTTGGTGAACAGCGCCGGGCGCTGATGGCTGATGTGGGCCGGAATGACCAGATCAAACTCGACCAGTATTTCACCTCGCTCCGCGAGATCGAAAACCAGCTGGCTATTCAGCTTGAGCGCCCTGCGGCTGCTGAAGCCTGTGTCATTCCTGAAGAAATCGCCGAATCCAAGAAGTCGATCACGATTGATGTGGTGAACAAGAATACGCGCATTATGGCGAAACTTCTGGCCATGGGTCTGGCGTGTAACCAGACCCGGGTGTTCAATTTCGTTCACACGCCGGGAACGTCGACGACTTATATCGCGGGCGAACCGAAGACGTATCACCAGATCACTCATGATGAGCCAACCGATGCCGAACTCGGCTATCAGCCAGAAACCAGCAAGCTGGCAGGCCTTGTGATGGAAGGCTTCGGGATTTTCCTCGAAGAGCTAAACGCGATCGAAGAAGGCAATGGCACTGTTCTCGACAACAGCCTCGTTATGGCCTTCAGCGATACAGGGTATGCGAAAATTCACTCGCTTGAGAACATTCCGGTATTCTTTGCAGGCAAGGCTGGGGGACGACACAAAGCCGGACAGCACGTCCGCATGGAAGGGGAGCCTGTCTCCAGACTATCTCTGACGGCTATGGAGCTTGCCGGTGCATCTGCCGGTGAGTTTGGTGTTGGCGCGATGAAATCGTCCAAGCTGATCGAAGAGGTTGTTTCCCAGGGGGGAGACAATGCGATTTAGTCTGAAAACTGTCGCCGCTGCCGCGCTGGTTAGCAGCCTTGGCTGCGGCAGTGCCATGGCTGACTGGCACAAATCTTATGTCATAGAATGGTATGAGCCGGCTCACTATTATGGCACTGACACCGGGATCGTTGATCCTGGAACAGACTGCCCGGCAGGTAGCAATCCGGAGATTGATCATATCAAGGTTCTGATTGATGCGGGCTATACCGAACAAGAAGCCGAATGGCTTCGGGATCAGAACCACCCATATCGCCTGCCGAACCACGGCTCTAACCAGATGGCATTCCGTGGCGAGGGCCGGGCGAATGTATACACCCAGCCATGGACTTATCCCGATCCCGGTCTGACTCCCGTCTCTGGCACGATTTCCCAGGGCGTGGATCTCGACGGCGATAAGGGCAATGGCTTCACAAGCCCGGACGGGCGGACAGGCATCGATAACGAATTCTATCGAACGGTAGGGTGCTGGAAAACTTATCGTGGTCCGGATCGGCTTTCGTCTGGCGCAATGACGTTCAACGACAGCATGCGTGAAGGCAGTTGGACCGTGGCAATTGTTGTTTCCGGGTCAGGCGATGACCCGATGAATGACGATGACGTTAAAGTTGCTTTCTACGACAGCCAAGATGCGCTGGTGAAAGACGGCAATGGTGAGATTGCGACAGACTATACGTTTATCGTCTCGCCACACAAAAAGTTCGAAGCCATTTTTGACGCGAAAACAGTGGACGGACAGATCATCTCGACCGAGCCGATGGATGAGGTCTGGATGCGCGACCCGAGCTATAACCGGGAACTTCAGCTTCTGAAGGCACAAGTCCATTTGAAGATGGAAGATGACGGCCGACTAACTGGTGTGTTCGCGGGCTACCGTCCATGGGAGCCAGTCTATGAAGGTTGGGTGCGGGCACGCGGTACGGTGATTGAATCTCTGACCTGGGTAAACCTGCCTGGCGTTTGGTACGCTCTGAAGCGCAATGCCGATTATAGCCCGGAAGGGGCTGATGGCGAGAAGACCCATATATCGTTCGCTATGCGTGTTGAGGCCGTGGAAGCGTATGTCATGCATCCTGATGCGGACGAAGAACTCACGCAGGTCGCGTCTTTCAAGGATATCGCCGTCGAGGGCCCTGAACGGCCTTATCGTTCGTTCACACGAGATGGGATTGTTCCGGACAAGGATGGCGTCATTCTGGCTGGGCCTGATGCGCCGATTGTGCCACCAACCGTGACGCGTGAAGAGTTGAAGTCCCGTCTGGCCGCTCAGAAGTCGGCTGCGTCAGGCGGACAGTGATCGCCCGGCGAAATTCGACAAAATCGTGAAGAGCGCCAGCAGAGACCTGGCGTTCCGACCGCGGGAGGAAGAAAATGAAACTAGCTTCGCGTTTAATCTCTTTAACTCTGGCCGCGGCCGGCTTATCAGCTCCAGCCCTTGCTGACTGGTCCAAAAGCTATGTGATCGAATGGTACGAACCGGCACACTATTACGGTGCCGACACCGGGATCACATATCCTGGAACAGACTGCCCGGCGGGCACCAATCCTGAGATTGACTGGGAAGAAGTGCTGGTTCGATCTGGCTATACTGAAGAAGAAGCAAAATGGCTCCTTCATCCTGAGCACCCTTACCGCGTGCCAAATCACGGCCAGAACCAGATGGCATTCCGCGGTGAAGGTCGCGCAAACGTCTTCATGGAGCCGTGGACCTATCCAGATCCGGGACTGGTCGGTGTGTCGGGAGAGATTTCTGAAGGGTTTGACCTGGACGGCAATCCGAAGACCGGTTTTGTCAGCCCAGACGGAGTGCCGGGTATCGACAACGAATTTTACCGCACGACGGGCTGCTGGAAATATTATCGCGGCCCTGAACGCCGGAGTTATGTTGCAGAGTCCTGGAATGACCGGATGCGCGAAGGCAGCTGGACGGTCGCGATCGTAGTGTCTGGCGAAGGCGAAGACCCAATGAACGACGACAACGTAACGGTTGCCTTCTACGATAGCCCAGAGGCGCTCGTGAAAGACGGCAATGGCGATATTGCACGGGACTATACCTTCACCGTCAAACCGAACGCCAAGTTCGAGGCCTTGTTTGACGCCCGCACCGAAAATGGACGGATCATTTCAACGAAGGCCATGGATGAAGTCTGGATTCGTGATCCGAGCTACACCAAGGAACTTCAGCTTTTGAAGGCTCAGCTGGATTTGTCGATGAATGAAGATGGTACACTCACCGGGCTTGTGGGTGGGTATCGCCCGTGGGAGCCAGTGCATGATCAGCTGGTGGACGCACGCGGCACAGTGATCGAGTCTCTAACCTGGATCGAGCTGCCGAGCCTTTGGTATGCTTTGAAGCGCAATGCTGATTACAGTCCGGAAGGCACTGATGGTGAGAAGACGCATATCTCATACGCAATGCGCGTGAGTGCGGTTCCAGCCTATGTCATGCTCGAAGATGCCAGCGAGCAGGTTCAACTTGCGACTTCTTTCAGGAATGCTCCAACCGCTGAGCCTTGGGCGCCGATTGAGATCGCGGTGAAGTTCTCAAGCGTTTCTGTTGAACAGGGCATTGTTCGTGGAGAGCATGGATTTATTTTTGCTGGCCCGGATGCGCCAATCATTCCTCCGGATCTCACACGCGATGAACTTGCTGCACAAACCATGGAGAAAATGGCTGCTGGTGGCGGTCAGTAACCCAATTTCTGCTCAAATCTTCAGCCCTGATCAGCCTGGACGAAGCTGATCAGGGCTTTTTAATGGGTAGAATCCGAAACGCGTGAAATTCGTTTTCGTCGCAGAGGCCTTCTGATAGGCATCATGTCAGAGTTTTGTGTTCGGGGGTGGGCATGGTTTTTTCTGACCGCGCTTTCTTGTTTTTGTTCCTGCCGATTGCGCTGGCAGTCATACTGTTGTTGAGCAAGGTGAAGCTCCGCTTCATCTCGATCCTCGTTCTTAGCTTTCTTTTCTATTTCTATTCGGCAGGCATCATTATCTGGGTGCTGGCCGCCTGTATAATACTGTCATATCTGGCTGGCCTCTGGCTGGATCGCCATAAGAGCCCATGGATACTCGCCGTATCGCTCATTACGCTCTTTCTGCCGCTACTGTTCTATAAGTACTCGTTTTTTATCGCGAAGAATGTCGGGATTTCCGCAGAGTCGGATCTTGGGTCCTTTTTGAATGTTGCCTTGCCGGCGGGTATTTCTTTCTTCACCTTTCAGGCGGTCTCCTATGTCGTGGATGTCTATCGCGGCGAGGTGAAGGCCGATCGCAATTTGTTGCGCTATGGTGCCTACCTGTCATTCTTTCCGCAGCTGATTGCCGGACCGATTGTTCGCTACAAAGATGTCGACGATGACTTCAAGGCAGATCATCAAAGTCCATCGCGTTTTTCCGAAGGCATTCTTCGTTTTCTTCATGGCCTGATGAAGAAGCTGATCATCGCAGATAATGCCGGCCGAATTGCTGACGCCTGTTTTGGCCTGGATAATAGCGAAGTTGGTTTTCTTACAGCCCTGATTGGGGCGACAGCCTACACCATTCAGATCTACTTCGATTTCTCTGGCTATTCCGATATGGCCATCGGGCTTGGGAAGATGTTCGGCATCCGCTTCCCGGAGAACTTCAAAGCGCCTTACCAGAGCAGGTCAATCACAGAATTCTGGCGCCGCTGGCACGTCACCTTGTCGAACTGGTTCCGGGACTACCTGTACATTTCGCTTGGCGGCAATCGCGTCGCGCCTTGGCGGCTTTATGTGAATTTGATGATCGTCTTTGCTGCAACGGGTATCTGGCACGGTGCCGCCTGGACTTTTGTGATCTGGGGTCTCTATCACGGTGCATTCATTCTTTTGGAACGCGCCGTGTTTGGAAACAATGCCAGACGGCTTGGGTCTGAATTAGCCAGATACATCTATTTGCTGCCTGTTGTGATCGTGGGTTGGATTATCTTCCGTGCAGGTTCGATTGATCAGGCCTGGACGTTTATCTCAGCGCTCGCGATGCCTTTGGGCGAAGATGCTTTTACCATGCCGAACGAAATCTGGGCTGCTTTGACACCGAGCGCCGTTCTGGCAACACTCGTTGGGTGTCTGTCCTTCATCAAATGGACTGAGAAACCAGTCGGCGTCTGGCTCGAAGATCGGATGCATCTGGCAGGCTGGAAATGGCTTTGCTTCGCCTACATTCTGATCAGCATGGTTGTCGTTGCGGTTGCGTCACTTGCGACGAACTTCAGTCCGTTCTTGTACTTCCAGTTTTAGGAGCTGGTGACGATGCGCATTGCTCTCATTGTTTTATTCGTTTTCTGGCTCGTTGCTCCAATGGGGTCGCTACTCGTACTTCCGCAAAATGACCGGATCGGAAACACGCGGGTTAAGCCGCTTAAAGATGTTTCTGCACGCCTGGCGACCGGTAAAGCCGAAGACCTGTCCTACGTATCCGATGCATTGTTTGAACGATCAGTCTTAACTGAGCAGTCAATCTCGGCGCGCAATAATCTGATGTTTTACGTGTTCCGGCATGTCGATACAGATGACCTGATTACGGGGCGGGATGGTTGGCTTTTTTATAAGCCGCAATTTCACATGTCAGACTGCGGACACGACTACTATACAAATACTCTGAACGCAGCGAACGGTGCGGCAGTTTTGCAGGCAATGGCGGAAACGGTCGGGACCCATGTTATCTATTCAATGTCTCCCAATAAGGTTCGTGTTGAAGCTCAGGGGTTAAACAATGCGGTTCGGGCATATTCACAATGTCAGGAACAGAACGAACCCTTACTGATTGAGGTCTTTGAAAAACGACTGCCTCGGTTTGTAGATCACTCACAGGTTATGAAGGAAGAGCTCGGCACGCCCGGACCATACTACTTCAAAAACAATACGCACTGGAATGATGTCGGCTCAGCACTCGCATTTTATCAGATCAAGGCCGCAATTGAGCGCCCGGACGCGGTATACGTGCCTCAGCCTCTTGAGGTGTCTCCAGACCGCACGGTCGAAAGATCAATGTCGACAACTCAGAATATTCTGATGGTGGAGTATATTGAAACGGGTCCGGCCCTGAATGATGACGTGATGAGCGACGAAAATTCTGACTGGCCGATCAGGTTTCCCGGCCGGAGATTAGTGATTCACGACTCTTTCTATGGATTTGCACGAGGCCACGTGACAGCCGCTTTCGGCCGTCAGGCAAAGATATTGAGTATGAATTTTCCGAGCGATCGTCGCCAAATGTTCGCTGAAATTGGCAAGAATCCCGACTTGCTGGTTCTGAACTCTGTTGAACGATTTTTGATTGCACGCCTTTCTGATTCCTGGGGCGCACGGGGCAGGTTTTTCAATCCCATACTGGAGCTCAATCTCAAGAAAGCGTCGGAAACCTGCGACTTTTCAGCATCGAAAACGCTGAAATTCGAGGCTAGAGGAAACGATATCGATGTGACGGGCGATCAGCTGAGAGCAAACCGTCCGAATCCCGAAATCCAAGTGTCATTGCCAACGGTCGACACGAACCAGATGCGTTGTATCAAGCTGAACGTTACCGCTGCGGAGGCTACCGAAGTCAGCTTTGTACTCCCTCCATTGGCTGGACAACAAGAGGCCGAGCGTTGGGAGGTCGGGAGATTGTTTAATCTGGACTTGGAGGCAGGGCAAAATGACGTAAGCCTGATCCTGCCTTCGGGGCTTCAGTTTGATGGCTTCCGCCTTAGATTTTACGCACAAAAGGGCGCGGAATTTACCAGATTTTCGGTGCGGTCTGCGCCGTTGTGAGGCATGGGCGGTTGCACATGCGAAAGTGCTCTGGGTTCAGATTTCGGCCTAAGGCTCGCGTATTTCATACCCGAGCTGACGAAAGTCTGGTCGATAAACCTTGTTGAATTTGTGCAGTAAATCCGGATCCCAGGTCAGCTCTTCATAGTTTTCAGCCTTGTTGATGACCTTGCCATCATAATCCAGAGCCACGCCAACTTGTTCTGAAATCCGCGTTACGATCTGGTCCATGCCGTCTTCCAGTTTGAAGATTTCGATGTCCTTGCCGGTAAAGGCGACTTGTGCGCGGAAATGATGGTCAAAGAGAAACGGATTTTTCTCAAACAGGTCGAGCTGACGGTCCAGCCAGAGTGAGAAATCCGGGCGCTTGTCATAGCGCTTCATGTTCATTTCAGTCCGGAAACGGTATTCGCTTTCTGCCCGGTCGTAGGGGTTACGGACAACAGCAAAGCCGTAATCCCACCCGATTCCGCCAAGCAGAACGCGGATGTCCGTATAACTGAGATGCTGAGGCGTACATTTCATGCCGGCCGGCGCGACCTGAGAATGGAAAGCCATAGGCCATTCTTTGAACAGGTCTTCAATCGTTGAGCCACCAGCCTTCGGGACATGCATAAAAAGGACGCGCTTCTGATTGACCTGAAAGACTGGCATGCAACTCTCCTGACCGGCACGATTGTCGGATAAACTGTTTATTCCTCAATGGTTTTATGGCCGGTGGCGCCGTAGAGGCAAGCGCTGATTAGGGCGAAGCGATCCTCAGGGCTGATCTATTTCCAGAAGCTCAATCACCATATTGTCCGGGCCCAGAATATAGGCATGCCGCACCCCGGAGGCGACATCAGAAATCCCTTCCAGAACCTCAACGTCATCCTGACGCAAAATGTCGAGCGCCAGTTCAAGATCAGGTACTTCAACGCCGATATGATCATTCACATACCCGCTAGTGCGACGAAGTTCTGTTTCTCCAGCGTCTGCCAGAGCGCGGGAAAACCGATCGGGATAGATGATCATATTGACCTGATTGAAATCGAGAGATGATCTGGCGAAGGCGGGCGGACCACCATCTTCGGTCACAGGTCGTGGGCGAGGGCGCACGCCG